>CALFOS010000159.1 GCA_937919725.1 uncultured Fluviicola sp. | reverse complement strand
TACTTTAAGTTAGTAATTATTTTTGGTACTCGAGAACTAAATTACCACAAGAAAGATTCTTGCGGTAGCGGGGAAACAAAAGGAGAGAATGAGAGAAGACCGATTTCCACTTTTGAGTTTTACGAAAAAGCTGTACTGTGCGTATCCTGATCTTTCAAATCTTGTTTGTTATTTCAAACTTTAACTTCCTCGTTTGGGAACTCAATTACTGTTCAATTTGCGAAGGATTGCAAATCCTGCGCAGCTGGGAATACACCCCACTTCATTGGATTACCAATCTCAGAATTCTCGTTAGTGTACAAGTTTTTAGCAAACCCTATTCCAGCCCTTGTCGTATTACCTAATCCAAGATAATTAACATCATTCTTCCTCCCATAAAAATCGACTGAAGTAGAGAAATTAAATCTAAATTCATGGCTCCAAGAGCTTTTTTGCATATCTAGATTAAAATTATAGTTGGTCCCAATCAGTCCTGAATTATTTGACCCTGATGCACCAACAGAAACAGTTGATCCTTCAGGGAAGCTATTACCATTAGTATTCATCCTTGGGTCTCCTTCCTCTAACCCCTCTAACTCAACGTGATCAATCACTTTATTGCCACTAAATTGATAAGGAGTATAATGCGGATACTTCGGAGCCAAAGGATCAACAGCAAAGAATCTACCGATTCGAGTATCGTGCATTCGGTACTTGTAATTAACCGAGTTCCCTTTCCCTTTCACCTCGTCATCCTTCTCTTGTCCTTGGAAGCCGTAGCGATAATCTGCACTCGCTTCCTCCCCATGTCTACCAGGGAGTAACATGCCGTATGGGTAGTAATCGTTGTAAGCGATGACATCCGCAGTATAATAATCCATGAAGCCTGAGACCGTGCTTTCCATTCACTTGAAATCAAAACAGCGTGCTCTAAAGCAAAACAGCACTAATCCACTACCGCCATGGGCAAGTCTGAAGTGAACCAACTACTTACTGCTTCACCATCCGATGATTCGAGAACTCGCCGTTTCTGTTGATCGACATATAGTACAATCCAGATTCAACATTTTCTCCAGAGTCGCTGTTTCCATCCCATTCAATTAGGAATTCATTGGCTGTAATTGCTGAATTTTGCATCAACTTCCGAACGATTTTCCCTTGCATGTCGTAGATATAAATCGAGAGTACATCGCCCGATTTCAACTTCGGACTGTAGATGTTCACGCCATTCGAAAACGGATTCGGATACACGCTAAACAGCGATTCCGATTGCGATGCTTCCATGATGGAATTCGTACTCAAATTCATCAAACTGTCCAAATTGTACGTTTCATCACCCGCCTGGTACAACATGTAGTGTGCGTAAACCAAAAACATTTCGTCCGTTGTATTCAGTCCTGCGTACACCGTAACTGGCGGACTACTAGGATTGTTCGGGTTCGTTGCCGTGTTGTCATAGGTTCCTGTCGCTTTGAGGATAGATCCTTGCTCCGCTTTCTGAATGTTTTTGAAAAAATAAAAATCTTGCCAATGGAAATCCCAACTTGGAATATCAATCAGCTTAAGCGTATCCAAATTTGGTTGAATCGCGAATGCTTTGATCGTTTTACCGAGGAGGTGCATGTGTGGGAAAACGCTCAAAATAGAAATATCAACAGGTAAACCAGTCGTTCCCGGTGGATATTGAGCCGATACAGGCGTCATTTGATTGGGCGGAATCACCATGTTCCATTTTTGAAGAACCGGTTCGGTTATAACTTCGCGAATTCCTGTTTCTCCAGGAGGATAGAAATGGAAGATAACCCGTGTACTGTCATATTCGCCATAGCTTCCGGCGGGGTAATGCATGGCGAAATAAATCTGCGAATTCGCGAGCATCGTCATCCCCAACTTGAGTGGATTGGCCGCTGGCAAGGTGAGAGGCGAACTTCCGGGTGTGTATCCCATAACCAATTTTGCATCCGCAGAATTTGGCGCTCCACAATCTCCACCTATGGTGTCCGTTAAAGAATTCCCACTTGGATCGATATAAATAAGTGCATGGTGAACAATTTCTCGGTTTCCAGGAATGATTTCCACCGCACGAATTACGCGATCTTGCGTTAAGCCTGATGGCATTGCAAAACAAGCGTAATCATCTCCATTCGCTAACGCCTTACTCATGTAGGTTGGAATTTGAACCTCCAAGTCTCCCGCTCCGAGCAAAACGCCTCCCGAATAGACTGGCGGTGGGGGTGTATTTGCAGCAACACCTTCGGGTGTACCCGTTGCAATCCAGTCCAACAAAGCTGATTTTTCCGCTGTTGATAACGAACGGTCATGCGAATATTGCTGAAAGTTATTGTTCGGCGGCCATGGCGGCATCGCGTTAGATGAAATGGCCGCCTGAATAGCCGAAGCCATCGGACTTGTTTGAGCATAAGTCATTAATGGAAATGGTCCTACTCCACCTGTGTGGTGACATTGACTACATTTATCATATACGATTTGCGCAACATTGTCGCTCCACGTGTTTTGTGCGATTCCAGCAATTGAAACACTCAGAAAGGAGAAGAAGAGAATAATTTTCATAGCAATGCTGTATTTTTGGATGATTGTAGCATGCAAAGTATTAATAATAAAGCAAAAAGCATAATTTTATTGTCAAACAAGTAACTATGCGGAAGTTTATTCCACTGTCAACATTTAAATCGCTCTATACCACTCAGTCTGACTTGCTCTCCCCTGATGGCATGAACTCGTTCCGAGAAAAACTGGAAAGCGAAGGAAATGAAATAGCGGAACAAGCAGGATTTACGACCGAAGAATTCAGTGCATTTCAAGAAACAGTGCGGGATCCTTCAAGCATCGTGTTTTACGGTTGGATTGAGCAAATTCCCTCACTCAAAGACGCGTTACTCGGGAAAAAACTAAGCTTATTTGTAGACAGCGCCAAACACTTGGAACACTTACTATCACAACAATACCAAGGGTTTTTGTCGCCTGTGTTATCGGATCGCTTGCTTCGCGCAGAGATCAATTCGGATACCGATCGAAAGTCGGCGTTTTCGTTCACTCAGTTGTTGGACAACGACCATATAGCAGTGGTTGAAGATCAACTTTTTCGACCATTGCAAAAACGATTGGATCAACTAAAAGTACTCACCGAATCGACCAAGGACGAACAAGAACTGGTGAATGCCCTGCAGCCTCTTTGCTCAAATGAGATCATTGATTCGCTCAATTATCTTTCGCGTGCTTCCTACTCCTTAAAGTTGGGTTATGTCGATCGAATATTGGAAACCATTCGCGCCAACACATGCACAGTGCGCTTAGCCAATTGGATTCTCGAGCGGATGTCACATGTGCAACTCAACAACGAACACCATTATAAGATCAACGACCTTCGTAAAGATCTAAAGCAAGGAAATCTGACAGTGAAAAATCATAAACAAGGTAGCACGCCGTTCCGTTGGAAGCCAATTTTTATGGGGGCATTCATCATTCTGTTGGTCGGAACAACCATCTTACTTCTTGTTTTTAAGCCATTTAGCAACGTAGAACACACGGAGTTTTCCAACGACACCTCGTTCCGAGAATTTAGCAAAGAAGAACGCATTCGCATGGATTCGCTCCTCCGAGAAATGGATCACCCTTTCGAAAAAACGGACAGCCTCGACCCGATGATGACGCCCGTACAGTTCGGATTAGATGTCGATTTGGTGCTTCGGAAATCCTTTAGCAATGAGCGCATGGAATCCATTTACGACGATTTGATCGCCGATGCACAATTGAAAACCAATCACCCAGACGACAGCTGTTTCTCTTCAAAAAACTCCTCGTTCAAAAATCCTTCAGGCGTATCTGCACTCGACACAAAATCGGGAACATACGACGCGGTGATTCGAAATGAATCCGACTACGAAATTATTGTTTTCGTTGCTGGAAACTCCAAAAATGGAGAGATTCATGCGTCGATTCTTCGGCCCAACAAAACGCTCGAATTCAAGATCAATAAATTCAACACGTTGATGATCGTGGCTGGAAATCAATTTCAGAAATTCAAAGCCCCGGCAGGAGTGAAAAGTGACGAACTTCCATCCGATGCTTTTACACATCATTTTTGTGACACAGATCTCAACTACGCAGAAACGATCAACACCACTTACCAATTCATGCACCCGCGTGAAGGGAAAAATAAATTCATGGTAATGGGCGCAAAAAGCGGCTACGTTCACTTGGTAGACGTTCACAATATCCTCGAAGTTTACTAGCTCAAACTTTCGTAACTTTGCGCTATGATTTTGTACAATGTAACGGTGAGTCTCGACCCCGAGGTTGAGAACGATTGGCTCGATTGGATGCGTTCCACGCACATTCCAGACGTGATGAGCACAGGATGTTTTATCGAAAGTCGCATTTCGCGCGTTCATGGCGAAGAGGAGGGCGGCGTAACGTATGCCGTAAGTTATGTGAGTGAATCCCAGGAAACTTACGACGATTACCAGGCAACACATGCACCGCGTCTCCAACAAGATCATTCAACCCGTTATGCTGGTCGTTTTGTGGCATTCAGAACGATGTTGACCATACTTGACGAATTCAAAAAATGAGTGTAAAAGCAAAGAAGCACCTCGGACAACATTTCCTAACTGATAAAAATATTTGTAAGAAGATTGCACAACAATATGGAAAACATCAAGGGTGCAATCGTGTGCTGGAAATCGGCCCAGGAATGGGAGCGATCACCTCTTACTTGTTGGACGCCGAGTTGGACCTCACCGTAATGGAAATCGATACGGAGAGCATTTTTTTTCTCGGAGCAAATTATCCCGCATTGAAAGGAAAAATTCACAATGCCGACTTCTTGCGCGCCGATTTGAAAAAATACATGGGCGATGAACCTTTCGGAGTCGTTGGAAATTTCCCGTACAATATCTCTTCGCAAATACTTTTCAAATGCCTTGAATATCGGAATCAAATTCCTGAGATTATGGGGATGTTTCAGAAAGAAGTGGCATTGCGCATCGCCGAAAAACCCGGCACGAAGCAGTACGGAATTATCTCTGTGATTTTGCAAGCATTTTACGATATCGAGTACTGTTTCACGGTAGATGAGCACGTTTTCAATCCGCCACCGAAGGTGAAATCGGGCGTGATTCGCTTAACGAGAAACGAACGAGAATCACTCCCCTGCGACGAATCACTATTCATTCAAGTCGTGAAAATGGCATTCAATCAGCGCCGAAAAACGATTCGCAATTCGATTAAACAATTGATCAAAGACAAGAACATTGAGCATGAATTTTTGGCCTTGCGCCCAGAAGTTTTGTCGGTAGAACAGTTTATTGAGTTGACGTTGTTGGTGGCGGGGTAGATGATTGGATTGTTAGATTAATTGGATCGTTGGATTTAGTCCTTTCGCTGAACGAAAACTAAATCCAAGCGCAAGAGAAAGTAACACCTTCGAAAGAGAACGGAAGTTCGCCGACGCTTCCAAAAATCCAACGCAAGAAAAAGCGCAGCTTTTGAAAAAGTACGGGAGCACTTCTGCGTCCAGAAATCCAATAATCCATCTAAAATCCTTGATGAATCAGAATTTTTCATTTTCTTTGTAACTCAAACATGAGAAACTATGAGTTCAATTGACTTTTTTTGGGGATTAGGAGATTTGTTCCAAACAGTGTTGTCACCATTTGACGCAGACTCGGGAATTACGTCAATCATGAATACTGGAATATTACTTCTTGGATTTTTTGGACTTGGAGTTTGGCTCACGAAGCAGAAGAAATTCAACGACGCCGCGAAGGCAAATCCAGATAAACGAAAATAAGAACTCAGTACACTATAGTAATCGGTCATTGTCCTTTGTGGATTGAATGGCCTTTTTTTGTATCTTATCGAAGCTAAAAACGATACGTGGGCAACAACTCAATAATTATTACGGCTGGTGGACTAGGGAGCAGAATGCGTTCTTCGCTTCCGAAACAATTTATGCTCGTGCACGACAAACCTATATTGATGCACACGATTGAGTGCTTTTATCGCTTCGATCCGAAAATGGAAATTTTACTAACGCTGCCAGAAGATTGGTTAAACTATTGGGAATCGCTTCTGGTAGAATACGATTTCAAGTTGCCGCACCGTATTGTAGTTGGTGGAAGGGAGCGCTACGACTCCATCAAGAATGCCCTAAAAAAATGCACAGGAGCAATCGTTGGAGTGCACGATGGTGTGCGTCCCCTTGTAGGGCAAGATACCATTCGCCAATGTTTTGCAGAGGCTGAAAAAGCTGGAGCTGTAATACCAATCATCAACATTTCGGAATCGTTGCGCAGGAAAAATGGCGCTGGTACAGAGACCGTTGACCGTTCTGAATACTTTATCGTGCAAACCCCACAATGTTTCAAGCGCGAAATTTTAATAGAAGCCTACGAATTACCCTTTCATCCAGGAATTACCGACGATGCTAGTTTGGTGGAAGAGGCTGGGCACACAATTGAGACCATCATTGGCAACGATTCGAACATAAAAATCACCACGCAGACGGACTTGGTTTATGCTGAGATGTTTTTGCGGTAACGTTTCTCATCCAATTTTAAGAAAGTATAACGTTTCCGTGCAGATCGAACTGTGATTCCCCGAGCAAAAATGTATCTTTGGCGTCAAGAAAATTATTGCATGAAAGTTACCGATCACATTTCGTCTGCGAAAGACACATTATTTTCATTTGAAATCCTTCCTCCGCTAAAGGGAAAAAGCATTCAGTCCATTTATGATGGCATCGATCCGCTCATGGAATTCAAGCCGAAATTCGTGAACGTAACGTATCACCGCGAGGAGTTTGTTTACAAGGAGCGCGAAAACGGTTTGCTCGAAAAAATTTCCATTCGTAAGAGACCGGGAACGGTTGGGATTTGTGCCGCCATCATGAATAAATATGATGTTGACGCGGTTCCTCACCTTATTTGTGGCGGATTTAGCAAGGAGGAAACAGAAAATGCCTTAATCGATCTTCAGTTTCTAGGAATTGACAATGTGTTGGCATTGCGTGGAGACTCCATCAAAACAGAATCAAATTTTCGTCCGCACAAGGATGGTCACGAGTTCGCGGTTGACTTGATCAAGCAAATTGGCGAGATGAACAATGGTGTTTATTTGATGGACGACATCACGCTCGAACCAACCGATTTTTGCATTGGCGCGGCTGGTTATCCTGAAAAGCATTTCGAAGCGATGAATCTCACAACAGATTTGCAGAATTTGAAAGCAAAGGTAGACGCTGGCGCGGAATACATCGTCACGCAAATGTTCTTTGACAATTCAAAATACTTCGCATTTGTGGATGCGTGCCGCGAAATTGGAATTACCGTGCCAATAATCCCTGGATTGAAACCGATCAAGTCGATGACTCACATTTCGTTTTTGCCCAAGTTTTTCCACATCGACTATCCTGAGGAATTGTCGAAGGAGCTCTTGAAATGTAAAAACAACGAGCATGTAGATATTGTTGGTCGCGACTGGGGGATCCACCAATCAAAAGAATTGAAAGCTGCCGGGGTGCCATGCATCCATTATTATACCATGTCGAATTCGAGTTCGGTGAAAGCAATCGCCAAAGAAATTTTTTAATATGAAAGCATTTATTTTAATTGCACTTATCGCTTTTTCGGGGATCGTTTTCGGACAAGATGCTTCAGAAGCAAAGACGGAAATCGTTAAGGCTGAAAAAACAAAAAAGGCGAAGAAATCGAAGAAAGCAAAAACCTCAATCACCTTGACGAACGTGTTGGTGATTGGTCAAATGGACAAGCCTGAAGATCGGTATTCCATCGAAATCAACCTTGCTGAAATGCTCGCGGAAAGAGGGGTGAAAGCTGTTCCGTCCCTCAACGTGATGAAATTGGGCAGCGATGCACGTAATTTGGCAACCGATTCCATTCAAAAAACAATCCTTGCCAAAGGAGTTGACACGTATTGCGTAGTAACCATCCGCGGCTTCGACCGAAAGCACACGGTGTCCAACCTCGAAGATGATTTCGCAACAACACTTGAGCAGGCAAGTTTCTTCGAGTTGTATCGAGAAGACGCTGTTTCGATCAGTTTTCAATTCAAATTTTTCCGAAATAATGTGTGCGTGCATTCCGAAATTGTGAAATGTGGCAACATAGGAAGTCGGGAAACGGTGCTGAAACGCTTTCGTAAGAAAGTGGGCAAACGGATTTCAAAAGCTTGGACGAAGTAATTCGGGAGTAGTTGGATTGTTAGAATTTTAGATTTAATCACACTTCGGGGCAAAAAGTAAATCCAAAAGCAAAGCACTCCACCGCGGAGCAGCACCGAAGGTAAAAATCCAAATAATCCGTTAATCCCACGCCAAATTATGACTCGGGTCTTTGTTCCATTGCGTCCACTCGATTTTTTTGACGGAGCGAATGATCTTCAAAATTCCACCTGCGGCGACGTAGATCAATCCATTTCGCACAACTGGTTGTCCATCGATGATTCCTTGCGTGTCTACAATCACGGTTTCACTTCCCGTACGCAAATCGTACGCCATTAATTTCCCGTTCGTTCCAGCCACAACTACATTTCCATCGGCGATGATGGGTGCTTGATTATTCGTGGTCGTCAATTCTTTTTGCCAGAGCACTTTCTCGGATTTCGCATCGAATGCACTCACTCGATCTTTTTCGAGAAGAATAACAATTTCGTTTTTGTAAACGATCGGGTGCGCGCCGTTGAAGTTCATTTTTTCTTGCAATCCAGACTGAACTGTTACCAACGCTGGGTTTAATTTCGTACTGTATTCGCGTGTCTTTTTGAGAGTCGTTCGATCCAAAACAATCAATTTCTCGGTGCCATTCACCGTTGCGGTTACAAAGATTTCTGTTGCG
Source organism: uncultured Fluviicola sp. (assembly GCA_937919725.1). Lineage (GTDB taxonomy): Bacteria > Bacteroidota > Bacteroidia > Flavobacteriales_D > Crocinitomicaceae > UBA4466. The sequence continues at coordinate 18,747 of CALFOS010000159.1, read as the reverse complement.
GTTACCGTTGGAGAAGAGACTGCTTTGATGGATGCTGCGGCTTCTCTTCGGGTTCCAGTTTTCTTGTCGTATACGTAGTATTGTCCGCTCAAAGACGACACGTGTACCTCATCTCCAGCTATCACAGGACAAGCAATTGCCTCGTTGTCAATCCAACTCATCCAGTTTACGGCTCCTGTTCGGAGGTTGAAGGAAGCAAGAACTCGGTCTTCGTTCGGGCGGAGCGGATTTCGTCCTCCATTTTCGTAAACTACATACACATTGTAATCATCTGCGGATGGCGTCGTGTACAAATATCCCGCGAGCCACTTGCTCCACAAAAGTTCCCCTGAAGTGGCGTCGATGGCATAAAGCGTGCACGATTCTGTATTGAGCAGCAGCACTCCGCTTTGATGCACAACAGGTGAAATTCCTGCTTCACCCAGCTCCACGCCCCACACAAACTGTCCTGTTGCCGCCGACAAACAGTAATAGTTCGGCGAGTAATATCCTTGCTGCGTGTACAATTTGTTCCCCACAATGGTCGGCGTTCCCACAGGTCCAGAACTTTCGAATTGTAACTCAAAGCCTGTTGCTGTTGTTCTTGAGTATCCTTCAGGTTTTCCGAGTTTTCTAATGGGTGTTGTTTGATGATTGATCACAAATCCCTTTTCGCTCGTTCTTCGGTCTGCCAACATTTGCACGATCGCTTCTGAACCACGGTAACGTCGGGTTACGCTTTCTCTTCCAAAACCACGTTTGTTGGTGACATCTACATAATGCACACCCTCTTCATATTTGAGATTCATAATATAGTTCGTGCCTTTTTGGAGCATAAATGTGCACACTCCAGCAACTCCGGTTACACCTTCGTAGACACGACTTTTATCCTCTGCAACCATGTAGACAGGCTCGCCCTCCAACTTTTCGCCACTGAAATTGAGGAGTGTCAATGTGAAAAGTAAGTGCGTGGTTGTTCCATTTGTTTGAGTGATATTATTTTGAATTAGCGTGTCGCCTTTTGCCACTTCATTCACCTTCGTTTTTTCGTAGAAAACCACCATTTCGGCTGATCCACCAGCATTGTCTCCAGTTTTGAAAGAGCGCAAAGCAATAACTCCACCCAAATCTATTTCGTAATCGACGTTGGCGGGAAGGTAAAACGTTCCTTTTCCAGCAGCATTGGATTCACCGACGTACTTGATTCCATTTACGCAGTCCACAATGTCGAACGCGACGTAAGGTAAATATGCTCGATCGTTGTCTTTCACATGCACAATTACCTGCACTACGTTGGGAGTTCCTTTGAGTTGAGTGGGCGACATTTCACGAAAGGATATTTTTGAACGATCAGCAACGGGTTTTTCGGCGAAAATTCCCTTTGGATCGTGCGTTACCGTTTTGCTAAATGTGCCAGTGAATCCTTCTTTTACTTCGTAGGTTCCAAAATCCTTCATTTCGAGGTAACTCAAGGAGTAGGTTCCAATTTTCGTGAGAACGAGTAAAACCGCTCCTGCGTTGTCGGTTTTACCAACCACAATATCGTCCTCATTCACCGCTGTTACTTCGATGTTTGGCATCGGGACACCTTGTGTTGTTTTGAGTTTGAGTGTGTATTTATCCTGCGCGAAAAGAGCAGATGTTCCAATAATAAGAACGAAAAGCAGGAGAGTCGTTTTCATAGTCGATAAATTAAATGACAGAGACATTCTCGAGAATAACGATTGGTGGGGAGATGGTTACAATTTCCAATTAAGAATGAAGGAATGAAGGAATGAAGAATGCTCGGGTCAATTCCTTGACGAAATCGGATATTCTACTTCTTCAAAAGTTTCGCGACGTATTTTCCGATGATGTCGAATTCAAGGTTGACGGTGCTGCCGATTTCGAGGGTGTGGAAATTCGTGAATTCGTGTGTGTATGGAATGATGCAGACCGAGAATTCATTGTCTTTTGAATCGACAACCGTGAGGCTCGTTCCGTTTACGGTGATGGAACCTTTTTCCACCGTTACTTGATCCGTATCGTACTGAAATGTGTACTTCCAGCTTCCGTTTTGGTTTTCAATGTCGATGCATTTGCCTGTTGCATCTACGTGACCTTGAACGATGTGTCCATCCAAGCGGCCGTTCATTTGCATGCAGCGTTCGAGGTTTACTTTGGTGCCAATTTCCCAGGAATTGAGGTTGGTTTTATTGAGTGTTTCGAGGATCGCGGTGACGGTGTATTCGGTTTCACTCAACTCAACCACCGTTAAGCAGCAGCCATTGTGCGCCACGCTTTGGTCAATTTTAAGTTCGCGCGTCATCTCAGCCTTCACACTAAAATGTGCATTTTCTCCTTCGCGACGGATGTTCGTCACCGTTCCAAGTTGTTCAATGATTCCAGTAAACATTTAATTTTTTCTTTTCGTTCTGAGGAAGTACATGATGATCTTTACTTCTGAAGCCCCGTTTTCAACACATAACTCGTCAAGAAATAAGCGGCAACGGCAACGCATCCAGCGATCACCAGTTTAATCGTATTGCTTTTGCGAATCATTTTATCCTCGTCCGTCATCCTTTTAACTATTGGATAAATATAGTAAATGTTCTTCAGTTGGATTCTTTCGACTGTTCAATAATCCATATCTTTGTACTCCCAAAAAAGGACTCATGGACTCAACAAAAACATCTTTGAAACGCGATACATCGAATGCTTTATACGAAACGGCAAAAACGTATTTCCCGGGCGGAGTAAATTCTCCTGTTCGTGCATTTAAGTCGGTGGATGGTTCTCCGATTTTCATAAAACGGGGTGATGGTTGCCATATTTGGGATGAAGATGGGAACAAGTTTATCGATTTTTGTTGTAGCTGGGGACCGCTCATTTTGGGTCACAACAACCCGAAAGTGTACAGTGGAATTGTTACAGCGCTTCAAAATGGAGCAAGTTTCGGCGCGCCAACAGTTTTGGAAAATGAATTGGCAGAGTTGATCTTGTCCCGCAATCCGTTCATTGATAAAATTCGATTTGTCAGTTCTGGAACGGAAGCTGTGATGTCAGCATTGCGCATGGCGCGCGGGTTTACAGGGAAAAATAAAGTGTTAAAATTTGAGGGCTGCTATCACGGTCACGTAGATTCGATGTTGGTGAAAGCTGGCAGCGGATTAGTAACGTTTGGCACCTCGTCGAGCGCAGGAGTTCCGGAGGCATACGCAGCAGAAACCTTGGTTATTCCGTTGAATGATTTGGAGGCCTTGAAAGCGTGTTTTGAGAAGCACGCGAGCGAATTGGCTTGCGCGATCATCGAACCCATTCCGGCGAACAATGGTTTGTTGTTGCAAGAATCGACTTTCCTTCAAGAATTGAGAGATTTATGCACAGAACATGGCGTTTTGTTGTTCTTTGACGAGGTGATTTCTGGTTTCCGCGTTGGATTTAACGGCGCAGCGGAATTGTTGGGAATTACCCCCGACATTATCAGCTACGGAAAAATTATTGGTGGCGGACTGCCCGTTGGAGCGTATGGAGCACGTGCCGAAATTATGGCGTGCGTTTCTCCCGATGGACCTGTTTATCAAGCTGGAACATTATCTGGAAATCCTGTGGCGATGGCGGCTGGAATTGCGCAATTAACCGAATGTGCGAAGCCTGGTTTTTACGAAGATCAACGTGAACGAACCCTTTATTTTGTTGATCAAATCAATAGTCATGCGCTCGCGAAAGGCTACAATTTTGAAATGGTAACGGTTGGGTCGATTTTCTGGCTCTCGTTTGATGGAAAGAAACGCATTCGCAAGGCCGATCAGATTGACCCGAACATGGATGGATTCCGACGCTTGTTCAATGAGCTGATCGAGCGTGGTGTGTATATCGGACCGAGTGGTTACGAAGTTGGATTTGTATCGCAAGCGCACACGAAGGAGAAATTGGATATTGCCGCTAAAGCGATTTGCGAATCCTTGGATGTTGTTTTTCAGAGCTAAGCTGATCTCTAAGGTTTAGCTGAAATCCGTTTCATCTAATAATTCGTTCTCACTACGGGCAGGATTGTTTTCCCAGTTTTTTCTGAGAATCCTGTGAAAAAGCCACATCCCAATTAATCCAATTGGAATAGCCATTAAGCCCCAAGCTACATCTGGCAAATTAAATATCGCTTCGGAACCAGACATCGCGGCTATAAAACCAATGATGAATCCACCGATAATTGTCATACCGTAATACACAGCAATTCCCAAAATAGCGAATAGCCATTTATTTTTTTGATGTTTATCGGCGAGGGTGTAAAACCATTTTCCGATGAAATAAATGAGAAGTAGACCAAGCATAGTTTCTAGTTGTTATCGGTTGAGGTGGGAGACAACGTTTCATCCTCCATCCCTGCGCACTCACGTTTCAATTCGAGCATTTCTGGTCCACTCATCAATTCGTACTTTTCGCATGCCTTTTGCTTTGCATTTTTGAGTTCTAGCATTTTCACTTGAGTGGATGGACTAATTTCATCTTTTTCCAAAATTTCCGCCGAGAATTTATTCAGCTCGTCGCCTGCATGCATGCAGTTACAAAAAGGTGTATTCTCGCTAGAGCCACACGCGACTAGCACAAAAACCAAGGGAATCAATCGTTTTATCATGGGCTGAAAGTACAAAAAAACCGCACAAACTAGTAGTTCGCACGGTTAAATGAATTTTGGTCCTACTAAGAAAGTCGGAATCCTAATTCTTACGTTTTTTCTTCGGGAGTTCCTTTTCCTTGGACACCTCCTTTTTTACAATAACGATTCTTTTCGCTTCTCCATCAAAAGAAGTTCCGGTCTCGCTTTCAAGTTCTTTCAATTTTTTATCCGCTGCCTCGCCTTCGTACACTTCCACCGTTTCTTCGCCATTCATTGATTTTGTAATGGTGACCTTCTTATCATTTACATCCTTATCCACTCGCACATCCATGCGTTGCTCAATTTGTTTTTTAGAGCTTATCTCCGGAACCATTTCTGCCATTTTTTTATCGGCTGCATCACCAACATAAATTTCTTGGGTTTTATTTCCGTTCTCGTCCGTGGAAATGGTTAGTGTGTTTACACCGTTCTCTTCCTCCATTCGCACTTCTTTTTTGATGGTGCGCGTTTCTTTTCTAACTTCGGTTGGTGCCTGTGCTGTAGTTTCTGACTGTCCGAAAGCAAAGCTTGAAATAGCACTAAGGATGAGTGCCAGCATAATTGTTGGTTTAATCTTCATATTAAATTGATAGTTAATGGATTGCAAAAGTAATCATGGTATTACGTTTTCACAATTATAGACTGTTAAGTTGTGTTAAGGAAGTCAATTTGATTTATTAAGGTCGTGTATCTGCTTTTTCCTATTTTTACTCAAAAGCATTCCATGTCAAAACTGCCACATGTAGGAACTACGATCTTCACGGTGATGTCGCAACTCGCCGCGGAACACAACGCCATCAACCTTTCGCAGGGATTCCCGAACTTTCCGGTGGACCCCAATTTGCTGGAACTCTATCGATCCAAATTAGGTGAAAACGTTCACCAGTATGCCCCCATGTCTGGACTGCCGAGTTTGCTCACACAGATTTCTGAACTCATCGAGGCGAGTTACCAACGCAGATTATCTCCATCGGAAGAAATTTTGGTGTGTGCAGGGGCAACGCAAGGAATTTTCACAACGATCATGGCGCTCATCGACAAGCGAGACGAGGTGGTGATTTTGGATCCAAGCTACGATTGCTACGAACCGAGTATCGTTTTGGCCGGTGGAATTCCCGTTCGTGTGCAACTCAACGCAGACTTTTTACCCGATTGGAACGCCATCGAACGTGCAATTTCGGAGCAAACGCGCATGATCATCATCAACAATCCACACAATCCATCAGGGACCATTTGGGCGAAATCGGACATGGATGCATTGGAAAGACTTGTGCTCAAATTTCCAAACCTGCTCGTTCTGTCAGACGAAGTGTACGAGTTCATTACGTTTGAAGAAAAGCATATTTCTGTGCATTCGTATCCGAGTTTGCACGAACGCTCAATTACAGTTTCTTCCTTCGGAAAAACATTTCACATCACGGGCTGGAAAATGGGCTATCTCACCGCACCAAATTCCTTGATGATTGAAATTAAAAAAGTACACCAGTTCAATGTGTTCAGTGTGAACAGTGTCGCGCAAGCAGTTTTGGCCGATTACCTTCCAACAATTGACGTGCATGTACTCGGAAAATTTTACCAAGACAAACGGGATCTTTTTGCATCCTTGATGTCCACCAGCCGTTTCAAACTGCTTCCATGCGATGGCACGTATTTTCAAACGGCGAAGTATTCTGCCATTTCTACCGAGTCGGATGTCGAATTTTGCACACGACTCACCACCGAATTTGGCGTAGCGGCAATTCCCATTTCTGTTTTTAACGGCGATGGATCAGATCAACACGTTATTCGCTTTTGCTTCGCAAAGGATGCGGACACCATTCAACAAGCAGCCAAAAAATTATGCGCGATTTAAAAGTCACACTCGTTCAGGCAGATCAACTTTGGGAAGATGTTTCCGCCAATTTACTTCACTATGAAGAACTCCTTTCGAAGGTAGAATCGACGGATTTGATCGTTCTCCCAGAAATGTTTCAAACAGCTTTTAGCATGAACACGGCTTTGGCTGAAAAAATGGACGGACGCTCAATTGCTTGGCTCAAACGCATGGCGGCGGAAAAAAACTGCGCGTTTTATGCCTCATTGATGATTTCTGAAAACGATACCTTTTATAATAGAGGTGTTTTCGTTCATACTTCAGGCGAAGTTGAACACTACGACAAGCGCAAAACATTCGGTTTGGCAAAAGAAGGCGATTATTTCACATCCGGAACGGAAGAAAAAATTGTGACATTACACGGGTGGAAGCTCCAACTTCAAATTTGCTACGACCTTCGTTTTCCAGAAATCAGCCGAAACAGAATGCTCGAAAACGGCGAAGCGGCGTACGATCTTTTGATTTATGTTGCCAACTGGCCCGAAAAACGCGCGACACATTGGAACGCATTGTTGAAAGCCCGCGCGATTGAAAACCAATGTTATGTGGTAGCCGTAAATCGTGTAGGAACAGACGGGAAAGATTTTCGCTACTCAGGCGACTCGCAACTAATCACAGCACAGGGTGAAGAAAGCAACTTAATTAATCATCAAGAATCGTTAGAAACGTTTGTTATAAATCGAAAACGTTTAACTGAAATTCGTGAAATGTTGCCATTCTTGTGTGATCGGTCGTAGTTGATAGTTAAACGGTCATGCAACTGAATTGAAAATCTCGTACATTTGGCTCATCTATAACTTAGAAATATGAAAAAAATCTACTTAAGTGCATTCGCTGCTGTTTTATCGGTAGGGATGACAAGCGCACAAGTTCAAGAAAGACCATACTCTTTCAATGACCAAAAAATTGATGGAGTTGAGCAAGCTCCAACAGATCCAATCTCGACCTCAAAAGCGTTGGGAGTTACATTTTGGACGAATGATTTCACAAATGCTTCAGACTGGACAATCAGTAACGATGGTCAAGTAACGCCTTTTGGATGGAACATCGGAACAACAGTAAACACATGGTGGGCAACATTCCAACCTGGAATTAACACCACTGGAAATTTCGCCGAAGTATACAACGGAAATTACAACACAGGGAATCAAGCAATTGGTGTAACGTACAGAATGACAACGGCAACTCCAATCGACGTAATGTCTTTAGGCGGAACGGAGCAAGTGAGCTTGTCTTTCAAACAATACGGCGCTTTGTTCAACGACGGACAAACGGTATTGATCAGTACAAACGGAACAACATTTACGGAAGTGTACACGAACAACAACCGAACGGTCTACCTCGGAAACAATCCTACTGCAGCATACGCGAATCCAGAAACAATTTCTGTGAGTATCGCAAACGCACTTGCAGGATCTGGCGCTACATCTGTTTGGATTCGTTACGAATGGACATCGCGTTTTCCATCTAGTACTTCGCCAAACGCTTGGACGACTTTCGGATGGTTTATTGATGACGTAGCATTAACAACAAATCCAGACAACAACATCACAGCAGAATCATCTGTTTGGGGAACAGCTGGATTGAACTACTCAAAAATTCCATTGAGCCAACAAACAGGAATTGAATTTTCTACAAAAGCGCGTAACAACGGAATCAATCCACAAACGAACGTGCAATTGAACGTGAACGTTACTGGAGCAACAACTTATTCTGGAACGAGCAACGCTGTAACTATTCAACCAGCAGCTGCAGACAGTTTGGTGCTTACAACGCCATTTACACCAAGTGGTCTTGGAACGTACAACGTAGCTTGGAACCTTTCACAAACTGAAGTTGACGACGTTCCAACTGACAACGCAAATGCGCCAGTTACGTTTGATGTAACATCATTCACATACGCGCGTGATCGCGGAACGCAAACAGGAACATTTGCAAATGTGGGTGAGGCATTCGTTTTGGGAAGTTACTACGACATTTTTGCGAATGCAACTATCTACTCTGTTGATGTGCGAATTGCTTCTACTGCCGTAATTGGTTCGGTTATAACTGCGCGAATCTATTCAATCGATCCAAATGCAACTACATTGGATGCCGCTTTAATCCTCGAAGATCAATCCTTGGAGCACACAATCGCAACAGGAAACCCTGGGTCAATTATCAACCTTGATTTGGCAGCGAATGGTTCATCCGGATTCCAAATGAACGCTGGTGAAACGTATTTCTTGGCCGTATCTTCTGACGGAGACGGAGGAACAACTGCTGGTGCATCGATTGGAACGGCTGGAACAGCTCCAGCACAAACATGTTTCTTTTACGATGGACCTGATGCTACTTGGTATTACACAACGAACATTCCAATGGTTCGCATGAACTTGGATCCCGCAAGTAACACGATCGGATTAGAAGAAAACAACCAATTGTTTGGTGCGGAAGTATTCCCAAATCCAGCTTCAGACAAATTGAACGTACGTTACGCGACAAGTGTTGCATCTGATGTAACAATCAAAGTAACCGACATCACTGGAAAAGTGATTGCTACTATGAATGAAGGAACGAAAGAAGCAGGTACACACCAATTGGAAATGAACACAGCTTCATTTGCAGAAGGTGTTTACTACGTAACTATCGCATCTGGAAATTCTGTGATTACGAAAAAAGTAGTGAAGAACTAATTTTCTTTGAACTAATCTGAACCCCAACACTCATGAACTGATGAGTGTTGGGGTTTTTTTATGCCCGCTCATTCCGTTCAACTGATTCATTTTCGCGATATTTGCCCAAACACTTAATATCATGTCAAAATTAACAACCCTCAACGAATTTATCATGAATCGTCAATCGGATTTTCCGTTTGCAACGGGTGAACTTACACGCTTGCTCAACGATATCGCCGTGGCGTCAAAAATTGTGAGCAAAGATGTGCGTCGTGCTGGTTTGTTGGAAAATTTCCTCGGATCGGAAGGAAATGTGAACATCCAAGGGGAGGAACAACAAAAATTAGACGTGATTGCCGACGAGCAATTCATCAAAATGTTTAAATCGGGCGGCGAAGTGTGCGGAATCGCTTCGGAAGAAAACGACGATTTCATGGCCTTCGATTCTGATTTTTCGAAGAAAGGAAAATACGTGGTGCTGTTTGATCCACTAGATGGCTCATCCAACATCGATGTCAACGTGTCGATTGGAACAATTTTTTCGATTTTTAGACGTGTGAGCGAGGTTGGAACTTCGGCAACGTTGGAAGACATGATGCAGCCCGGAACCGAACAAGTTGCTGCGGGTTATGTGCTCTACGGATCATCGACCATGCTCGTGTACACCACCGGAAAAGGGGTGAACGGATTTACACTCGATCCATATATTGGCGAATTTTGTTTGTCGCACCCCGATATGAAAATGCCAGAAACAGGTCGAATGTATGCTATGAACGAAGGAAACGTGAACATTTGTGATCCCGGAATTAAAGCCTACATCGAAGCGAAATGCCAAACGATTTTGGAAGGTGCAGAACGACCGTATTCGGGTCGATACATCGGATCTTTGGTCGCAGATTTTCACCGAAACCTGATCAAAGGTGGCATCTACATCTATCCATCAACAACCGTAGATCCTGAGGGGAAATTGCGCTTGTTGTACGAATGCAATCCACTCGCGTTTATAGCGGAACAAGCCGGCGGACTGGCAACAACAGGTCACGAACGAATTCTTTCCATCAAACCCACTCGACTTCATCAACGCGTTCCTTATTTCATCGGATCGAAAAAAATGATGGAAGAAGCAATGTCATTTCTTAAATAAGCCGATGCGCAGCATCAAGACCTTTTAAAACAAAGAATGACTGAGTTTCTTTCTTCCTTTACTAAACTCCAGCAAATTGATTCCACTGCGAATGAATTGCAAATGGTCGGATCTAAAATTCACTGGCAAGGATTGGTTGGATCATCGCGGTCCATCTCTGCATCACTCGTTGCGAAGCAAGCTCCTGGAAATCATTTGTTCATTCTCGAAGACAAAGAGCAAGCCGCGTATTTCTTGAACGATTTACAAGGATTGTATCCGAAAGATCAAACGGTACTTTTTTATCCATCATCATATCGCGTTCCCTACGAATTAGAAAAAACCGACAACGCGAACGTCGTTTCCAGGGCAGAAGTGTTGGAGAAAATTTCGAACACTAAAAATACGTGGGTTGTCACCTATCCAAAGGCATTGTTCGAGCGCATTCCCTCGGAAAAAAACCTCACGAAAAGCACCCTCAAGCTAGAACGAGGCAAAACTTATTCCATCGATTTCATCAACGAAACTTTGCTCGATTTAGAATTTGAGCGCGTAGAATTTGTCTACGAACCTGGACAATTTTCAATTCGCGGTGGAATTGTCGATGTGTTCTCCTACTCCAATGATCAGCCGTTTCGGATTGAGTTTTTTGGCGATGACGTAGAAAGCATTCGCACCTTCGACGCGAGTACGCAATTGTCGATCAACGAACATAAATTTTTCTACATCGTCCCAAACGTACAAGGCGGATTGATGCGCGAAGAAAATGTAAGTTTCATCGACTTCATTGGAAGTACGACCACCGTTTGGCTCGCTTCCTACGATCAAACGCTCGACGATCTTGAAGTAGAATACAAGAAAGCGGTTTCCATTTTTGACAAACTCAACTCAGAAATAAAACACACGCTTCCATCAGAATTGTTCTATCACCCGACCGATTTCCAGAAGAACATCAAAGAAATGACAGTTGTTGAATTTGGAGCCAATTTCCATTTTCCGAGCAAAAGCAACTTCAGCTTCGATTTCAAACCACAGCCGAGTTTCAACAAGAATTTCGATTTGTTGACCCAAGATTTGATCGAACGAAAACGATTGGGATTCACGAACCTCATCTTCTCCAACCAACCGAAGCAAATCGATCGATTGGAACAGATTTTCAGCGACATCGAGAAAGAAATTGAATTCACGCCCATGCACATTTCACTGCACGAAGGCTTTATTGATCCCGTTTCAAAACTCGTTTGCTACACCGATCACCAAATTTTTGAGCGCTACCACCGTTTCCGCTTGAAGGAAGGATTCCGTCAGGCGAAGCAAGCACTCACGCTTAAAGAATTGTACAACCTTCAGCGGGGAGATTACGTGACACACATCGATCACGGAGTGGGAAAATTTTCGGGCTTGGAAACCATCGACGTGAATGGAAAGCCGCAAGAAGCTATCCGTTTGCTCTACAAAGACAACGACGTTTTGTACGTTGGAATTCACTCGCTCCACCGGATTTCGAAGTTCACAGGAAAGGACGGCGGTTCACCCAAAATGAATAAACTCGGCACGGCGGCGTGGGCGAATCTCAAAACAAAAACGAAGAAAAAGATCAAGGAACTTGCCTTCGATCTCATCAAATTATACGCGAAGCGAAAAAGTCAACCCGGCTTTTCGTTTACCCCCGATTCCTATTTGCAAAACGAGTTGGAAGCGTCGTTCATGTACGAAGACACGCCCGATCAGCTCAAAGCGACCATCGCGGTGAAAGAAGACATGGAATCGTCTACCCCAATGGACCGACTCATTTGTGGCGATGTTGGTTTTGGAAAAACAGAGATAGCGGTTCGCGCAGCATTCAAGGCCGTCGCGGATAGCAAACAAGTCGCGATTTTAGTTCCAACGACCATTTTGTCGATGCAGCATTACCGAAGTTTCAAGGAACGTTTGGAAGGAATGCCGTGCACGGTAGACTATATCAATCGCTTCAAATCGGCGAAAGCAACAACGGAAACACTTAAAAAATTAGCCGCTGGCGAAATCGATATTTTGATCGGAACGCATGCCATTGCAAGTCAGCGCGTGAAGTTCAAAGATTTGGGCTTGATCATCATCGACGAAGAACAAAAATTCGGTGTTTCTGTGAAAGACAAGTTGAAAACGCTGCGTGCAACGATTGATACACTCACGCTTACGGCCACTCCAATCCCAAGAACATTACAGTTTTCGCTCATGGGCGCGCGCGATTTGAGCATCATCAACACACCACCACCGAACCGACAATCCGTTCTCACGGAAGTCATTCAATTCAACGAAGAAACGATTCGCGATGCGATTGCTTACGAAGTAAGTCGAGGAGGACAAGTGTTCTTCGTGCACAACCGCTTGCAAAACATCAAGGAAGTTTCAGGTATGATTCAACGTTTATGTCCAGGCATTCGCGTGGCAATTGGTCACGGACAAATGGACGGAAACCAACTCGAAAAAATCATGATGGGCTTCATCGAAGGCGAATACGACGTACTCTTGGCGACGACCATTATCGAATCGGGGATCGACATTGCGAACGCTAATACGATCATCATCAACAACGCGCAGAATTTTGGAATTAGCGACTTGCACCAGTTGCGCGGTCGCGTAGGACGATCCAACAAAAAGGCATTTTGTTACCTCATCGCTCCATCGGAAGTTGTGCTGACGAACGAAGCACGCAAGCGACTCGAAGCGCTCGTTCAATTCTCCGATTTGGGCTCTGGCTTCAATATCGCCATGAAAGATTTGGACATCCGTGGAGCAGGAAACTTGTTGGGTGGAGAGCAAAGTGGATTCATTTCCGATATCGGATTTGAGATGTACCAGAAAATTTTGAACGAAGCCATCGATGAACTCCGCGAATCGGAATTCAAAGAATTATTTGCCGATAGAAACACTGACAGTCTCACGAAATTCGTGCGCGATTGCGTCCTAGAAACCGACTTAGAAATTCGAATTCCCGACACGTATGTGAATAACGTCGCTGAACGCTTGAGTCTCTACCAAGACATGGACAACCTCAACAACGAAGCCGAACTCACCCAATTCCTTGTCGAACTCGCCGACCGATTTGGCCCGATTCCTACACAAGTCGATCACTTGGCGTATTCCTTCAAGTTACGCTGGCTCGCACAAGAACTCGGACTCGAACGCCTAATCTTGAAATCCGAAAAGATGATCGGCTATTTCGTCGCGAATCCAAAATCACCGTTCTATGCATCGCCCGTTTTTACGAAAGTGTTGGACTACGCCTCGAAGCATCCAAATGGGGTGAAATTGAGTGAGAAAAACGACCGTTTACGAATTATTTACAGCGATGTGAATGATTTAGAAGATGCACGGGATCGCTTGCAGGGTGTGTTGGAGGTTTAGAACGCTGCGCTTTCAGATGCTAGACACGGCTTTCGCCTATAGACTTGCGTGGGGTGTAGTTTTTAGTAAATCCCGGGTTCTACGAAGAATGATCTGATTAAAATGCGAAGCCAATCTTAACCTACCCTCCACGTAAGTCTAAAAGCGTAGCGGTCTAATGTCTAAAAGTCTATTCGCTCCGCGAATTTAAATTCATTCTAAACTCAAATCGTCGTAGTATTAACCATGCCATTCAATCGCCTCAACCATTCAGTATTGGGAGAAATCCGTCCACGGTTCGCACTCAAAATAGCCGCTGAACCATAACAGGCCATGGACCACGTTGAAAGCAACATTTATAAAGATAAAACCGTTTCTGGAACGCGCTCCGATCAACTGATTTTCCTAAAAACGCCCAATTGGGAGTAGCATTATTGGTCGCCCGAAATGACCGTTCGCATCGAAGTGGAAGAGTACACCGATTTCACCATCGTGTCTTGCCTTGTCGGTCCGCGCCAAAAGGTTTGGGCTTTGTAGGCTCTCATTTATTCGGCGATCTTGCTTCTTACGGTGTTTGGCGGAATCTTCGGGGTTATGCAGTACAGCCAACAAGGTTCCAGCCCGTGGATTTGGGTCATTCCCAGCGGAATTGTACTCCTTTCTAGCGCATTCATCGCCTCTAAAATCGGACAGCACAAGGGCCACGATCAGATGTTGCATTTGATCAGTTTTCTCCACCATTCACTGCAAGAATTGGGTGAAGTCGAGCGATTGGAACAACGGTGATTTCTTTTTTGGGGCCGCCAAACGTGCTCCAGCAAATTTTAAAGCGGTCACAAACTAAATCCCTATCTTTATCGTTTAGAAAGTATAAACTAACTTATGAGGTACGTCTCACTTCTCCTAATCACCTTCTTTATCGCGTCGTGCGGAAATCAAAAAATGCGCTTTGTTCGTACCAACAATACGAAGCAAAAGGTAGTTGAAATTGCTGAAATCCCATCGCTCAAAAAAAGTGTTGAAAGCAACACTCAAATGGAAACAAACGCTTCTGAACCCCAAAAGAATACTTCGGTTCAACAAGCAGAAAGCTCAAGCGACCTTCCATCTTCCGAAAACTCAAGAGCGCAGGAACTTGATATTGAAACTACTTTTCCCATCATCCCCGAAGACAGCACAACGTTGACGCCAGCAGAAACTCAAGCTATTACTGATGAAGCTATACGTGCCGAAAAATTTGGCAACCGGTCATTGACATTATCCATCTTAATCTACGTGCTATTTGCCGCCGCAACAATCATACTCATCATAGCATTTTTGGGAAATGAACCACTTGTGGCCATTTTAGCATCTGTAATTTTAATGATCGCCGCACTCGCAAGTATGATTTCCAGTTTCGTATTCGGCATCCTCTCGCTACGCTCGAAATATAACACACCACAGGGCAGACGCCGTGCAATAGCTGGAATCGTGCTTTCCTCTATCGTGCTTATTTTAATTTTGCTGAATATTGCTCTCAGTATCTAAGGTCCAATTCGCTTGATTCCAACACAAGAAATTGACCAAGCCCAAACTTCTCTTAACTTTGGAAGATGTCCTCGAAAGCGATAGTTTCCGTTACCAACGATTTGTACACCGATCAACGGGTGCACAAAGTCTGCACGTTTCTCCTTGCGCAAGGATACGACGTGCTGCTGGTTGGAAGAAAACGCCGATCGAGTATTGAACTTCCTGCTCGTGCATACAAAACACACCGCATGAAATTACGCTTCGAATCGGGGGCCAAATTCTACGCGTTTTTCAACCTTCGTTTGTTTTTCTTCTTGCTTTTTCGCAAGGCGGATCTTTTGGTTTCCAATGATTTGGACACGCTGTTAGCGAATCACCTCGCGCGTAAGTTCAAACGAAAAACACGATTGGTTTACGATTCTCACGAATATTTCACTGAAGTACCAGAACTGATTTCACGTCCGAGAGTTCAAAAAATCTGGTTGAAAATTGAACGCTGGATCTTCCCAAAATTGACAGATGTGTACACCGTGAATCAATCCATCGCGGACATATATTCGAAGAAATACAACAAACAACTACGCGTGGTGCGCAACATTTCTCCTCTTTGGATCGGGAAGGAACTGCAATCAAAAGTGGCGCTCGGAATTCCAGAAACCGTTCCGCTGATAATTTTACAAGGGGCAGGAATCAACATGGAGCGCGGTGCCGAAGAAGCCGTTGAAGCCATGAAATGTGTGAACGGAGTTTTGATGATCGTCGGTGATGGTGATGTAATTCCAGCGTTGAAAAAACAAGTGGAATCGGCTGGAAAAGAACTCTCAGAAAAAGTGCTTTTTTTTGGAAAACAGCCCTATCATGTGATGATGAATTATACGACGTATGCCGACATCGGATTGACATTGGACAAGCCAAATAGTTTGAATTATGCGCTTTCACTTCCCAACAAAGTGTTCGATTACATGCACACAAATACGGCGGTAGTTGCCACCAACATCAAAGAAGTGGCAAGCGTAATTCGCACGCACAACATCGGCGTTGTACTCGACGATTTTACAGTAGAAAATTTGACGTCGGCCCTAAACGAATTACTTGCAGATAAACATCGCTTGTCCCAATATCAGGCAAATTGTACCATCGCCGCGCAGACAGAAAACTGGGAAAATGAAACGATAATCTTAGCTGAAATCTATCCAAAAGTGTGACAAATAAACGCCTTCATATCGTTTCATTCGACGTTCCGTTTCCAGCAAATTATGGTGGTGTAATCGACGTGTTTTATCGGCTCAAAGCGCTGCACGAAATAGGCTTCGAAATCACCTTGCATTGCTTCGAATATGGACGAGAAAATGCCAAGGAATTGGAAGCGTTTACCACGGAAGTAATTTATTATCCGCGGAAAAAAAGCCTACTCGATTGGTTCAGCAGAAAACCCTTCATCGTCCAAAGTCGACGTTCGAATTTATTGCTCGAAAACTTGTTGAAAGACGATGCGCCAATCTTGTTTGAAGGTCTGCACACAACGTACTTTTTGAGTAACCCAAAACTGAAAAACAGAACCAAGCTTGTGCGTGCACACAACATTGAGCACGACTACTATTTCAAGTTGGCAGAGCACGCCATTGGATGGAGGAAATCCTACTTCAAAAGTGAGGCAAAAAAGCTAAAGCGCTTCGAAAGAACACTTAAAAACGCGGATGTGATTTTACCCATCAAAAGCGCAGACACGGCTCATTTTTCGCAGTATTCAACTGAAATTCGCCTTTTAAACCCCTGTTTCGATCAAAAAGAACTACGTTATCAATCCACAGAACCCTACGTTTTGTTTCATGGAAACTTGTCCGTAAGCGAAAACATCGTGGCTGTGAAATGGATCTGCAAGTGGGTTTCCACCGAACTAAAAATGAACTTTATTGTAGCTGGTAAAGATCCCGATTCATCAATTTTAGAGCTAGAAAAAAAGGGCTTATTCACCTTGAAGTCCAATCCCAATGAAGCCGAAATGGACACGCTCATTTCCAATGCTCGCGTACATGTTTTGGTCACGAATCAGTCCACTGGAATTAAATTAAAATTGATGTATTCGTTACAAACTTCGGGGCACGTTTTGGTGAACCTAACGATGGTGGAAGGAACCAACTTGGAGAATTTCTGCACCATTTTGCAGTATCCGTCCGAGTGGAAAAATGCGCTCGAACAAGCGCTCGAACATCCACTTTCAGAAGTCGAATTTGAACGGCGAAAAACGCTATTTTCTGGTGAGTTGAATGTGCTCGAAAATTGTCGAGTTATTGAAGAGTTTCTGAGGTGAAAATCGGCTGCCTTCAAGCGCACGAACTTATTTCTTTTTGCCAAAACTGGTGTTTGTTCAAAACCATAAATCGGCAATAAAATAAATCTGCTGCCAATAATTTGATTGCGTGAAAATCAACATCAAAAAACGAACTTATTCCTCGTCGATGTATTCTTCGGCTTCTTCCTCCCAATCCACAAAATCGATCCACATGGTCAGCATGAAATCGCGCACGGCCGGTTTGAAATCGGTAATGGGTGTTGAACCACCATCTACCATAAAAAACACCAGCTCTCCGTTCACTTCCGTGGTGTAGACCGAGGTAATTGTTCCTCCTCCGGTAATGCTGTACAATTTGAAACTGTGATCTTCATTCGCGAACTCGGTGTCCAATTTGAGCGAAATGCCTGCGTTGAGTTCGAGCACTTTTTGGATAGCTTTTGCCATTTCGGAATTCGTAGGATAATTGCTCGCCGATCCTCCCGAGAACGTTTTCACACTTCCGTTATCGTTTTTGTAGACGAATTGTGCCAGAAGATGACTGTTGTCCTCCATCGGCTCGTCCCACAATTCGCCGTAATCGGGTAAAATGTCGTAGTACGTAATTCCGGTCTCGAAAAAATCGTTGAGGTAGCCTGTTTCATATTCCTCCTCAAAATCGTATTCTTCCTCGATCATTCCATCTTCTCGTTCGGTCGCCTCTTCGCTCCACGTAGCAATTATTTTCTTAAAATCCACGTAGGGCATCACTGTTGTTGTTCTGTCGTATGCAAAATAGGAGATCATAACAAAGTAGTCTCCAAACTCTATTCCTTGAAAATACAAAGCGTTCATCATTTCGCCATCCACGTCGCCCTTCATGGCTGCGTAAAAACAATCACGCCCATTCACTTTAGAAACTTTTGGTTCGTCGATGATGACGAGATTGTCGTTTTCGGCTATCATTTCTGTTTTGATGCTACTCACCAAGGATGCCAAGGTTTGATCTTCAACTTCTACGTGCATCACCGATAGGATTCCGAGACCCATTTCGTCCAAATTATCCACTTCGATGTCTACATTTTCCCTTTGAACGTAGAGGGAACTTCCAGCATAGGTTCCATGAATTACCTCAAAATAACCTTTGGGAAGTATAAACTTCACCGTTTTTCCGCCCTTCACATGCGGACTTTCGTAGGCGATTTGGGCAAAACATTGGCTCACAAAAAGAGTGGCGAGTAGGGTGATAAGAGTCTGTTTCATGAATAAAATTTAGTGTGATAAATGTACGATTTAATTATTAGCATAGCAATCATATTGTTACTTATA
>CALFOS010000158.1 GCA_937919725.1 uncultured Fluviicola sp. | reverse complement strand
TCCTTAGTCATGCTTCACGCCTGTATCGATGAGTTCGTACTCTTCTTGTTGAACCACAAAGATCCGCGTGTTCCGGTAACCGCTTGTGGGCGAAACTTGTTCCATTGTGAAACCACTCATCACCATCGTAGGTTTTTTAACCGTTGTACTCAAGAAGAAATCTGCGCAAAAATAACTTACGACATCATAACCATGCGCTGCCATTCGCGACAAATCTGTTTTGAAAAACGCACGGTGGCGTCGGTTCACCGAAATGGCGATATCCGAATAGTAATCCAAGAAGTTGGAGCTTGCAAATCGGAAATTGTATTTGTTCTTCGTCATGTTACTGATTTCCGAATAGCCTTCCCATTCTTTGGTGCCGTACACAAATACATTGCTTGAACGCGAACCATTTCTGCCCAAGGAATTCATGAACTTCATAGCTGTTTTCTTGTCCTTCGCTGGCATGATGATGTGATTTACCACGCCCGAACGAAATTGACTAGTGAAGCCATCCAAGCTCGTTTCCACAAGCGCAGGCCGCTGTCCTACGTAGGGCGCAGATTGATATGCTTCTCGAAAGGCGTTATACATCGCCACGTCCGATTCCAAATTTGGCTTCACGAGTACTACGTGATCTCTCGAATTGTTTTTGAGAAGCTGTATTGCCAGCAACTCCATCGTTACTTCACCTGTTGGTACACTTTCATACACCAAACGATTCTCTTCCAAAAACTCCTCGGATATAGCAACAGGACAAACCAAACGAATTATATGTTCTTTACAATATTCCGCCAACATTCCGACGTGTGCTTCATAAAATGGACCTATAACTAAGTCCATCGATCGGAAACTCGTATCGGCAAGAATATTTAGAATATAGGCTGAGTCATTTTTCGTATCGAAAATGATCAAATCTGCTGACAAGCCGCGTCTTTCTAGTGAATCGACAGCGAGCTTTGCACCCATATAAAATTGTGTTGCCAACTGCGAGACGCGACTGGAATAGGAATCACCCCCATCCAAATAGAACGGAAGCAGCACGGCAATCTTGTATTTTTTCTTCTTCTCAAAAACGAGAGGTCCTGTTGCTTTATCCTCTTTATTATCAGGAATTTTCTTGATTTCCAATCGTTCTACACGCTCTTTTTGAACGGGGATAATGAGAATTTGTCCTTCCTTTATTGAGGTAGATATAAGTCCATTGATTCGCACAATTTCATCCACAGAAACCATAAATCGTTTGGATACACTATATAGTGTCTCGTGCGACATGACAATGTGACGAATGGTGGAATCGCTGAATGAAAACGAAATTTGCTCTTTCGAACCGTCCTTTTTTGTAATCGTATCAACCACAAACGGATTCGGGGTAGTAGAAAGGGGTTCTTTGATTGGCTTAATTGGAGGATCGACTTTCGGAAGTTCTTGTCCACTTTCTTGAATGGGAACTTTGATCATCTGTCCTTTTGTCAAGCCCGCATCTTTCAATTCTGGATTAAGCGCAACGAGATCGTCGATGGTGGTGTTAAACTTTCGTGCCAAACCATAGAGCGTTTCGCCTTTATCTACTTTGTAATCCGTTGTAGGAATTTTCTTGATCGAATCGGCCGTGACTGGAATGTACACTTTTTGTCCTTCTTTCAGTCCATTCGAAAGCGAGGGATTCTCCTTTACAATTTGCTCAACAGGCACTCCGTACATTCCTTGAAGACCCCACAGCGTATTACCTGACTCCACAATGTGCTCGTAGTATTTTTTTCCATTCTTTTCTACCACAGGGGCAACACCAGGTTGAGCGCTTGCGAGATACGGAAGACACATAATTAGGATGAGTACTAATTTATTCATAGTTCAAAATTACAGAAATGGTTTTACAATACTTATGCCAATTGTGGATTACTCCCATTCTATCGTTGCAGGCGGCTTCGAACTGATATCATAAGTCACCCGATTAATTCCTTTTACTTGGTTGATAATTCTGTTGGATACTTTGGCCAAAAACTCGTATGGTAAATGGCACCAATCCGCTGTCATTCCATCCGTTGATGTTACAGCTCGCAACGCAACGGCGTTTTCGTAGGTTCGCTCGTCGCCCATCACGCCCACCGATTGAATCGGTAAGAAAATAGCTCCAGCTTGCCATACCTCATCGTACAAACCGTCTTCTTTGAGGCTAGAGATGAAAATATGATCCACATCTTGCAAAATCGCTACCTTTTCGGGAGTAATGTCACCCAAAATTCGAATTCCTAGCCCAGGACCAGGAAATGGATGTCGACCCAAAAGCGCAGGATCCATGTCCATTGAAGCTCCAATTCTTCGCACTTCGTCTTTGAAAAGTAGTCGAAGCGGTTCGATCACTTTCAATTTCATGTAATCTGGAAGTCCGCCTACGTTGTGGTGAGATTTGATGGTTGCACTCGGCCCGCCTGTCGCCGATACAGATTCGATCACATCCGGATAAATTGTTCCTTGTCCGAGCCATTTTGCATCTTCTACCAATTTCGATTCAGCATCAAACACATCAATAAATACTTTTCCAATAGCTTTACGCTTCTCCTCAGGATCCGTGAGACCTTTTAATTCATTGTAAAAAAGCTGACTTGCATTCACGCCTTTCACATTCAAACCCATGTGTTTATAAGAATCGAGGACTTGCGAAAATTCATTCTTACGCAGTAAACCATTGTCCACAAAAATGCAATATAGGTTTTCACCAATCGCTCTATGCAAAAGCACCGCAGCCACCGACGAATCAACACCACCAGAAAGCCCAAGGATGACCTTG
>CALFOS010000157.1 GCA_937919725.1 uncultured Fluviicola sp. | reverse complement strand
GAGCGACAGGAGCAGCAGGTCCAATTGGTCCAACAGGATTAACAGGTCCAGCAGGAGCAAATGGATTAGATGGAGCAACAGGTCCAGCGGGTCCAATCGGTCCAACAGGATTAACAGGTCCAGCAGGTGCAACAGGCTCAGCAGGACCAATTGGTCCAACAGGATTAACAGGTCCGGCAGGTCCAAGTTGGACATTGACGACTCCTACATTCAATGCGAATGGTACATACACTGTTAATGGAACCGCAGGTTCAGGTGGACCGGTAACTTCAACAGCTGGGGCATGGTTAACGACTGGAAACACAGCCATAGCGAGTAATTACATTGGGACGAACAATGCGATTGATTTTCGGATGTATTCAAATGGTACAGAAAGAATGACAATTGAATCGAACGGTAATATTGGAATTAAGACAGCCACTCCGTTAAATATGTTTCATATGACAAATGGTGGAGTTACAGTAGGTGCAACATCAATGGCTTTGTATGAGAACACTGGAGTTTCTGGAGTTTCGATTAGTGGATCTAATACTAATGCGACTTCAGGGTATAATGCGATTGAAGGTATTACCGCTTATGCTGGTACAGGATTCATTCCTGCGGGTGTTTTTGGTTTAGCAATCTATCAAGGAGCTGTTTTAGCGCCTACCATTGGAGTACGCGGAGCAACAAATGAATGGCAAGGAACTGGGGTTTATGGTTCTCGTTTCAATAGTGGCGGTGCGGACACTGGATGGGGAGCGCAAATCTATAATGACCTTGGATATACAGGGTTCTTTGGTGCAATTTCAGATAAGCGTTTGAAAAAAGATATCAAAAGTATTGACGGGGCTCTAGGAATCGTTAAACGATTGAATCCGGTAACCTATAATTTCGATTTGGAAAAATACCCACACATGGGTCTGAACCAAGAAATGGAGTATGGTTTTATTGCTCAAGAGGTAAGAGAAGTATTGCCAGAGATAACTCGTGAAAAAAGCTTCCAAACAGAAGCTTGTACTGAGCAATCAGCGAATGAACCAATGAAAAATAGTTCAGAGATTTTTGTAGCTATGGATTACACACGTATCATTCCAATCCTTACCAAAGCGATTCAAGAGCAACAATTAATGATTGAAGAACTTCAAAACCGATTGTTGGAATTGGAGAATAAATAAATTTAGCTCACACCTTTTTAGGAATGCTCAGCAGTCGAAATGATTGTTGAGTATTTTTTTTAAGTTGTTTTTGGTTGAATGAGGTCCCACAAATTTCCGTAAAGATCAGCGAATACAACAACGGTTCCGTAATCTTCTTCGCGGGGTTCACCTTGAAATTGAACATTGTGCGCTTGCAGATGGTTGTAGTCGCGCCATAAATCGTCCGTATCGAGAAACAAAAATACACGACTTCCGGTTTGATTTCCAACGCGGGAAAGTTGCTCGTCGTTTTTCGCTTTTGCAAGAAGAATTTTGCATCCAGTCCCGCCTTTTGGAGCCACGACAACCCATCGTTTGTCTGGAGAGCGTTGTGTGTCCTCAAGCAAATCGAAGTGCATAACGGTTGTGTAGAACGCGATGGCTTCGTCGTAATCGGGTACGATGAGTGCAATTTGGACAATTTCTTGTTTCATCAAAAATCGGTGTATTCTGAGAAGAATCGTGTCATTGGTTCGAAATAATTTTCCTTCCAGCCCTGTTCGTACTGAGTTTGTCCTTCGGGAATGTTGGTGTGGGTGAGCGTGAGTTTCATTCCGTCTGGGTGTTCGTTGAACTCGATTTTGAGGTGAGAATCTTCGTCGGAGTCAGAAAAATCAGCGGTTCGCCACGATTGCTCGATGAGGCTATTTGGAACGATTTTGAGATTGGTACCTGTGATGTAACCGTCCCAAGTGCTGTATGTTTCGCCTTCTACGTTTGAACAAGTTGCCTCGCCGTCTGTCATTGCACTGTGGAGTTGACCATCGAGCCATGCTTCGTACACAGATGCTAGTGTGACAGGGAGGATTAGTTCTAAGTTGACGTTTTCTTTCATAAGTAATGAATTCGATGTTGGAGGGATAAAGTTACGATTTTGATTGAAAAAAAGGAACTCGATTTTTTCGAAGATTGAGATGAAGTAAATCATCATGCGTTAAGGATTTACTTCGTAGCTTGCTTCGCAGGTGCAGCGGCAGCTCCCTACGTTTGAGTAGGGACTACAGCGGAGAGCCTGACCTCGACATGACGAACTGAAAAATCGCCGAAAAAATTGGAGGATTTAGCTTGAGTCATCGTTGGGGGAACGCCCTAAAATTCTTACTTCAAGAACTCATTATTCCCAAAGGGTTCGAATATATAGCATTTTAAAATAGCGTGTAGACATAGAAAATCTTAGGAAGAAATCCTACTCTCATCTGCCTACACATATTTGTGTGATCCATCGCAGCTTGGCATCCGCTTGGACATTCCACACACGCAATCGTTCATGCCCTTTCCGTTCAAAATTCGAGGGCGAAACTTTTCGATTCGTGCGATCCGCGTTGCACTTTGCTTGGCATCTGCGAAATGCATGTTGTACGCTCGTTGTCGACCTGGGGTGAGCGCTTCGAAGGTTTTTTTAATTTCCGGATCGATTTCAAACTGCGCTATCAATTCCTCTGGTCGCGGATGATCCGACTTCAATTCCACTTTCAATCCTGCTTTTTCAATCTCAATTGCTTCGAAAATATAGCGTTTGATGACTACTTCAAGCTCGATAATTCTGTCTACTGACGTGAATTTCATGAATCTCACGGATTGTGAATTTCCTCCTGGAGAGACCAATAATTTTTCGGTATCGCTCAACAACACGCCTTTTAAAAATGAAATCACGCAATGGTCTTTGAATTCGCTAATAATGATGATGTTTGTTCCTGCAAAGGTATAACAAGGTTGGTGCCATTTGAGTTCTTCGGTGAGTCCACATTCCAGCAAAATGGCGCGCAAAAGCTCCAATTCGGGCTTAAATCGTTTTACTTTACTGATAAATGTGTCAACTACTGGGTTCATGGTATGTATTGCTTAATCGTTCACGAAGGTTAAGACAAGATGCTGAATAAAGCTAATAAATCGTGCCACTTGGGTAATTCTTTTGTGGAATAGGTCTGGCGAATGGGTTCTAAATTTTTCTCAATCCAAATCTGGATAAGAATTCCCCTTCGCCATGTTAGTTAGCTTGACACTAAATGGTTTAGGGCATTCAGAGCACTTATCACCACGTAACGTTCGCTGTCCATATTCTTGAACTAGAATAGAAATACCGCATTTGTCTTCGTCGATGTTGTCTTTCCAAAGTGAATCGACGTGGTACCATGTATCGAACGCCACTTGACAATTTACGGCTTTGCAGGCGTCGTAGGTCACTTTGTAAGCTGGAATCATTCTGAATTCTACGCGCGGATCTGGCGCCCAGCCAAAACCAGTTCCATATCCGTATTTCGTGTTTGGGATCAGTTTTGGGTCGATTACGTGGACTTCGGTTGCTGTACAATTGGTAAACGTAATATCTGCTCCCCACGCGCTGAACCCCGTACTTTGTAAATCCTGGGGCACGATTGCCTTGATGTTTTCTACACGACTATTCGAAACGTGCACGTCGATTCCATACACTTCGAGTCCTGTTGCTTTGGCGCCTGTTTCGGCGGGTCCGGCTCCATCCAAAATATCTCTCGCTTCAAAGTTAATCACCTTCACATGGGAGGCTAGAAAAATGGACATTCCATGACAATCGTCGCAGCAACCTGTCATACCTATTGCAGTGCAGTTTTCAAACGTAAGTTGACTAGCAAGCCATGGACAATAACCGATCACGGTATGTCCGAGCGTTTTCGTTTTGCCCTTGTAGTGCGATTTGAAATTCCGCGCTTTACATCCTTTGCTGTTGAGGTACGATGAGAAAATGTAGCTGTAGCCTTGTGTGGATCCGTCTTCGTTCACGAAATTTTCCATGGTGCAATCGGTGATCGTTCCGTTTTTCGTTTCGATTAACTGGATTCCAGCACAGGAGGAGGAGGTGACTTGAAGATCGGAGACCGTGCATTTTACTAGTTCAAGATTCTCGGCATGCGTGATGTGAATTCCTGCTGGACTTGCATTTTTCGTCTTTAAATTGACGTAGCGAATTTTTTCGATGCGCAGATTTTCTAAGCGAATGTTGGAGACGTATTCCGCTAAAACTCCCGATTTGCCTGATCCTAAAATTCGTCCATTTTTGATGAGTGTGTGCTCAACGGCATGGTGAAGTTGAAAGAGAATCAGATTGGTGGTTGGGTGTGCGACGTGAATCCCGACGATTTGCCGTGTTGCGTCTTTGTTGTCGATTTTCAGCGTAAAACCGTTCAAATCCAAGGTGATATTGGAGTGTTCGATCGTGATTGCGGCGCCATCTTTTTGAGGTTTCCACACCAGATCATGTGCAAAGCTGTAATTCCCTGCCTTCGTCAGTTTCAAGCCATTCGTTGGGATTGATTCGATGATGAAAGACTCGAGTTCTTTCATATCATCTTGTTTGTGCAGGCTGTTGAACGCGCAAATATCATTCAATAACTCAATGCGATCGTCGAAGAGCGATGTGTCAACGGATTTGAAAATGTCGTGCGCGAAAAGCGTTTCGATGTATGCGCGTGAATGATCTAACAACATAGATGTGGTGTTTTGGCTTTAATCCGTTCGTTGATATTGAATTAACAAAGTTCATCTGCTTAGAGCTTTCCAAAGTACGCATTATTTCGCTCCAATCTTTTAGTTTCACTCGAATCATCTGCCTTCGGAAAATCGGTACTCTTTAAATTTATTCTCGTTTCAAACTCATCTCCCAAGCTCCCACGATCGATTTAGTGATAAACGTTCCGCGTCTTCTTTGATCTTGCTCCTCAGAAACAATTATTTCCCAATCGCCGGACCATTTCACTGTTTCTTCGCTGAAATCCCCTTGGTACACCGCTTCATATCCGCGCTTTTCTTTGTCCGTGAAAATGGTGCCATCTTTGTTGGAGGAATAATGGTAAGGATATGTTTTTACAAAGCTGATCAATGCGCCGTCTATGAATCCTTTCACGTGTAAGACATCTTTCGTGAAACCTGAAAATTCTTCTTCGTACACCGTTCCCTCAAAACTGCCGTGTTCATAGGTAGCGTTGATTTCGAAGTGAAAAGTTGAGGCCCCTTCCTCGGAAGAGCAGGCGTATCGACCGATCCAGTTTTTGTCTGTTATAAATTGTCGTTCAGT
>CALFOS010000156.1 GCA_937919725.1 uncultured Fluviicola sp. | reverse complement strand
CGCAGCGGTGAGTCAAAAATGGAATTATCTTGGGGAAACTTGCGGATAAGCATATTTTTTTAACACAATTTAAAATTCCACATTTACAGTGAGCAATGTGAATATTTACACAAAAGTGCCACGCCCCAGGATTCTTGAATCTCCAAGTCACTTATGAAGCCCCGATCTTGTTTTAAAAAATTCACTTGTACTCAACATGAGTCTCTTATCTTTGTAAGATGAAATTGATCTCTTTTCTAGCAATATTTCTTGTGATACTTAATGGATGTAACGAAAAAACGACGCCTGAGAAGGAGTCTATCACGAAGGAAACCCTAAGTAAATCGAAGGACGTTCCAACAGAAGTGAAGATCCAATTTGCTGAGAATTTTGATGTCCGTTCGGTGAAAGGTGGTTACGAACTCGACCTAATCAATCCTAGTTCGAGGGAAGTTGAGTCGACCTTCGAATTAACCTACGATCATTCTAAAAGAGGTGATAAAGTGATTCATATTCCCGTCAAAAACATTGCGGCGCTCTCGCAAACGACTGTGGGAATGCTCTCAAAGTTGGATGCGCTCAATTCCGTTAGTGGGATTTCCAAAATTGAGTATGTCTACTCACCCGAACTTAAAAAGCGCTTTCAGGAAAACACTCTACTCGAATTTGGCGATGAAACGAATTTGCCCATCGAAAAAATTGTACAATCGAAATCAGACCTTATTATATATAGTGGTTTTGGAACAGAATTGGATGCGAACGGAAAATTGAAAAAATTAGGCATTCATAGCATCCCGAACTATGAGTGGCGCGAAACGCATCCGCTGGGTCGCGCAGAGTGGATTAAGTATTTGGGCATCCTCCTCGATAAAACAGAAGAGGCCAAAACGGTTTTCGATCGGGTGAGAACAAACTACGAAGACTTGAGATGGAAAATTCGAAATTTGGTTGAATCTCCAAAAGTGATCAGCGGAAATGTCTACGCCGATCAGTGGACAGCTCCTGCGGGAAACAGCTACATGGCTATCCTCATCCGCGATGCTGGTGCACAATACGCGTACAGTTCGCGGGCTGGAACGGGCAGTATTTTTCTCCCCATCGAAAAAGTGATCCACGATAACCGAACAACGCCCTTTTGGATCAATCCAGGCATTAAATCGAAAAAAGTACTCTCTGAAATGAATCCGAAGTCCAATTTGTTGAGCGCTTACAAAAATGGAATTTATTGCTATTCGACCGAAATGAATCATTATTGGGAAATGAGCGCTATCGAACCAGATCGTTACCTCGCGGACTTGATTCATATTTTTCACCCCGATTTTGAACCAAAAAGCACCTTGCATTTTTACAAAAAAACAGCAGCTTGATTGTAACAAAACGACATAAATGGATACTACTTGGTTTCGTGGTTCTCTTTCCCCTGGCGGGAATCCTTCATTTCATGTCGGGTCACCTCGATCTCGGCTCCAGTGATCTTTGGAACGCACTTTTTCATTTCGACCCAGAAAACACGAACCAACTCATCGCACGTGAAGTGCGAATTCCACGGATGTTTACCGCGATTATTGCGGGAGCCGGACTTTCTGTAGCCGGACTTTTGATGCAAACCCTGTTCAACAATCCACTGGCGGGACCGTACGTTTTAGGTATCAATTCGGGCGCAAGTTTGTTCGTTGCCTTCAGCATCATGACGGGAATTCCGTTTCTCTCCTCCGATTTCGGAATTATCACCAACGCACTTCTTGGAGCACTGGTTTTTGGCTTGATCATCTCCGTGTTTTCGGAAATCGTACGCTCACAAATCTCGCTTTTGCTTATCGGAATCATGCTCGGAAGCTTTACGGGCGCGATCGTTTCCTTGCTAGAAGTGAGCAGCGATTCCTCCGAACTCAAAGTATTCACCATTTGGTCGCTCGGTTCCTTGTCGCGGATTCAGTTCGAACAAATCCCACTGATTTCGAGTATTTTCTTCGCTGGAATTCTCGGCTCCATTTTACTGATAAAACCGCTCAACTTGCTCGTTTTGGGACAAGAACAAGCCAAACTCCTCGGATTGAATTACCGAAGAATGCGATTTTTCATCATTGGCGTCACGGCCATTCTCACGGGGATCATCACGGCGTATTGTGGACCCATTGCATTCGTTGGTCTGGCGGTTCCTAATCTAGTGCGGATTTTACTCAAAACCCAACACCACGGCTTACTCATCGTCTCGTGTGCATTCATTGGTGGCATTTTTGTGTTGCTGTGCGATGCGCTGATTCAAGTAATGGAAAACTCGATGCTGATTCCGATCAACGTGTTGACCTCGCTCATTGGCGCCCCGATTGTTGTACTTTTAATTCTTCGCAAGCTCAGATGATCGCTCTACACAATCTCCATATCGGTTATTCGAAACGTATTCTTTCGTGTGAAGAAATCCATCTGGAACGTGGAAAAGTGTACATTCTGATCGGGAAAAATGGTGCAGGAAAATCGACCTTGCTCAAAACGATCTCGAAGCAATTGAAACCACTTTCGGGACAAATTTTCGTAGACGGATGTGAAATTCAATCCATACCAACGCGCGATTTCCCAAAACTGGTGTCCTTCGTACCCGTGCAATTCCCGCACATGGACTACGTGCGCGCGTCGGAATACATCGCTGCCGGTCGAGCGCCTTACACCGATTTACTGGGAAGAATCACGGACGCGGATGCTGAGGAAATTGATCAAGCTATCAAACTCCTTGAAATTGAAGCGCTTCGAACACGATTCACCACACAACTAAGCGACGGTGAAAAACAACTCGTCTCCATTGCGAAATCCGTAGCGCAGCAAACGCCCATTATTTTGTTGGATGAACCCACCGCTTTTCTCGATTATGCGAACAAAAAACGCGTGCTCTATTTCCTGAAAGAAGCCGCTGAAAAACTCAATAAATGCATTCTACTCTCCGCGCACGACATTAATTTGTGTTTGGAATTCACGGAAGATTTTTTGGTTGTTGAAGCGAACAAGAAGTCCTTGAAGGTGATGGTAAACCCAACGAAAGACGCACTTCTAGCTTGTGCATTTGGCGAGGAGAACTAAGTATCATTTTCCTTGCATTTGCTTAGATCTAGCAACAAAATTCGATTTCTTCCAAGCTCTGATTATTCTGCCACAACTAATTTGTAAAGACAATAGAAACGTGAACAAACGCGCATTATAAACGATTTTTTCGATTTTCCAATTTCCGAAATTCACAAAAGGAGCGAGCGCATGAGTTATCCTGCAGCCAACTTGGCTCGCACTACCTTGATCGCATCGCCCTATAAACGAAAGAATACCTTGATTTTGGTCAGTCGATAAATTGACTCAAGGTAACAAAACTCGCCGATCGAGAGCAAAGAGTGATATGTATCTCATCCACCCCATTCCTTCCGATCCAAACTTCGATACTGAACCGCCTCAGCAATGTGACTCGTGCCGATACTCACCACGCCCCCCAAATCAGCAATGGTTCTTGCGACCTTCAAGATTCGATCATAGGCCCGTGCCGATAATCCGAATTTTTCCATGGCTTTTTTTAAAATTTCGGCGCAATTGTTATCCAACTGACAATATTTTCGAATTTGCTTCGAGGACATATCAGCGTTCGCGGAAATAATCTCTTCCGATTCTACACCATTTATTTTCGCCTCGTCTTGAAAGCGTTTTCGCTGGATATCTCGTGCAATATTCACGCGTTTGCGAATGATATCGCTCGTTTCACCGCTACGTTCAGCTCGGAGTTCATTGTAGGAAACAGGCGTCACCTCGATGTGGATGTCGATGCGGTCCAAAAGTGGGCCTGAAACTTTGTTGAGATAGCGCTCAACCGTTCCTGGTGGGCAGCTGCATGCGCGTTCGGGGTGATTGTAGTAACCGCACGGACATGGATTCATCGCGGCGATGAGGACGAAATTAGCTGGGAAATCGATGGAAAATCTGGCCCGCGAAATGGTGACCATACGGTCTTCCATCGGCTGTCGCATCACTTCGAGCACCGCGCGTTTATACTCCGGAAGTTCGTCGAGAAAAAGTACTCCGTTGTGCGCCAGTGAAATTTCTCCGGGCTGAGGATAACCGCCACCGCCAACAAGCGCTACATCTGAAATGGTGTGGTGTGGTTTACGAAATGGACGTTCTTCGACCAAGCCGACGTCTTTGCCTAATTTCCCGACAACCGAATGTATTTTGGTCGTTTCGAGGGCTTCTTCCATGTTCATGGGTGGCAAAATAGTCGGCAAGCGCTTTGCGAGCATGGATTTTCCAGAGCCTGGTGGTCCGATGAGAATGACATTGTGTCCACCTGCTGCGGCAATTTCGAAGGCGCGTTTGCAGTTTTCTTGTCCTTTCACATCACTGAAATCGATGGAATTGATGGTTTGGATCCTTGATTGAAGTTTTCGGTCGCGGATCACGGGCGCGATTTTCAGTTTCCCATCCAAGTAGTCGATAGCTTCACGCAGGGTTTGCACGGGAATCACCTTTAGGTCTTCCACCATTGCTGCTTCGCGGGCGTGTGCTTTCGGCAGGATGATTCCTTCGTAGCCTTCGGCTTTTGCGCGCAGGGCGATGGGCAGGATACCTTTCATGGGTTTCACGTCTCCATCGAGGGAGAGTTCGCCAACGATCATATACTTTCCCAAGTTTTCGGCGGAGATTTGCTCACTTACTGCTAAGATTCCGAGGGCGATGGGTAAATCGAAGGTGGCGCCTTCTTTTCGAATATCTGCTGGTGCCATGTTGATGGTGATTTCGCGTCCAGCGGGATATTTTAATCCGTTATTGATGAGGGCGGCTTTGATGCGTTGTTGCGATTCTTTGACTGCCGCATCGGGCAGGCCGACTAAAAAAAAGTTGATGCCTTGAGCAATATTTACTTCGATAGTGAT
>CALFOS010000155.1 GCA_937919725.1 uncultured Fluviicola sp. | reverse complement strand
CTGCATCTTTCTTCGATTTTTTAGCTGCCTTCCCTTCTTCGTCTTTGTTCGCGTCCTTGTTTGTTTTTCTATCTTCCAAACCAAGTTTGATTGCTTCACACGCAGCTCCTAGGATTAACGCGATAGATTTCGTTGCATCATCATTTGCTGGGATAGGGAAATCAACCAATTTCGGGTTCACGTTCGTATCAACCATTGCAAAAACTGGAATATTCAAGCGACTTGCTTCTTTCAACGCGATGTGCTCTTTCAAGATATCAACGATGAAAATTGCTGCTGGTTGACGCGTCATATCCGCAATAGAACCAAATGTTTTTTCCAACTTCTCACGTTGACGCGTTTTGAACAATCGTTCTCTTTTGTTCAATGTCTCCCATGTTCCATCCGTCTTCATTTTGTCGATAGACGTCATTTTACGGATAGATTTACGTGTTGTTTGGAAATTCGTTAACATACCACCCGTCCAACGTTCTGTAACGTAAGGCATGTTTACTTCTTGTACTGTTTTAGACAGTACTTCTTTTGCTTGTTTTTTAGTAGCAACGAAAAGAACTTTTTTACCCGAACGCGCAATTTGCGTTAACGCCGCACAAGCTTGGTCGAGATGTGCAATTGTCTTATTGAGGTCGATAATGTGGATACCTTTTTTCTCTTCAAAGATATACGGCGCCATTGCCGGGTTCCATTTTCTTTTCAGGTGTCCGAAATGAGCACCTGCTTCTAATAGTTGTTCAAAGCTAACTTTTGACATTTTTTTCTTTTTAAATTGTTTACGTTCCTTTAGTAGTCAATTCATGAGGGATCGGTCAATTGACGGACAGTGCTCAAGAATTTGGATACTAAACAACCGCTTTACACCCGCTGGAAAATATCCAGATCGAGTAAAAAACTTGTTTAACGTTTCGAGAATTGGAATTTCTTACGTGCTTTCGGTTGACCTGGCTTTTTACGCTCGACCATTCGTGGATCACGTGTCATTAATCCTTCTTCTTTCAACAAAGGTTTATTTTCTTCATTCAATTTCACAAGTGCGCGAGAGATTCCAAGACGGATTGCCTCTACTTGTCCATTCACACCACCACCAGCGACGTTAACAGTGATATCAAATTTACCAACTGTGTCCGTCAACTCGAATGGTTGAACGATTTTTGATTGAAGAACGGCTACTGGAAAAAATTCCTTGTAGTCTCTTTTGTTTACAGTTACGTTGCCTTTACCTTCTGACATGTAAACGCGAGCAACTGCTGTTTTTCTTCTTCCTAATGTGTTAATAATTTCCATGCGATTATTTGAATGTATCTAAGTTGAGTACTTCAGGTTTTTGAGCTTCTTGATTGTGCTCAGTACCTTGGTACACTTTCAGATTGGTAAACAACTTACGTCCTAACGTGTTTTTAGGAAGCATTCCCTTGATCGCTTTTTCGATAAGACGTTCAGGGTGCTTTCTTAGCATTTCTTCGGCAGAAGTAATACGTTGACCACCCGGGTAACCCGTGTAGCGGATGTACTCTTTGTCCACCAATTTAGTGCCTGAGAACGATACTTTCTCTGCATTGACAATGATAACATTGTCACCGCAGTCTGCATGAGGTGTGAAGTTTGGTTTGTGTTTCCCACGTATAACCTTCGCCACCTTGCTTGCTAAGCGACCAACAGTTTGGCCCTCAGCGTCCACTATAAACCACTTTTTATCGGCGGTTTCTTTGTTAGCGGAAACGGTTTTGTAACTTAATGTATCCACAGTTTCTGTTTAATTAATATAAGACAATTCCCCCAAAATGGGGCTGCA
Source organism: uncultured Fluviicola sp. (assembly GCA_937919725.1). Lineage (GTDB taxonomy): Bacteria > Bacteroidota > Bacteroidia > Flavobacteriales_D > Crocinitomicaceae > UBA4466. Next base: position 5,004 of record CALFOS010000155.1, on the reverse strand, counting down.
AAGATATGATTTCTAAGCTTATTAACAAACCCTTTTTAAAAAAGATTATTTCTTCTGATGAGAAGAACTTAAAATTTGTCCCAAAACTATCAATTCCCCGAATTTATCCTGCGTTTTTGAGACAGCATCGATTGTAATTAATTCGTATTTCAACCCATATTGCACAACTCACGAGTACTTTCTTATCTGGTTTTGCCACCCTCTAACGAGCCTAACATTTTTAACTAAGTATAAAAAATCCACTACGACTGTTTTTTTGGTCTTTGCGTCACATATCTTACTATCGTGGTTTACTCTGGCATTCGTTGAAATCGTACGGTTTCAAAATGCTCGGTACTTGGATAGAAGTTGGGATTGGGGGTGAAGGTTTAGATAGATTCAATCGTACACCTGCATCCTAAAAACGAAAAAACACCTCGAAAGGTGTTTGGCTATTTTATTAAAGGGAGCTTACTTTTTCTTAAACACGTTGATCGCATTCACAGTGAAATCGGACAGTACCAATTCACCACTCATTGCGGCGCGCTCAGCCAAAAGAGTGTCCCAGTTCTCCGTTCCTTGCCAGAACACCTGCTTTAGTATGCTCATTGCCTCAGGATTGGATTTAGAGAGGCGGGTGGCGAGTTCAAATATCCGTTCGTCCATTTCCTCAATATTCTCAAAAATCTCGGCGTAGAGCCCATTTTCTTGCGCCCAAAGTGCCGAGCGCCATTCGGTAGCATTGATAGCGAGTTGAGTCATCGCCGACTTGCCCATTTTTCGTTCCACCGCAGGACCAACCACGAAGGGACCAATTCCCACTGCGAGTTCCGAAAGTTTAACATCCGCGAACTTTGTTGCGAAGCAATAATCGACTGCAGATGCAACGCCAACTCCACCTCCAACCGCTTTTCCTTGCACGCGACCGATGATGAATTTCGGGCATTTGCGGCATGCGTTGATGACGTTTGCAAATCCTGAGAAAAAGATTTTCCCTGTTTCCAGCTCCTTGATCGAAATAAGTTCATCGAAGCTTGCACCCGCACAAAACACACGTTCGCCCTCAGATGTGAGCACGATTACTTTGACGTCGGCACTTTTCCCGAGCGTTTCAATGGTATTTGCTAATTTTTGTAGAATTTTTCCAGGTAAGGAGTTGCTGAGCGGATGCCCAAACTCAATCGTTGCAATTCCATGTGCGTCGATGGACGATTCAACGTGTCCTTGATCGATTGCTTCAGACATAATGTTTTATTTGTTGTTATCGGTTCGAGGTCTGCGCGAACGGTCACTTGCATCAAGGCTGTTCGAAGTGCGGTTAGAGCTGTCTCCATTCGCTACACGATTACCTCCAGCGTTGTTCGAAGTGCGATTTCCGCTATCACGCTTGGCACGAGGATCGAATTTTTGCTGTGTTTTTGGGGCAGCGCTGGCTGGCTTCTTAAATGAGCGGTTTTCTTTAGAAGAAGCCACCTTCACGTCGATCGGACGACCATTCACCTCTAAGCCATTGAGCGCTTTAATTGCGTTAACACCTTGGTCGCTATCCTCCATTTCAACATATCCGAAACCCATAGAGCGTTTTGTTTTGCGGTCGTACACTACATGTGCATAAGTCACCGTTCCGAACGTTCCAAACGTTTGCTCTAAATCTTCGGAAGTCACCTCCCAATCTAAATTTGCAATAAAAATATTGATCATCTAACCTAACTTATTATTTAAGGGAAAAACTGTCCGTACCAATCATCTGGCCGTCACAGTAAATTTTCACCTTATAATTTCCTTTATCGATGTCTTGACCGTTCAAATCGTAGTAGATTGCCAAATTAACACTTGCGCCCGTATAGCTAATATCCTTCTTATCCGTATAAGAAACATCTCCAGAGCTTGTTGAGGTGATGTTGCTCGATCTGCTTTGGAATATTTTTCCGTTTGGATCAGTAATTTGCATGTACACCGTTTTCGATCCTGTTGATGCAACAGTATTCTCCCCAATCGTGAAGCTTGACATTAGTTGAACCGCTCCACGTGCTTTTGTTGATTCGGTGGTTGTGCTGTTCAATTTCGAACGCAAAGCACCAGAAGTGAAGCTGTACGCTTGCAATTTTTTCGCTTTTCCGATGGTTGCATCTTGCTCAATTGTTTTATTTTCCAAACGATCACGGTCTTGTTTTGTTGATTTGAGCACCGTAGAGGTAGAATCCAAATTGTATTCCAACATGAGGTTTCGTGTATTGAGTTCATCAATTTGCTTCACGTATCCGATCATGATTGTGCGAAGCGTTTCGATTTCCTTCTTCAGCGCATAAATCTCACTGCCTGACAAATTCTTGCTGTTCGCCATCTTGTCTTGCAATTCCTGGATGTGTGCCTTTTGTTCGTTGATTTCATCTTTATCCGCTCCTTTCTCTAGCAAAAGAGCGTCGTACGTCGCGAGCATATTTTTAAAGTCAGTCTTGAAATCGTTCGTGATATTTCCTGCATAACCCGACAGCATTTCATTCATGCCGGCCATGTCTGCTTCCAAAATGTCATTTTTCGCTTGTAACTCTTGCGTCTGCGATCGAGAAGATGAGAGCAAATAAAACATGAAACCTATCACTAGGAGAAGTACCAGAATAATCGCGATGTATGCGCCATTTCCTTTCTTTTGCGGTTCCAATGTGTCAGTTGATTCTTTCATGGTCATATTTAATAACTGTATAAACTATACGGAAATATAAGGTAAAGGTTCGGTTTTCGGATGAATTACCAAGATAATAAAAAATTATGAGATTACGCCTCTACAAGCGTGTATGAATAGCTTTCCATGATTTGGTTGGAGAGCAATTTGGTGCATGCTTCTTTCACTTTTTCTTCGGCAACCGCCTTAGAATTCGCTTCTACGAAAAGACGAATATGTTTTCCAATTCGAACCCCATCGATCATTTCTAATCCAATGGTTTTCATACTACCTGTTACAGCTTTGCCTTGAGGATCTAGCAATGCGTCCAATGGCATTACATCAATTTCAGCTCTAAATTTCATGATTTTTGACTTTTAAAAACGTAGTTTTCTACTATCGATAAAACGAGATACAAAAATACTATTAATGCTAATGCCCACGTTGTGAAAACGAGAATAAATACCAAACTTATTAACAAAAAATGGTAGCGAATCTGGTTTCCTTTCCATCCGAAGAATTTGAATTTGAGTGAGAAAAGGGGAATTTCGGAGATGAGTAGTAAACTCATACCAACTATCGCCACACAGATCGTGATCGGATGAAACATAAACACTGAAAGTCCTTCCCACTCACCCGACTGCCCCTCAGAAAAGCTCGCAACCAATGGGAAAGACATAAAAAACAAGGTGTTGGCTGGAGTTGGAAGCCCAATAAATGAATCGGTTTGTCGCGTGTCTAAATTGAATTTGGCGAGTCGAAAGATCGAAAAGAATGGAATAATGAGTGCTGCGAGAGGAACCAAATTGTGGAATTTCCCCTCCACCAAATCGTTGACCCAGTTCCCAAGCGTATGTGTACCAAGGTTATGAGTCGTGACACCAAGAAGGAACATAAGCATAATCACCCCTGGTGCCAATCCGAAGGTGATCATGTCCGCTAAAGAGTCGAGTTGCTTGCCCATTTCCCCAGAAATATTAAGCTTTCGAGCCAAAAATCCGTCAAAGAAATCAAAAATGGCTCCAGCAAAAATGGCAAAGGGCGCTAAGTCGATTCTACCCGCAAACGCCAAAATAATCGCGGTGCATCCCGAAATCATATTCGCTACGGTAAATAGATTGGGTATATTGAACATTGACACGTGAGAAAAGATAATAATCAATTAAAAAGTCAACCAAAACTAATACTTTTACGTCTAGTTGATACAATGCAAAGAACACAATTTTTTTATGAAATCTCAGTTTAGCATTTAAAACAAAAGCTATTTATGAATAAATATTGGTCATTTATCCTGTGCTGTGCATCCATTCTACTTGGTAACTTTCTATCGTTAGGTCAATCGGATCCAAATTTAACCGAAACCATCGCCCCCAAATACTCGAATGAGTTTTTGGCCATTGGCGTAGGTGCAGATGCATTGGGATTGGGGAATTCCGTTGTAGCACAAACAGACGGCGTAAGTTCTGGATATTGGAATCCTGCTGGATTAACGAAAGTGAATAAATGGTTGGAAGTTGGATTGATGCATTCCGAATACTTCGCTGGAATTGCCAAATACGACTATGTTGGTCTTGCGCATTCTATCGACGATAAAAGTGCTATCGGTTTTACAGCTATCCGCTTTGGAGTAGACGACATTCCGAACACAACGCAACTGATCGACAACAACGGAAACATTGATTACGATAGAATCACCACATTTACTGCAGCCGATTATGGCTTTTTGTTCTCGTACGCACGCAAACTTAACGTAGAAGGTTTGAGCGTGGGTGGTACGTTCAAAGTAATTCACCGAAAAGTAGGTGATTTCGCAAAATCGTGGGGGTTTGGAATCGACGCTGGTGCGCAGTACGAAATGAAGAACAATTGGAAGTTCGGATTGATGGCGCGTGACGTCACGTCAACCTTCAATGCATGGGTGTTCACACTCGATCAGGAAACGCGTGAGGTGTTCGTAAATACGGGAAATGTGATTCCTGAAAATGGACTGGAGTTGACCTTGCCACGATTTATTTTGGCAGGATACAAAAAATTCGATATTGGTAAAAGTGGACTGTTTGCTACATCAGAAATTGATTTGGACCTCACCACAGATGGACGAAGAAATACATTAATCCGATCAGGAGTGTTTTCTGTTGATCCTCATTTGGGCGTAAGTGTAGGCTTCAAAAACTACGTGTGCGTCCGCGCTGGATTATCAAATATGCAGTACGTGAAAGATTTTGATGATACAAAACGTCTAAACGTACAACCGAACATTGGAATTGGATTGAATTTTAAAAGCGTCTACTTGGATTATGCCTTTACCGACATCGGTGATGCATCCGTCGCGCTTTATTCGCACGTAGTATCCATGAGAATAA
>CALFOS010000154.1 GCA_937919725.1 uncultured Fluviicola sp. | reverse complement strand
GTAACATTTGTTCCAGATGATACCATTTTCGAGGCAACACATTTCAATTACGACACACTTGCTGCACGAATGCGCGAGTTGGCATTTTTGAACAAGGGAATAAAAATCACTTTGTTGGATGAGCGCAATCCAGACGACGAAGGAAATTTCCCGAAAGAATTGTTCTACTCCGAAGGTGGTTTGCGTGAGTTCGCAGAATACTTGGACCGCAACCGTGAATCCTTGATTCCAGATGTGATCTATTTTGAAGGAGAAAAGGATGGTATTCCTGTGGAGGTTGCGTTAACGTACAACACGTCGTATACGGAAAATATTCTTGCGTATGTGAACAACATCAACACGCACGAAGGTGGGACACACTTGTCTGGTTTCCGCCGTGGATTAACGAATACCTTGAAAAAATATGCCATCGATTCTGGAATCATGGCGCGTGAAAAAATAGAGATTGAAGGCGACGATTTCCGTGAAGGATTGACAGCCGTGCTTTCGGTGAAAGTGCAAGAGCCACAATTTGAAGGACAAACCAAAACGAAGTTGGGGAACCGCGAGGTAACTGCTCCGGTAAGTCAAGGTGTATCCGAAATGCTCACAATTTACCTCGAAGAGCACCCCAACGAAGCGAAAACGATCGTGATGAAGGTGATCTTGGCGGCTAAAGCACGTCACGCGGCTCGCAAGGCACGTGAAATGGTGCAACGTAAGAGCGTGATGACAGGCTCTGGACTTCCAGGGAAATTGGCCGATTGCTCGTCGAAAGATCCGGCAGAATGCGAAATTTACCTCGTAGAGGGAGATTCGGCAGGCGGAACGGCAAAACAAGGTCGCGACAGAATGTTCCAAGCCATCATGCCACTTCGTGGTAAGATCTTGAACGTTGAAAAAGCAATGCACCATAAGATTTTCGAAAACGAAGAGATCAAAAATATCTATACAGCACTCGGTGTTCGTGTGGGAACTGAAGAAGATCAACGAGCACTCAACATCGAGAAGCTGCGATACCACAAGGTAATCATCATGTGTGATGCCGATGTCGATGGTTCGCATATCGAAACGCTCATCTTAACTTTCTTCTTCCGATTCATGAAAGAATTGGTTGAGTTGGGCTACATTTACATCGCTACGCCGCCATTGTACCAGGTGAAAAAAGGTGCAAAATCAGAATATGCATGGGACGATAACCAACGCGATCGTATGATTCAAGCAATGAAAGGATCAGGAACAGAGTCTTCGGTGAACGTACAACGATACAAAGGACTTGGAGAGATGAACGCGGATCAGTTGTGGGATACTACGATGAATCCAGAATTCAGAACACTTCGCCAAGTAACGATCGACAACGCAGCAGAGTGCGACCAAATCTTCTCTATGCTCATGGGAGATGAAGTTCCACCTCGTCGTGAGTTTATTGAGAAAAATGCTAAATACGCGAAAATCGACGTTTGATTTTTCGTCCAACACTTCAAAAGCTCGAGTTCATGTGAATTCGGGCTTTTTTTTTGGTGTGTTACGGGTCATCTGCTGTAGTCCCCACTGAAACGTAGGGAGCTACCGCTGCTACCCGAACGCATTTTATTCCTCGCTCCAACGAAAAGCTAATCAACATCCTTCTTTGTGTCCTTTGTGATCCTTGTGTTTTTTTCAACTTTAAATCCACCAATACCACTGTGTTTTTTGTTACCACGAGGTTTACAAAGGACACAATGAGATTTATCATCTCGAAAATCACTAATTACGACTAGAATTTGATCAAACTCAGAATTACTATCTTTATCTTCAACAGGTAATACATCTTCCAATTTAGAATGCCTTATGATAAATTTCACCAAAATCTCAATCTTCGCCGCGGCTGTCATCGCGCTAAACTTCACCGCCTGCAAAATAGCTGGCGACGGTCCACAAGATTTGCCCGCTGATAAACCGGCAATGCAAGAAAACGTAGTTCAAAGTAAACCGATATCCGAAGGAAGTTTATTGGGTGATGGGCAAGAGGGAATTGCAGGCCCCAACGAAGTGATCATTCAAACTGAAGCGCAATGGGAAGCCTTATACACGAAGATGAATTCCGTCAACCCAACTCAAAAGGAGGTTTCCATCGACTTTGAGCAACGAACAATACTCGCTTATTTTGATCAAATCAGACCATTAGGAGGCTATGCTGTTGAAATCGTAAAGGTGACTGAAATCAATGAAATCATAACAGCGCGTGTTAAATTTACCATTCCAGAAGGTAATTCGATCGACATTATGACGCAACCGTATTCTATCGTGTCGATTCCAAAAACGAAGAAATTAATAAAATTTGTCGCGATTATTGAATAATAAACCTCAATTGTCGGTTCGCTCCATTCACGCTGATTCGAACAAAATAAACTCCTGCCGATAACTGATTCACGTCAATAAAGGCCAGATTTCTTCCAGCATTTCCTGCAAGTCGGTGCATTGAGAGCTGTTTCCCTGTGATATCCTGAATGCTCAACTCCGTCATTTCCCCGTTACTCAAATAAAACTCAACATTGAGTTCGCCGTCCGTAGGATTCGGGAACAACAGTGTATTCGAAATTTCTATTTCATCGATCCCAGATACAATATCATCCGACGGCGCTCCTTGATACAAGTTGATGTCATCCAAATAAAAGTTATTTCCATTATCGCTTTCAAACTCAAATTTGAACCTGAAATCTCCTACAAAATAATTGCTCGTTACATTGGTCATGTGCACAGTAGTCCAATCTACCTCAGAACTTGGAATCCATGAAACAGTGCTCGTAAGTGGCGAAATTTGCGATCCTTGGAGCGTTTTTCGCTGAACCCAAGTATCCTCGCAATTTTGGGTAATAAACACTTTTAACCACTCAACGTCAGCCTCCGTTTTCTTTCTGTACGAATAGCGGAACGACAAGGTCATGATATCCGAAGCGGATAAGCTAGTAAGATCAACTGGACCAGAAATCAACTCATCTTCGAAGTTTCCATTTTGAGTAAAGTTGTTCAATTTCGCACTTTTGGTTCCCGAGAGCGCCGCATCAGTAGTAATTGCAAATGCTTGGTTGTTGTCTGGATTCAACGTCGACCATTGCTCGTTGTTCACGAAGCTCGTCTGGTTTTCAAATCCTTCAAAATAGGGAAGTGCCGGAGTATAGACAACAGTGATTGCATTGACCGAATAAATTGAATCGATTCCAGCAGCGTTATCAACAACCAGCGCAACATCATATTGCCCAGAAGCAGCATAACACACGATTGGATTTTGGTCTGTTGAAGTCGCCGGAGTTCCACCAGGGAAATACCACGTATAGTTCGTTCCTACAACTGCATTAATTGACAGATCTGTCACGTCGAAACAATGACCAGTTCCTGCCGAAGGACAATCTACACCAAAGGCAGCTTGCGGAGGACTCGTGCTGCAATTGAATTCAGTCAGGCCTTTTTGAATCGCTATGGCGCGTTCGCCTCTCGCGTTATCAGCTCCAAGTGCACGTACACTATACCATCCATTAGTTGTTGCGCCAATTGAAACGGTAAAGTTTGTTGCGCTAGTGGTGCCGATAGAATCCATGTATTTCACGCCTAGCATGCATACTTCGTAACCCGTTGCGCCAGTAACAGCGTCCCATGTCAAATAGGCTGAATCCGTGCACACCCATTCGAATTGAAGGTTTTCCGGCACGTTGATGAGTGAGAAAACGGTATCGGACATTGCAGAAACCGCATCTCGAGAAACCCTAACTTTTGCCAAACCAGACACAAGATTCGGAGTTAACCATGTAAAATATCTTCTGCTCGGTACTGCTGTACCAGCCACATTCCAACTCGTTCCATCATCCGTTGTGTACTCAATCGTAAAATCGCTCGTTCCTTCCGGGGCGTCCCAGCGCACGTTTGTGACGGTTGCAGATTCAATTCCTTCACCGCCGATCGGATAAGTCACATGAATTTCATCTCTCACAAAGTAATACACCAAATAATACCGCTGTGGTCCTTGCGGAATCGCGAAGCCATTCAAATCTACGTTGTACGTTCCTGCCGCAGGATTTACGAGCGTAACTTGCTCCATGTTGTTCAAATTATCTAATGCTCGCACGGCATTCAGATTGACATTTGCAGGAGTGTGATCCAAAACCCAAGGATCGTATGCCGTCAAAGCAGGATCGGTCACAACCATATTAATATTGTTGACAAGCGAAGGATTCGAATTCGTTGATCCTTCCTTATCCGTCCAGTACACCATAATTCGAAGTTCGGAAACTCCGCCTGGAACGGCAATTTGGTGATTGTTGTTACCGCCCTGCGAAAGCGAATCAAGAATATACTGATTGCTAGATAGTTGGTCAAACGCCCGACGCGCATTGATTCTGCCCCATCCAAATTTGAAATCGGGACCGGGATTTCCCAAATCTTCGGCTGTATTTAAAACACTCGCCTTGATAAGCGCTGATTCTGGATTTACGCCTCCGTTTAAATCTTTGTATCCATCATATAATTGTGCCAACACTCCGGCAATTCCAGGACAAGACATGGAGGTTCCTGTACTTGTAAAATAGATGTTATCAGGCCCAGTAGAAACAACTGAAGTTCCAACTGCGCAAATGTCCGGTTTGATTCTCCCGTCTGTTGCTGGTCCACGACTGCTTGAGTTTGCGAGTAGATCGTATTGTGTCAGATTTCCAACTGTCAATAAATTCTTGCCCATTTTGTGCCCTCCAGTGATGTTTCCCCAAGTTGCTCCAGCTCCGTAATTGTTAGGACTGCATGCCGAAGTTCCATTGTTTCCTGCAGAGAAAACATGCATCAGCGAAGGGCGATCGTAAATTTGGGCGTCGAGTTGACGTGCTAATGAAGTATAACCGTCGTTGCAACCATCGCTGTAACTTTTCGAAGTAATTGTAACGCCTTCACTATCGTAAAGATTGGGAACACTATTATAATTTGCATTGCTCGAACCAAACACAAACAGCTCAGCTCCGTGAGCCATCCCGCGATTTGCTGGATCTAAATTTCCTGCACCGAGAATGGTTCCAGAAACGTGATCACCATGTGTATTGGCCGCAGCAGTTGAACATCCCGAACAATTCGATTGATCAATTCGCCCGGTGTAATCGATGTGTGGACCGATCATTCCGTCGTCTTGCATCATAATTTTTATTCCCGTTCCGTTGTACGATAATCCATCGCTGTTCTCTGTCCAAAGTGTGTTGCTTCTGTGGTTCTCACGTCCACTATCATTCTCAGGCAGCGATTCGGACGGTAACACTTCGAAATAATAGAATCCGTTCAAGGCATACAGCGCCTGGAGATTGGATAGTATTAATCGAATGTGAAGTGTTTGTGGACTTTCATTGGAGCTAATAATTTCACCACCGATGGATAAAATCTGTGCTTCGGCATTCGCGGCAGACACATCTTCAAAATAGGAAGCGTCCAGCTCAATTTGGTCATTCCCAAAAAGCGTCCAATGCGGATATTCTTGGATCGAAAGTAGGCGAGACAATTTATAGGTGGCGTTGATCGAACAAACAGTCGCATTTTTCAACGAAGACCAATCAACACCCGCCGAAATTGAAGCGAAGTAAGAATTTGTGGGCAAATAATCGAGTAATTGGATTCCTGCATCGGATAATTCGCGTTTGATTTTTTCACTCGGAATGGTCTCAAAGGCAATAATGCGGTAAAATCGACCGTCAATAAGCTCTTCGGATATCCAGCTGAAATCAGAGTTTGAATCGAGAGCATACGTCCCTGATTTGAGCAATAAAGTAGGATTTTGCGAATAAGAAGTAAACGATACGGCACAAGTGAAGAGTGTGAAAATTATCGAGGAGATGCGATTGATCATACGAGCCAAATAAAGAGATTCTTCTAAAGATAGGGAAATTAGTAACTGGCGCGGCATCGAATCTTCGTACTGTCTATGAATGCTAAATCCCTCGTTTAAATTTTTTCACCTTCTGTTCGCCGCCCCATTCAACCGCCGTAAATCCTTTGCGTGTTTTCAGCAAGGTGTCAAATCCCACTTAGGAAATCCATAAAGAAGATTCATTTTTTTGAGAAAATTACGCGAGAACAACTGGAAAAAGCAGGAAATTCGTTTTAATTGCTATATTTATTAGTTCAAATCCATCCTATGAAAAAATGTCTTTTCACCACCTTTTGCCTTTTAATCTTTGTTGCGCATGCCCAAGAAAAAGTGGTGATTGAGCGAAATTGTAGAACGAATATACTATTTGACGAAAACGATCCACTCTCGCTGATTTCTATTTTAGATTTGAATGCATTTTTTCTGGATTCCTATCATCTCAGAGGAATTGACGAAAGCGATTATCTCCAGTTGACATCCGAAGAAAAAACTGGACTACTAAAATTTATAGGCCGTGATTTCAACCGAATAGTGCTCGATGAGAATGGAGAAGAAGTGATCGAAGAGTGGGAAGATGGCATGCTCGCGTATGTGTATGAGGAGCGTGATTCACTTTTTATTGATCTAAATGGTCTTTCTAGGATGGAGTTCACGTTGCGAGCAGGGAATGAGTCGTCGTATGAGAGAATTGAAGAATTGCATCTCTGGAAGCGATATGCAAATGGCACTTTTCGGGTGTTGAGCATCGATGCGCGTTCGTTTATGTCGTTTCATGATGCCAATTTCATTCTTCCAGTGGATAAAAAATGGACAAAGACGATTCTCGGCAATGGCAAAGCCCCCTCGTTTTGGAGTGTCCTTCGTGATTCATCATTACAACAATTGGCTCGTTGCCAGCGCGATTCTGAAAATGGCGTTTACACTGGGTTCGATCGAAATTCATTTCAAGAGATATTTCCTTACCCATATTCATTAGGATTGTTGGCGGAACCTGAAATTTCGTACACACGCATCATTGGCGAGGAGGAAAATTACTTCTCCGCCTATTTTGATTATCACAATCTTCCGTTTTCACTCAATTTGATTGATTCGATCACGAATTATACGATCGACAATACAGAATATTTCAAACATTTTGATAACGTTCATAAAATCATGATCCAAAATCGAATACCGCTGTATGACGCAGATCCAGACAGTCCCAATTTTGGTTACGACGTGCTGCACGAAAACGATGATGGAACTTTTGGGTATGTGTACCCAGAACCTCAAGAAGAATACTTCTTTGTGGATTATCAGCCGACTATTTTTGTAGTGAAGCACATCGAATGCGATTCTCTTAACTCATGTAAAGCTGTTCCAGATCTGTTGATTTTCTGCATTTCAGATGGTTTTGAAACACCAGAAATTGTGTCGATATTCAATATTCAATCCAATGGAATGGGTGAAGGAAATAGCTTTTTCAAAGACATCGCACCTGAATTTCCCGATGACTCAATCTGGGACTTGAAACAATTCAAGCGATTGAAGAAGATAATTAACAAGTACTAGATGGGAACGAATAAACGCTCAAATCACTGCGAGTGTTTGCACATCTTGCAAAAGTGATCTTAGTTTTTCACCACTGGAACAGTTGAGTTGATCTTGTCAATGTTAGATTAACTAGACTAAGTTTCGCGCTTCTTTTTCTTCGCCGCTGGAAAGAGGATGTTGTTGAGAATTAGGCGATATCCGGGTGAGTTAGGATGCAAGTCCAAATCGGTAGGAGGATCTCCCACAATGTGACGGTAATCTTCGGGGTCGTGTCCTCCGTAAAACGTCCAAGTTCCTTGTCCCATTTCGCCGTGAATGTAGCGAGCCGTTCCGTATTGCTTCGTTTCGCCTAAAATCAAGACATTTGGTTTGATAAACTCGGTTCTGAAATCCGTCGTTTGTCCCATGAAACCATTCACAACATCTGTGTGGCATTGCGTCAACATCGTTGGCACAATATCCCATTTTGCGGAAAAATCAAAAAGGGTGAATTTGTCAGTTATCGCGCCAGTTCTTTCATCCACGTAAGCATTTCGCTTATCAGTTCCGTCGATGTTCGAATACTCATACACCAACGGATCTTGCTCCAAGGTAAAATCGCGGAAGGCAAATGTGTTCATAAAATCGAGCTCGTTTTGGCAGTTTTGATGGGCGGGATCACCATCGTACATGCTTTCGCAGATGTCCGTTTTGTGCGCTGCTAGAGCGATATCGAAGCTATCAGTTCCGCTACACATCGTAAACAAAAATCCTCCACCGATTACGAAGTTTTTGATGTTCGTTGCGACAGCCAATTTCATTTCTGAAACTTTATTGAATCCCAATCCAGCGGCAGAAGCTTCTAAATCGGCTACTTGTTCTCTATACCATGGATAATTTCGGTAGCGCGAATAAAATTTCCCGTATTGACCCGTAAAATCCTCGTGGTGCAAGTGCAACCAATCGTATTCGGGCAACATTCCCATCACCACAGCTGAGTCGTAAATTTTGTCGTATGGAATTTCGGCATATTCAAGAACGAGCGTTACGGCATCATCCCAAGGCATCATTCCGCCGGGAGTGTACACCGCAATTTTTGGTGCTTTTTCCAGTTGAACGGTTTCCATGTTCTTCTCTGGATCAGCAATCATATTTTTGATCGCACTTGCTTGCCCGTTGGCAATAATTTCATACGAAACGCCTCTCAGCAACAATTCTTCTTCAATTCCTGTGGAGTGCAGTGTCAAAAACGACCCACCGCGGTAGTTCAGCAACCATTCGATCACAATTTCATTTTCGAGTAAATAGTAAGCGATACCGTAGGCCCTCAAATGATTCGTTTGCGTTTCATCCATTGGAATGAGAATTTGCGAAGCGCGCCCACTAAAAGCAAAGGTAAGGATCGAAAAAAGTATGAGAATTTGTTTCATAGAAGTTAAAGCTACAAAAATCCTACCTAAAATGGCGAATCATCGTCGGATGAATTAAAATCAATGTCCTGATCGAGGGAATTCATTTTACTCGGAATCGTGTACGTGTTTCCGCCTTGATCGTCGAAATCGTTGTTGGCGTTCAATTGTGCCGGTGCACCTGGCGCATTTGCCGAATCGTCGAATCCTTCAATGTTGTCGAATCGAGCGTACTGCGCAATAAAGCGAAGTCGAACCGAATCCAATGCACCATTTCTGTGCTTCGCGATGATGATTTCGCCCACCCCAGCATTCGAATTCCCGTCTTCATCTTGCATAAATCCGTAGTACTCCGGTCGATAAATAAAAGATACGATGTCGGCATCTTGCTCAATCGCACCCGATTCACGCAAATCGGAAAGTACAGGTTTTTTGTCACCTCCACGTTGCTCTACGGAACGACTCAGCTGAGACAATGCCACGATTGGAATATTCAATTCCTTTGCAATTTCTTTGATCGATCGAGAGATGGATGAGATTTCCTGCTCACGATTTCCTTGTGATTTCCCACCGGCCGTCATCAATTGCAAATAATCGATGATCACCATTTGGATATCGTATTGTATTTTCAAACGGCGACATTTTGCACGCAAATCGAAGATGCTAATTCCCGCCGTGTCGTCAATATAGATAGGTGCAGTTGCTAATTTGCTAATGCGGGTATGTAATTGTTGGAACTCGTCATCGCGCAAATCTCCTTTCCGCAATTTTTCTGCGCTCAATCGGGTTTCGGAAGCGATCAATCGTTTTACAAGCTGAACCGACGACATCTCCAAGGAGAAAATCGCGACACCTTGATTGTGATCTACCGCTGTATTTCGCGCCATCGAGAGAACGAAGGCTGTTTTACCCATTGCAGGTCGAGCAGCGATTACGATCATATCCGATTTTTGCCATCCCGCTGTAATTTTATCCAAGGCATAGAAGCCCGTTGGAACTCCCGAAATTCCGTCTGTATTTTGAGATGCTTTTTCAATTTCCTCGATCGCCTTACGAACGACTGTTTGCATGACATCCACGGCCTTTCCCATGTTGTTTTCTGCAATTTTGAAAAGATCGCCCTCTGCTTTGTTGAGCACATCGAATACGTCGTTGGTATCGTCGAATGCATCGCGCATCACCTCTGTACACATGCGAATGAGCTCGCGCTTGATGTGTTTTTCGGCAATAATTCGTGCATGAAACTCCACATGAGCCGTAGATGCAACTCTGCTCGTCAACTGCGAAACGTATGCCGCACCGCCGGCCGCTTCGAGCTCTCCGTTGCGTTTTAGTTTGTCGATAACCGTTAGAATATCAATTGGCTTCGAAGTACCAAAAAGATCCTTCATCACCGCAAAAATGTACTGGTGTTTTGGATCGTAGAAACTTTCTTGTGAGAGAATAACGATGATTTCCGTGACCGCATTTTTCTCAAGCATCATTGCTCCTAGCACTGCTTGCTCAAGGTCAACAGCCTGTGGCGGAATTTTTCCACCTAGCTCTTGCGCTGCAATTGATGCTCGGTTGGTACGTGTAATTGGCGTTCTGGAACGATCCGGGTTATTCTCCATAGTTCAAAGATACGGAGACTTTTTTGTGCAAACAGAATTTTTTAGTCGGGTTTATCAAAAAGATGTTAAGGGTGGTTATTAACAATTGTTCATAGCTTTATTTTTTGGTGTTTCATACGATTTGAAGATAGTTTGGCATACTTTAAGTGGATTTCTGCAATTTTTTAGTGGCCTGACTTTTTTAGCTTCGTCGAATTCTGATTCTATTGTATATTGCACCTCAAAAGTCTAGAAAATTAAATATTTTCAAAAAAATGCGTAAAATAGAAAACTAGAGCTATGCT
>CALFOS010000153.1 GCA_937919725.1 uncultured Fluviicola sp. | reverse complement strand
TCCCGACCTCCGGGTTATGAATCCGGCGCTCTAACCAACTGAGCTACCTCGCCATTCCAAATACTCATCCCTAAAACAAGCATTTGCGGGTGCAAATATAACACGAATTTTATTTCCAACAATCTTTTTACACCCTAGTTCTGCAATTTTTGAAGTTCCTCTCCAATAAAATCCGCCAACTCACTAATATGCCCCGAACTAAAGTTAAATTCTATCCCCGCGGTTGAATAAATCTCTGGAATCGACTTCGTATATGCTAATTTCAACGCCGACTTGTAATCCGCGATCGCTTTCTGCTTGTTTTTCAGACTATTCATCCAAACACCCAGAGCTCCCAACTGCGCAATCCCATACTCGATGTAATAAAACGGAACCTCAAAAATGTGTAACTGTCGCTGCCAAGATGTCTCCCGAATATCTTCGTAACCCGAATAATCGACCAAGCCTGTGCCGTATTCGGAGGAGAGCGACATCCATTTTTCAGTTCGTTCGGCGCGTGTGTGTGCGTGATTCAAGTACAACCAATGTTGGAATTCGTCTACTTGTGCAATCCATGGCAACAAACTCAATGTCGTTTCCAACTGCTCGCGCTTGGCGCGTTTAAATTCGTCGTTGTTTGGGTAAAATTCGTTCCATTCTTCCATCGTTAGCAACTCCATCGACATCGACGCTAACTCTGCCACTTCCGAAGGAAGGCTCTTAAATCCAGTCAATCCTAAGTCGCGACTCAAAAACGAATGTACCGCGTGACCGCCTTCGTGTACCATCGTTACAAGGTCGCGCTGCGATCCAACGGCATTCATGAAGATGAACGGAACACCAATTTCATACAGCGGGTAGTTGTATCCGCCTGGTGCTTTCCCGTTTTTTGAGGCAAGGTCCAAATGGTTCATTTTTTCCATTGTGGAAAGACAATCGGCGAAGTAGGGGTCCACTTTCTCAAACATTCGGATGGTTCCAGCGAGCAATTCACTATCTGTATCGAATGGTTTGAGTGGTTTTTTTCCTTCTGGATCAACGTCCAAATCCCATGGTTTAAATTTTTCTTTTCCGAGGAGATCGAGTTTCGTTTGTCGGATGGATTTCACAATCGGCACGATCACTATTTTCACGGAAGTGTGAAAATCTTCGCAATCACTTACGCTATAATCGAAGCGTCCCATGGCTGCGAGTTTGTAATCGCGGAAATTGTCGAAGCCGGAATTCACAGCAACTTGATGTCGTTTTGCAAGTAAGATATCAAACAGATCGTCGAAAGCAGCAACATCTTTTCTACGGCGATCACAAATCTTATCGAATACTTCCTTTCGTACAGATTCATCAATTTCCTTTAGGAAAAGTGATGCTTTTTGCATGGTGAGCGTTTCTCCATCGTACTCGATGTTTTGTGCTGCGGAAAGTGTTCCATACTTTTGACTTTCTTCGGCAACTTCTGAGTTGAGCAATACGTTTTCTTCTCGGTACAAGTCGAGTGCCTTTCGAACACTACGGAAAAGAATGAAATAATCGCTGCTCGATTCTAGTTCCGCTGCAAAAGGAGAGTCGACCAGTTTTTTGTTCAATTTATCTTCGAAAGGGGCGAGCTTGGGTTGAATTTCGGTCACAAAAAACGTGTACGCGTTGCTCAATGCTTCGTCGGTAGTGTCAATCGTCATGCGAATGTAGCGCCACGCGGCATTTTCTTCGAGTACGGCTTCCAATTCGCTTTGGTCTTTCAACCACTGCTTGAAATCGCGCATCGAGTCGAGTGGACGTTCCAATAAATCGTGGTAGTATCGTTCGATTGATTCCCAACTGTCAATGGTCAAATCCTTGGCTACGAAGGATCGAAGGGGTTTGCTAATTTCCATGTGCTATTTAGAAAAAAGTCCCAGCGTTTGCTGAGACTTGATAATTATTTTTTTGTTGTCGCTTGCTTACTCGCTTTCTTTGGAGCGGCGGTCTTCGCTTTGGCAGCAGCAGCGCTTGGTTTTTTCTTCGGAGCTGGCTTCTTATCTTTCGAGGCGTCCGCAGTAGGTTTTTTCTTCGGAGTTGCTTTCTTCGCAGCCGAAGGTTCACTTTCCGTTCCCGTTTCTTGATTCTGCGCATCGCCTTCTCCGGCGTCTACTTTTTTCTCTTCAACAGCTTCCAAATTTCCGGACTTCAGCAGCATGTTGTACCATTGCATCAATTTCTTGATATCGGACGGGTAAACGCGCTCGTCATCGTAATCGGGAACAATTTCTAAAATATACGTTTGCAACACCGAAATATCTTCTTTGTGCGATGGCACTTCTTTGCCGTCTTGCTTCGCATACATCTTCGTTAGTATCTCTTTGAGGGGCTTGTCTCCGTCGTGCGTGTAGATACTAATGTCATCCAAGGCGGAAATTCGATCTGTCGCATAAGCAGGAAAGCGTTTTTTGTCGGTAAGCGACTCAACGATGATACTATTTTTCCCTTGTGCCACTACTTTATAAAGACCGGGACGACCTGAAATTGAAATTATACTTGATAAATCCATACTGTTTCTTTTGTGAGCCCAAAAATATAAATTCTTTGAACATCCACTACATTCTTGTGATTTTCGATTGAAACACGCCCGATTCCGTTGTTATCACTACGGTGTAAATTCCTTTGGACAACATTGAAACATCGTATCCCTGTCCTTTTTGATTTTCGAGGGGTACAATTTTACCGTTAGCATCTACTAATTCCACCTTTATAATGCTCGATTTCGATGAAATCTGGAAGATATCGCGGACCGGATTCGGATAAATGCTGAATTGCTCAGCGGTGATGGTTTCAATTCCAACGGTGAGCGTCACGGCGTTCGATTCGGCGAGGCATCCGTCCGAATTTATGGTGTAACACGTGTAGGTTCCAAAGGGAGAAGTTACCGTGAGTTGAGAATTGGTTTCGCCTACCAAATCACCTCCGTTCAAGGTCCACTGATACGTATCGCTGGCATTCGCGAAAAGTGTATCGCCCAAAAGTGTGAGCGAAGAGATGGTTGGAATGGCGAACTGAATCAGGGTATGCGTGTCTGTGTAGGCGATGCATCCGCGCGCGTCGTATGTGATGGCAGAATAATCGCCAATTCCGCTGTTCGCATGCGTGAGTTGATTTGATCCGTCAGACCATTCTACTGAGACGATTGGAGTGGTGGAGCTAATTCCCAAATCAATTGGCACTTCACAGATTCCGTTCGGACCTGAAATTGTTGCGGTATAATTCGATTCCAAGAGTAAATTGAGAGCGTGAATTTTCCCGTATCCAAATCCGAAGTTGGGCAAGGTTCCAGTGTATTGATCCGCATACGCCGAAGCGATCATGTCTGCTTTGAAATCGGCATACGTTCCGTTATTACATTTTTCCAGGTAGAGCGCCGCAATTCCTGCCACGAGAGGAGAAGACATCGATGTGCCACCATTTCTCAAATGATAGAGTCCTGAGTCGAGTCGATCATAATAAGCGGGATTCACGGTCATAAATCCAGGAGCTGCGCCGAAGGAAATTTCTCCAGCTGCAGCGATGTCAGGCTTGATCACGTTATGTCTACTTGGACCTTTACTCGATCGGCGGGCCAATTTTCCAGGAGTCTGCAGTACGGGATCCGAAAACGTGTTTCCGTTTCCATCTACGTGCGCGATTCGGTTTTGCATGTTTCCGACGGAAATCACTTTTTCGGAACAATTCCACGCCGAAACGATTGTTTGAAGCGTGTCGGGAAGCGAGTAGAAGGCGATATCTGGTTCTTGCGCGATAGTTGGTAAGTTTATGTAAACCAAATCATTAAGCCCAATAAAAGTACCACTCCATAGATCGTATTCGCCAGAATTGGTGGTCATGAATCGATAGAGATACGCAGTAGAGTCAAGGGCAGTAAATACGACTTGTAGGTTGTAGTTTGATCCTACAATATCAGGATAGGACGTAATCGTGGCAATTCGATTTCCATTGTTCCAGATTGTGTCGTAAATCACTCCGCCTAGCGAAGACATTGCAGGATGAAATGCAGACATTCCTCTAAATCCAAAGCCGGGTGATGGTTTGTCAGCTCCAAACCCGTAATTAAACGTTGCATCCACTGCATCCGACCACACGTCGAAGTAAATGGTGTTTGGTCCAAACGCACCCACAGGATTTCCTTTGATCCAAACAAAGGAGGTGTCCGTAGTTACATTTGTGTGCACATGGTACTTTCCACTCAATCCAGAATTTCCTGCTGCAGCCACGATTATACGTCCAGCTTGTGCATCAAGCATTGCTTCCATTGCTTGCGAGGCAGGGTCGGTTCCATCGTGACTTCCAAGGTAAGTTCCCAAACTCAAGTTGACGACAGCTGGCTTACCAAGTGTATCGGCAACTTTGAAGATGTAATCACACGCATCGGCAATGGTTAATGTCCAATTAGGCAAATTGAAATTCGTTTCTACCATCACAATATCTGCATCAGGAGCAATTCCTTTCATGTAACCAAGCGCTCGGGCATTTCCGGCAGCCATCCCTGTCACAGTGGAGCCATGACCGTTATTGTCTGTACTGGTGCACGTTCCATTATTGATCGCCGTGCTGTCCCACACCGTTCCGTATCCATACTGCGAGATAGCTGGACCGGCATTGGTCGAGTGATCCCAGTAGCGCATCACACGCGTCGAACCATCATCATTTTTAAAATCTTCATGCATGAAGTCAACACCTGTATCCACAATACCAATCACCACGCCTTTTCCCGTAAACGGAGTTTGAAGTCCGCCTGACCCTATATGAACCTGATCCACAAAGTGATGCATCCGAGCCGAATCCGATAGAAGTTGGGGTGGAGCGAACTCAAAAAAGAAATTTGAAATAATCCCAGTTTTCAGTGCATTGTCGATCCAAGTTGGCGTAGCCGTAACGAACAACCAATCCGAGGAACTGTATTTCACTGTAACTTTCTCCTTGGCTAAAGCCGAATTATTTGCTTCCGTATTCGGAATACAAAAGGTGGTTAGAGCCAAAGGTGCATTCCGCAAAACGTCACTAAAACCAAGCTTTTGAGCGTTGGAAAAAGGGGTGCCGAACAGAATTATCGTAATAAGTAGAGTTGAGTAGAGTACTTTGTTTACCATTGGTCAGTTTA
>CALFOS010000152.1 GCA_937919725.1 uncultured Fluviicola sp. | reverse complement strand
TTTCATTGGCCATCGCCGCTTCGATGTCTGCTTTTAGCAATTTCAAATACGCGTAAAACGGTTCTTTGTCAAGTATCACTTCACCGATCAGGTCGGAAGTCATCAATTCGATTTCCACTTCGACTTTCGATTTTGCGGAGGCGATGGACGTGAATAGCGTAATAAGAAGGAAAGCGATAAATTGTTTCATGGAGTCGTTTAAAATAGGACTTTTGTTTGCTTAAAAATAGGAAAATCATTTTGGTTTCCTCGGTCAATGTCACTTCGTGGAATCAAAAAGTAGGCCAATCGACACCTTCGTTCGAACATTGGTATTCTTGAAAACTTCTGGATTCCGCTTCGGCATGGTTTCGATCACTCCTTTTGCTTCGGTCGTTTAATATTCTGCGATCGATTGATCTTCAAATTACATCAGATAGTTGATGAAATACGTTCCTGTAACATACTCATTATTCGCTTGTTCAAGCTCGGTGCCATTCGTTCGTACGCGCGGTATTCCTCAAGGGTGAAATGTCCAACGATCATTCCGCGCAGTTCCATCTTAAATTGATTGTCTTTTTGGAAAGCATTTGCGATCAATTCCTTCTTTTTGAACGGTGAGAGGAGCGTGAACTCCATTTTCTTGCGCTCTAAATAGTTTCCGAAAAATGCGACGATTAACTGATGTTGCAGTTTAATAATTGGTCGCAAAATTTCGTTTTGAAAGCGTTCCTCAATGGAAGAATTTTCTTGCGAACCCGCGATATGTACAGTTGGTCGGATGGAGTTTTTTGTGTGTATCATTGTTTGAATTTACGGTTCATCACGCTTCAATTTCGCGTGTTTTGCCTAGAATATAGAAAAATAAGCCGAATGCAGCGATGGAAAGTCCAACGATGAGTCCAGCTAGTGGGCCACCCAACACGTGACTCACGAATAAAAAGGCGAGGTAAGCTACGAGTACGAAAATGAGGATAAAAACGAGCAACCAGAACCAACCGGAAGCTCCAATTAGGTCGAGGAAAAAGTTGAGCCAGACGCCGCTATTCCCTCCGTTGTTGTCGTTTGCGTTACTTCCGCCACTTGAAAATGCGCCGGCAGATACCAGAAGGCTGCCGAGTAGAATAACTAAACCGAGTGACATTAGAACAATTCCTATTTTTTTGAGGTCTTCGGCGCTCGCTCTCCAAAAAAGGGGTCGTTTTGACTTTTTTTTAGTTGTGTTCGAAATTTTATGGATCGCTTGAACGGAAGTCGCAATTGGTGAGGATGTATGATTCAGTTTTGTTGAAATGTGTTCCCGAAGCGCGCTCTTTGCATTCGATTTTGTCGATTTAGTGCTGTTTTCTGGTCGATTTTCAGATGTGTGAGAACTATCAGCAGAGAGTATTGAATTCGATTGGTTTAGTAGATCTGGTTTTTCGGATACCGACACTTTTGCGTCGATGCGCCCCTCGCTCTCAACCTGTTTGTCGGCTATTTTTTTCGCCGTGTGCCATTGAATGTGGAAGCCTGTGCGATGCAAGCGTTTTGTAACCGTACACGAAATGAAAAGTAAAAGTAGCGGCACGAAGAGGAGTTTTCTATTCAAAAGCGTATGTTGGTTGTGCTAAATTTAGTAAAATTCGTGCCTTTCAATTTTGGCGTCGATAAAAAAACAGGAATCCATCGAATTGAATTGATATAGAGGAATTCCCATTTGGAAAACAAATTCTTATTGGATTTTCGGCTTGTTCAATTGCACCGCGCCGTAATCTTCTCCGCCAACGGTTGCTGTTATCGTTACTTCATCTCCACTTTCCACAGCATCAGCCACTGCCGCATCAGCCGCGGTAAAGTTCACGACTACTGTCGATTGTTGCATTCCTTCGAGTTTTTTGTCGCCCAAGGTCATTTTAATATCGCCCGTTTTTGTAGCGCTGTTTCCCCAACTGATCGCTTTAATGGTTACTTCTTTTCCTGTGAGTTCATCCACTTTTTCTTGAAGTTCAGCACACGTCATCGTAGCTACTGTATCTTCAACTTCTGCATCATCCCTTGTGGTTCCATCACCCGAACAACTTACTATCGCTAAACCTAACACGACAGCGCTCATTAAAAACATTTTTTTCATTGTGAAAAATTTAAATCTGAACGACAAGGTAAGAAGAAGTGTTTGAAATACATCGAAATTTTCTCGAATGCGAATGTGGTAAGCAATTTCATTGGTGTTGAGA
>CALFOS010000151.1 GCA_937919725.1 uncultured Fluviicola sp. | reverse complement strand
TGAAGCACTTAAAATAGATGAAACACCTTTTTATTCAACCGAAATTGTTGCAAAAAACGAAACGTGGCTGAAAATCACGGCGAACATCACATGCGAAAATGGTTTTTATTCGAGCTTCCTCGGATGCAAAATAGGAGAAGGGAAAACGATCAAGGAAAATCGGATTCGTTTGTTTAATGTGTATTGCTTCGAAGGAAAATCGAATTTTTATCAGTTCTATTATAAGCTGCCGATGAAAAAAGGGAGTCGTTCAGTCGAATTTTCCGTTGAGTCGGAATTTGAGTTTAACGGAACTCTGGAAAACATCACAATCGAAGAACTCTCGAAGTAATCGTTCGCGCGGACTTTTCCGTATCTTCGTTCCATGACTTTTGACGAACAAATGATGCACCGCTGCCTTCAATTGGCAGTTCTCGGACGCGGAAACGTTGCTCCAAACCCGATGGTTGGCGCTGTGATTGTTCACGAAGGAAAAATAATCGGAGAAGGATACCACGAACGCTTTGGCGAAGCACATGCCGAAGTAAACGCTGTGAACTCAGTTAAAAATCCAGCACTTTTGTCTGAAAGTACTATCTACGTTTCGCTAGAACCTTGCGCGCACTTTGGAAAAACACCACCTTGCGCGAACTTGCTGGTTGAGAAGAAATTTAAGCGCGCGGTGGTCGGTACACTCGATGCACATGCCAAGGTGTACAAAAAAGGAATCCAATGCTTGGAAGATGCTGGAATTGACCTGACATTGGGCGTTTGTGAAGCTGAATGTCAAGAACTCAACGAAGCTTTTTTCACCTTTTACGAAAAAAAACGACCCTTTGTGCTTCTCAAATGGGCGCAAACAGCAAATGGATTAATCGATAATTCTGCGGGGGGAAATGGCGAAGTAAATTGGATTTCATCCCCAGAAACACAAGTAAAAGTGCACCAATGGCGAAGCGAGTTCCAAGCGATTTTGGTTGGGAAAAATACCATTTTGAGTGACAATCCAACTTTGACCGTGCGTTCTGTGGAGGGGGTAAATCCTGTTCGAATCGTTTTAGATAGCCGTAACGAACTTCCGATTTGTTCGAAAATCTTCAATACCGAGGCGGAAACCATAATCTTCAACCTCGAAACCGAAAAACAGGAAAAGCACGTTCACTTTGTGCAGTTGGCAACGCTCGAACCTCGGCAAATCCTCCACAAATTATACGAACTCGACATTCAATCCGTTCTCATCGAAGGCGGAAGAAGAGTTTTACAATCCTTTATCGACGCTGATTTATGGGACGAAGCACGCATCATTACTGGGAAAAATGAATTCGAATCTGGCACTCAAGCTCCAACGATAAAAGGTGAAAAGTTCAAGGATCAAGCCATTTTTGGCGATCACATTGCCTATCTTCACCCGCTATGATTCCATTGTTGCTTTCCGTTTTAAGTTCGAGTTTGATTTTCGTGATTTTCAAGCTCTTCAAACGATATAGAATCGATACATTTCAGGCAATCGTCGTCAATTATTTTACGGCTTTCATTATCGGATTCACGCTCTACGGACATACATGGAATCCCGCTTGTATGGAACAAACTTCGTGGATGTTTTATGCAGTAGTGTGCGCTTTACTCTTCATCGGCTTATTTTTGGTGATGGCGAAAAGTGCCCAGTTCAATGGCGTCGCGTCCACATCCATCGCTATAAAAATGAGCATGGCTATCTCGCTGATCTTGATGATCATCGCCTACGGTGAATCGGTGACTTGGCTTAAATTAGTTGGAATCGCCTTAGCATTTATCGGCGTCTACCTCGTTTCTAAACCGTCGAAAACAGAGAAAAATACCAGCTCGGCACTTTGGATGCTAGTAGTACTCTTTATAGGAGGCGGGGCGCTTGATTTCATATTGAATTACGTTCATAACACGCAACTCGCCTTGCTCGAGGACTCGCTCTTCTCAGCCATCGGTTTTGGACTCGCTGGAACGCTCGGATTGTGCATTCTCATCGCGCGCTATGTCCAAGGGAAATCCACTTTTCACATCAAAAACATTCTCGCAGGAATCATCCTCGGAGTGCCCAATTTCTTCTCCATCTACCTCCTTCTTCAATCCTACGAAACTACAGGCTGGGATGACACTACCGTTCTTGCGATCACCAATGTTTCGGTGGTTTTACTTTCGTCCATCATTGGGTTTATCGCCTTCAAAGAATCGACCACAAAACAGAAAATAGTCGGATTAATTGCTGCAATCCTTGCGATTTCCGTACTTTACATTGCCAATTAACAAACGCATGACGATATATCCTCTCAACTCAGGAAATTTTAAATTAGATGGCGGTGCCATGTTCGGCGTTGTTCCAAAAAGCCTGTGGCAGCGCACCAATCCAGCTGATTCCAACAACATGTGCGACTGGTCGATGCGCTGCATGCTCATTGAAGATGGTAAACGTTTGATGTTGATTGATGCCGGAATTGGCGACAAGCAGGATGAAAAATTCTTCTCACATTTTTATTTATCCGACGAAAACAGCCTCGAACCAAATTTGAAAGCACTTGGATTTTCGGTGGATGACATTACAGATGTATTTTTGACACACCTCCATTTTGATCACTGCGGAGGAGCAATCCGTTGGAACAAAGACCGCACAGCATTTGAACCCGTTTTCAAAAATGCTCATTACTGGAGCACGGAACAGCACTGGAAATGGGCAACGGTGCCCAATCAGCGTGAGAAAGCCTCATTTTTATCTGAGAATATTCTTCCCATTCAAGAAAGCGGTCAACTGAAATTTGTGGATCGAGTTGGAAATTTCACCGAAAACGTATTTCCAAGTTTCGACGTGTTGTTTGTAGACGGACACACGGATAGTATGATGATTCCGCACATTCGGTACAAAGGAAAAACGCTTGTTTTTATGGCCGATTTACTGCCGAGCGTTGGACACATTCCACTACCGTATGTGATGGGCTACGACACGCGCCCGCTCATTACACTCGAAGAAAAAGGACTTTTTCTCACCAACGCCGCTGAAAAAGAATTCATTCTATTCTTGGAACACGATCATGCAAACGAATGCGCCACTTTGCAACAAACAGAAAGAGGCGTTCGCTTGAAAGACACCTTTAAATTTAACGATCTATTCTAAATTTTATTTCTAATTCACATCACAATATTCTTCGCAAAACCTCAATTATGGACAAATATCTTCTCGAAATTCTCACCGGAAGCAACACAATTATTATTCCAGGACTCGGTGCCCTCACCATCACTAACAAGGACACGGGAGAAACGATGTTTATGCCGTATTTACAGCACGATGATGGCAAATTGGCTGAGTTCATTACGGCAAAAGATGGCATTGATTTGGCGAATGCAAAAATTATGGTTGCGAAATACGTCCGTGAAATTCAAGCGAAAGTCGACAAAGGCGAATCGTATGACATGTTTCAATTGGGAACATTTGTGAAAGGATCTAATGGCGATATTGAGTTCGAGCACTGGGCAGGATCAACAAAAGCTGCGCCTGATTTAGCCGTTCCAGAACCTGAAATTGTTGAAGCAGAAGTTGTTTCGGAAGAACCAGAAATTGAAGTAGTTGTTGAAGTTGAAACGCCAGCCACAGAACTAAGCGAAGCAGAGGGAGAAATCAAACACGCCATTGAGGAAGCGATTGAGAACACCACACCAACCGATGAGCCATCGAGTATGGCAGAAGCAATTGCTGCGATCACGCCAATTGTGGAGGTGCACGAACTGATCGACGTGGATGAAACAGCAATGGACGAAGTGGTGAATGAACCCGAGATCGAAGCTACGTCAGCTGAACCTGAGGTGAAAGAAGCAATCGTTGAAAACAGAACTGACGCTTCACATGACGATCACACGATTGTGGAGGAAGATGTTTTTGTTGCGAATTCACCAAAAACAGCATCCAAAACGAAAGAAAAGAAAAAACGTGGAGCTGGCTTTTGGATG
Source organism: uncultured Fluviicola sp. (assembly GCA_937919725.1). Lineage (GTDB taxonomy): Bacteria > Bacteroidota > Bacteroidia > Flavobacteriales_D > Crocinitomicaceae > UBA4466. Next base: position 23,039 of record CALFOS010000151.1, on the reverse strand, counting down.
ATGATGATTTTGCTCATCGGACTTATTGGCGGCGGAGTTTATTTTGGATTGAATTACACTGAATTGAAGCAATACGTTCCGTTTTTGGCAGATGACAAAGAAGTGGTGAAAGAAACTTCGGAGGCGAAAAAGAAAATGGAAGAAATGCTGAACGGGTCTGAAGAGGAAGCAGACTCAAAACCAGAATCGGAAGTAGAAGAGCCTGTTGTTGAAGAAGAGATCGTTGAAGAACCAGCTCCGAAACCGGCAGTCGTTAAAACGCCAACGCCAGCAGCTTCATCCAACGGTGCTTTCCACATTGTCTCGGGTGCATTTTCGTCCATCGTCAACGCAAACCGTTTGATGGAGTCGTTCAAAGCGCAAGGACTTCCAGCTCGAATTATTCAAAACAATGGATTGAACGTGGTGTGCATGCAATCGTATGTAACATCCGCGCAAGCGCAAGCCGATTTATCGAACATGAAAGCGAAAGCGAATAGCTGCTGGATTTTGTATAAACCTTGATTAGAACTTAAACCGTTCAAGTTTCTCGCTCACGAAGGCTACTAATTCTTGGTATTCTTCCTCTTAGAGCAGAAATTATCCATTTCGACTTTCGTTAACCATACGCATCACATGGATGGTACTTGTTGTACTTCTGCCCTTTATTCTGTTTAATTCCTTTCATGCGCTCCTTCCATTTTGGATTGCCCAGAATCGGAATCTTGAGATGAAAATAGATGTCGGTTCCATACAAATCGGATTGCTTGATCTAGTGCATCAACTTATCCATTCCGACAGACAGTGGACCAAAACGCAAACTCAATCCTAGCTGAAGATAGCGGTATTCGTCCAAACTGATCGGTAATGCAGCTTCGAACCAGTAAGTTTCGTGACGCTGAGTATGGCTGATTGCATTCGCGTGACGGATCCCAAACTTTCGCATCCAACATACTCGATGGATTCAAATAAACGCTATCTGTTGGAAGATAATTACTCTAAAGTCTACCTAGTGAATTTTGTCCGAGTGCGGAGAAAAAACAATAAAATCCAACTATGGCGGATAAAAATCGAATCAGTGTTTTACATTTTAGAAATAAGGTCCACCAAACGATTAGAATAACCAGCTTCGTTGTCGTACCAACCCATAATTTTCACCATGTTTCCCATTACACTGGTTAGACGTGCGTCAAAAACACAACTATGAGGATTCCCTATCACATCTACGGAGACAATGGGATCATTGGTGTATTCGAGAATTCCCTTTAACTCTCCCAGCGATGCTTTTTTCATCGCCTCCTTGATTTGTTCTTCAGTCGGGGCGTTCATAACGATCAATGTTAGATCTGTTAACGATCCATCCGGAACGGGCACTCGAATTCCGCATCCCCCAATTTTACCATCCAATTCAGGGAAAATTTTTGCCAATGCTTTCGCTGCACCAGTAGTTGTAGGCACAATTGATTCCGCAGCAGCACGAGCCCGCCGTAAATCTGAATGTGGTGCATCATGAAGTCGTTGATCTGAGGTGTAACTATGGACCGTTGTTATATATGCGCTTTCAATTTTACAAATTTCTTTGATCACTTTCAACATCGGTGCAGCAGAGTTTGTAGTGCACGATGCATTAGAAACAATGAGGTCTGAATCATCCAGCAGTTCTTCGTTCACGCCAAGCACGACCGTTTTCACATCGCCCCCTTTCGCGGGAGCCGAAAGCACTACTTTTTTAGCTCCGCCCACAAGGTGTTGCATCGCCAGTTCTTTGGTACGGAAAACACCTGTTGCTTCCATTACGATTTCAACGCCATATTTACCCCATGGAATTTTTGCAGGCTCGCGTTCTGAAACGAACTGAATTTCCTTTCCATTTTCGAATACTAATTTTGAGCCTTGAATGGTGAATTTATGCTTTAAGCGTCCGTGAATACTGTCGTATTTAAAAAGGTGAGCAAGCGTTTCAATATCTGCCAAATCGTTCACTACTGCTACGTCAACAGCAGGATTTTCTAACGTCAATCGAGTAAAATACCTGCCGATACGACCAAAACCATTCACTCCAATAACCTTCATACTCTTCCCGCCTTATATTTAATCCCTAAAGGTAAATCTAATTTGAAGATAGGAAAGATTAATGAACAAAAAAAGGCTCCTTCCAACAGTGTCAGAAGAAGCCTAATTCTAGTTTGATTATTCTTTAGTGAAATACTTGGATGAATCCCTGTTTCGTCAATGGCTCCTCGTTGTCAAGTATCGCATTAATAATGTAGAAATACGTTCCTTCTTCAACCAAGTTTCCGCCTTGAGTACGTCCATCCCAGCCGCCAGTAACCTGATCAAATTCGTAAATTGTGTTTCCCCAACGGTTTACGATCGAACACTCGAACGTTTTAACGCCTTCTTGTTGCACAAACCACATGTCGTTTCCAACATTAGAGCTCAACGAAATAACATTTGGTGGGTCAATAAAGCAGGGCTTGAAGCCAAAAATTGCCGAATCAGTGGTGGAATGACAGATGTTGCTACCCGTTACGGTATAAATTCCCGGTGTGCTTACTGTAATACTTGGTCCAGTTTCGCCAGTATTCCAGACATAATTCGTGATGGTCCAGTTTACATTTGCGTTCAATTGAATTTCGGCACCAATACAAACAACTGTATCCGCTACATCTGTCCACGCATAAGGAGGGAAAATAATTTGTGAACTCACAGAAATATTACACGCATTATCGGTAAATGTAACCGTGTACGTTCCAGGATAATTAACGCCAATTGCAGGATTGAGGGATGAGCTATCTGAGAAATGAATTGTAGTATCGGCTGACGACCAGATTCCTCCATTGTACGCAATCGTATTCAATACAAACATTCCATAGTTACACGCCAGCGTATCGTCAAAGATGGAAGGCGGAGAAATAAACTCTATCTCCGTTGATGCTGAATTTCCACAAACGGCATCTGTGAAGGTGATCGTGTAAACGCCACTTCCCGAACTTGTAAATGTTGGGTTTAAGGTTGTTGCCGAAGGTGAGAAACTGATATTTCCAGTAGGCTCCGACCAGGTTCCTCCTGTGGCGTAAGCAATAGTTCCTGTAGCGGGTAGTGTTAATGAACACAGCGCCGTGTCGGGCATCACCGTAGGAAAAGGTGGGAAATCAATGTTGGCGGTAACTTGCGTGTTACAAGCATCGTCTGTGAAGGAGACGCTATAAACCCCGGCCAATGTAGAACTTATCTGTGGATTATTTACATTTGGATTCGAGAACGAGATGTTTGGAGAAGCACTTGACCAAACTCCACCACCGTAGGAAACTGTGCCACTTACGTTCATTCCAAAATTACACGCAATTGTATCAGCAAAAATCTCTGGTTGAGGCAATAAATATAAGCTTACCGTCGTATCATAATAGCAACCGAAATCATCGATTACAGTATATGTATAGTTGTAATTTCCAGGAACATTTGGTTGTACCACCAAAACCGTATCATTTTGTCCAGATATAATCGTTGGATCATTCAACCAATCTTCCGTTACAACGTAGTTCTGGTAAGAAGCCGCACCTGGGAAGAACGAAGGATCGAAATAGAGTCCCCATTCAAAAATCCATCCATCATCAATTCCTAAATTGTCCTGAACTATGATTGTCCATTGACCATTGATTGGACATCCTGCGAAATTCGCAAAAGTAGTCTCAGGTTGGTAAACGACGTTCGGATTAATAGAGTTTCCAGCAGATAATGGCGTCGGTTGAGTTGGTGGATTTGCAGGGAGAAATGGAACCGCAACAGTGTTACCCAAGTTAGCCGTCATTGAACCAGCTATCGTATTGAAAACTGAACTAAAGCAGTATTCCCAACCGATACCAGCACCGCCTCCTCCACTATCATCGTATGGATGTCCGAGGAATGTTCCTCCACCACTATTTCCTCCAGGAATAAACCCAGGCGAATACGAATTGACCAGCGGAACTAGCGTTCCATTCGGACATTGCAGCGCTATTTCCAAATCGCCTAAATACGAGTGTTCCATCGTGATACACACTTGGTTCAAATCTTGCGCAGTAGCCACCGTTGCGCTCGTAGGAAATCCACTAATGGTAATTGGGGCTTGATACTGCTGACCGGAGCCATCAGGCAAATACGTTAATCCTGCGAAGGATCCACCCAATTGGAATTGACCTGCTGGAATGTCAACTCCCACCGTATCGGTTGGCGTAACTCCTCCTATTAAAGAAGTTTGTTGTCCGAGACAAACGGTGTCTTCGAGCGGACCTGTGCCCGTGAAATTAGGTAATTGTGATACTCTAACTTTGCAGAGCATTCGTTCAATTTGAGGAAAGTTATCCGTAATTTTAAGATCTATCAAAAATCCATTTCGCGTTGGAGGATAGAACCAGATAGAATCATTATTCGGATGTGGTGATCCATCAGATGTGTACCACGTATAGCTCACATTGCCCAGATTTTGAGAATAACCGTAACCAGTAGTTTCGAACGAATATGGAAAAATTGGTTTTGCAACAAATAGGATGCTATCACCAAAACAAACGTCAACATATCCCGTATCAATTGGATTCAAAGCATTCGGTCCAACTCCGTTCACAAACGCTTCAATGTGCGGATCGAAGGGTTGGTTCGGGTTTCCACATGCGGCGTTGGCCGCCCATCCTGTGCCTTGAACCGACGCGTCAGAGATAAAAACCACCGTCAAACAACCACTTGGATTGTTCCATGATGCTGTATATGCAAACCCATTCGGATTCGTAACGGAGTTATGTTGACCCAAAAGCGGAGAAGCTGTTGTAGGACCATCGTATACGTAGATCCAATCTGAGTCATCAACGTTAAACGTAAATCCCGCGTTGATTGCCCAGGTTATTGTCATTTTTGTTCCTTGCGTCAAATCGGGGCAAAAAACCGTAGTATCGTTGAAGTTCGCAGAATAATTTCCAGCCGCACCATTGTCGAAAAAGTTCGTTCCAGACACACCGAAAGTGCTACAATCAGCAGTATTTGTTTCGGTATATCCAACGTCGCCCATGATGACTATTTGAGCAAAAGAAAATGATCCTACGAGCGCTATAATAAATAGAGAGAGCCCGGTGATTGTTTGAATGATTCTAGTTTTCATTTTTTTGCCATTTCGTAGTTAAGTACTATAGTTGATTTCACAACTAATAATTTATCCTCACCAGCAACTTTAAAATATTGATTTTGATCGGTGAGTTTTAAATTTAAATCGAGAAATGTTGGTAGAGATTGAATATCGATAGATATCGTTTCAAAATTTCCGCCCTTCGCACTGTCGTAGTTCGCCAGATAGAGCGCATTGTCTAGTGCGTAATCCAATAATCGGTATTGATCTGGATTGGTGGCAATCATTGTTTCCAATTCTTGCGGACTGTAAGTTGAGTACAGTCGGTTGTCAATTTCTTGAGCGAAAAGGTCTCCGGCCGAGATAAGAACGAAGCAGAGAAAGCTAGTAATTTTCATAGAGCGAGTTGTTTTAATATAAGAGAGACTCAGTATTTCGTGTAAAAGTTGCATCTCGTTGAAAAGTTCCATTTTGGTGGAAGACGAATTTACGAATTAAAGCTTAGTTTTGTAACATAAACAGGGCTTATCCTTATAAATTCAGACAAAACATGGACACTCAAGAGTTATACGGCATTTCAACACAAGTTAGAAGAGACATCGTACGTATGGTCGCTGGAGCTAGCTCTGGTCACCCAGGTGGGTCTTTGGGCTGTGCCGACTTCATGACTTTACTCTATTTTGATGTTCTCAAACACACCCCTTCAGCCTTCGATATGAACGCAAAAAACGAGGACGTGTTCTACTTGTCGAATGGACATATTTCTCCTGTTTGGTATAGCGTTCTGGCTCGGTCTGGATATTTTCCAGTTCCTGAACTGGCAACGTTTAGAAAACTTTCTTCGCGGTTGCAAGGACACCCCTCAACGGACAAAAATATACCCGGTGTTAGAATGGCTTCAGGCTCTCTCGGACAAGGTTTATCATGTGCGATTGGAACCGCTCTCACGAAAAAATTGAACGGCGACGATGCTTTGGTCTACACGTTACATGGAGATGGTGAATTGCAAGAAGGTCAGATTTGGGAAGCGGCAATGTATGGTGCTGCCAATAAGGTCGATAATGTGATTGCAACCATCGATTACAACGGTCGACAAATTGATGGAGATGTGGATGATGTCCTTTCTTTAGGTAACCTTTCTCAAAAGTGGCAAGCTTTTGGATGGCAAGTGCTTGAAATGAATGGACATGACATAGACGATATGAAAAGAACGTTAGCAAAAGCACAATCATTCGTTGGTCATGGAAAGCCTATTGTTATCATCATGACCACAGAAATGGGACAGGGTGTTGATTACATGATGGGGACGCATAAATGGCATGGAAACTTTCCAAATCCAGAACAATTGGAAATAGCATTGAATCAACTCGAAGAAACATTAGGAGATTATTAATTGAAAAATTTACTCGCCATACTGATCCTCTTTATTTGTTCATTTTCATATGGACAGGAGGAAATGACGCGTATCCTATTCATTTTGGACGCTTCGAATAGTATGAACGCACGTTGGGGAACACAAACACGAATAGACGCAGCCAAAGAATTGCTCGCTAAAACAGCCGATGGTCTGCGCGATGTTCCCAATTTAGAAATTGCCCTCCGGGTTTATGGGCATCAATCACCCATCACGGCAACGTTTCAAGACTGCGATGACACAAAATTGGAAGTGCCGTTCGCTCCCAACAATTTTACCGCTGTCAAGAACCGCGTCAAATCCATCCAAGCTAAAGGTACAACGCCCATTGCACGATCATTGGAAGCCGCGGCAGGTGATTTTCCCGACAACACTTCTCGGAATATCATTATTCTAATCACGGACGGACTTGAAGCCTGCGACAACGATCCATGTGTGATCGCTAAAAAACTGAAAGACAAAGGTATAAACGTTACTCCTTTCGTGATTGGTTTAGGAATGGATCTCTCTTATTTGGAAAAATTTCGGTGCATCGGAACGTATGAGGACGCCGAAACGCGAGAATCCTTTGAACGCGTGCTCGAAAATGTGGTCCAAAAAGCACTGTTGAACACAACCACTCAAATCAACCTCAACGATATTGCTGGCGCACCAACTGAAACGGATGTTACCATGTTTTTGTATGAAGCGGGAACGACCAATTTAAAATACACCTTCACGCACACAATCAATCGGTTTGGAAATCCCGACACTCTAATTATCGATCCCGCGATTACGTACGATCTTCTAGTGAATACCACGCCGCGCGTCGAAAAGAAAAACATCGTTCTAAAACGAAATATCCACAACACTGTTGAAGTAGACGCTCCACAAGGTTATCTCCGAATTCGATATCTCAATGCATCAAAACCCTATCAAATTGATGCTCGGATCACTCAGAGTGAGAGACCATTGACGCTCAACGTACAAAAAATTGAAACGAAGGATAAGTACATTGTGGGAACATATGATGTAGAAATTCTCACGCTTCCTCGAATTTACGTCACTGTAAACATCGAACAGGGCAGCATTTCGGACATCAACATCAAAGCGCCTGGGTTTTTTAGTTATACAGGAATCAACTCGATCACTGGACAAGTCTTCATGAAGAATGATAACGGTACGTGGGATTGGGTGACCAATTTGGAAGAAAAAAGTAAGAACGGCAGAATTCAATTGCAGCCAGGAGAATATAAACTCGTATACCGACAGGTCGATCTGAAATCGTCCACATATACAATGCAAAATAATTTTAGAATTAATTCGAACTCAACAACAACGATTAAATTATGACAACAACTACAGCATTCGAAGTACTCGGCAAAAAAGACACCCGATCTGGATTCGGAGAAGGGCTTTTGGAAATTGGCAAGAAAAATAAAGATGTTGTGGCATTGTGTGCCGATTTAACGGGCTCGTTGAAAATGAATGCGTTTGAGGATGAATTTCCAGAGCGATTTTTTCAAGTGGGAATTGCGGAGGCAAATATGATGGGTATGGCAGCTGGTATGACCATCGGAGGGAAAATTCCTTATACCGGTACATTCGCTAACTTTTCCACCGGTCGCGTGTATGACCAAATTCGTCAGTCGATTGCTTACTCCAACAAAAACGTAAAAATTTGTGCTTCTCATGCTGGACTTACACTCGGCGAAGATGGCGCAACGCACCAGATTTTGGAAGACATTGGTCTAATGAAAATGTTGCCAAATATGACAGTGATCGTTCCATGCGATTTCAATCAAACCAAACAAGCTACTATGGCCATTGCAGATTTCGTTGGTCCAGTTTATTTGCGCTTCGGTCGACCATCGGTGCCCATTTTTATGAAGCCAGATGCCGATTTCGTAATTGGAAAGGCAGATGTGTTGATCGAAGGAACCGACGTGACCATTATTGCATGCGGACATTTGGTCTGGAAAGCGATTGAAGCTGCAGCAATTTTGGCAGAAAAAGGCATTTCCGCTGAGGTGATCAACATGCATACGATCAAGCCATTGGACGTGCAAGCCATCTTGAAATCAGTTGCAAAAACCGGCTGCGTTGTTTCGGCGGAGGAGCACATGATCAATGGTGGATTGGGCGATTCGGTGGCTCAAGTCATCATCCAAAACAATCCAGTGCCACAAGAATATGTGGGCGTGAACGATACCTTTGGTGAAAGTGGAACGCCTGACGAATTGTTGGTGAAATACAACATCGATACTCCAAACATTGTGGAAGCGGCTCAAAAAGTACTTCAGCGAAAGAACTAAATGCATTTTCCAAAGGAAGATCAAACAATTCTCGATTTATTCGATCAGGGAGGAAACTCTGTTGATCAAGCATTCAACTTGCTCGTAAAAACATACGGTCCTATTCTCTACACCCAAATCCGTCGGATTACGCGCAACCACGAGCAAACAAACGACGTTCTGCAAGACGTGTTGATCAAAGTGTATCAAAACTTGTCAACTTTCAAACGGAACTCCTCTTTGTACACATGGATGTACCGCATCACTTACAACGAAACGATCAATTTTCTGGAGAAGGAAAATCGCCGAACAGGCGTTGACTTGGATCCACCGATGCTAGAAATTCTCGCTGGAAATCAAGCGCTCGACACCCTCGATTCGGAAAAAATTTGGAGCTTGCTTCAATCTGCGATTCAATCTTTGCCCGAAAAACAGGCGCTCGTTTTTCAGCTCCGTTATTTTGAAGAGATGCCCTATTCTAAAATCTCGGCAAAACTATCCACGAGCGAAGGCGCATTGAAGGCGAATTTTCATCATGCCAAACAAAAAATTCAAGATTTTATTTTAAATACATTAAACCAATGATACACTCGCCCGTCTAACAATTGAACATGGAAGAAAAAAACGACATATTCGATCATCTCAGAGCTGGTAAAACGCCCGTTCCTGATGCTTCGTACTTTGCGGATTTGGCGAAATCTGTGATTGATTCTCAGAAAAACGTGCGCATCATTCCATTGTACAAACGCCCGATTGTTTGGATTGGAGCCATTGCTGCGCTCATCGTAGCTTCGTTTTTGATTGTCAACTTATCGTCCAGTTCACTCAATAACTCGGATCCAATTTTGGCATTAAACGACGTTTCATCTAATGAAATTTCAAACTACATCAATGAAAATATTGATGATTTTGATCTCGATTTGATTACTGATGCATTGAATGATCAAGCAATTGATGAAATGAGTTTTATTGATGACTCGACATCCATTCAACCCAAAAAAACACCTGAGCACTCCAGTGCAACTAAAATTTCCTTCGACGATATTAACGCCGCCGACATCCTCGATTATTTGAAAGAACAAGGAATTGAAGCCGAAGACATCGACGACGATGAATCATTTATTTAACTAGAAATTATGTGGAACACATTAATAAAACAATCAATTTTGAGCTTAGCCATCGCGCTGATCTCACTGACATCATTCGCGCAACCAACGCCTGAGGCTGGTCAAACGAAGAAAGATAAGATTGAGCAACTTAAAATTGCCTACATCACAAAAGAACTAGATTTGACAACTGCCGAAGCAGAGAAATTTTGGCCAGCTTACAATGAAATGAGTAACGCGATAAGGAAGGAGAAGAAATCTAGAAGAGAAAAGAGCCAAGCCTTAAAGACGAATTTCGAAACGCTGACCGAAGCCGAGATTCAGAAAAAAGCAACAGGAATTTTGGACAGTGAAATTGCTGAAGCGAAATTGAAGAAGGAGCACACCGAAAAAATTGCAAAAATTATCGGATACAAAAAGGCGGTGCAATTGTTGAACGTGGAGCAGCGATTCAAAAAAGAACTGTTGAAGAAATTGAATGAGCGTCAAGGTGAAGGTCAACCACGACCAAATAGACCCGGTGGAAATCGTGTAAACCAAAATTAATATGTCGTCTAGCACGCGAGATTTTCTCGAACTGCAAGGTCAAACAAATGGCTCGCCCTACCTGGTTGAAGTCGACAGAGCCGAAGGGATTTACATCTACGACACGAACGGCAAACGTTACATGGACATGATCGCGGGTGTTGCTGTGAATAACATTGGGCACAATCATCCGAAAGTTGTTTCGGCTTTGAAAACGCAGATTGATAAGCATCTGCATGTGATGGTTTATGGTGAATTCATTCAGGAAAGTCAATTGAATTTTGCAAAATCACTGAGCAAGCTTCTTCCTGATCAACTAAATTGTGTGTACACCGTTAACTCAGGAACAGAGGCGAACGAGGCTGCACTGAAATTAGCAAAACGAGTTACGGGTAGAACCGAATTGGTTTCATTTCGAGGCTCCTATCACGGGAGCACGCATGGTTCACTGAGTGTTTCGGGGAATGAAACGAAGAAAGAAGCCTTCCGTCCACTCTTGCCCGACGTTCGATTTTTGACGTTTAATTCGATGGATGAATTGGCTCAAATCACCCAAAAAACAGCTGGTGTAATCATCGAAACAATACAAGGCGATGCTGGAGTTCGAGTTCCTACAAAGGGATTTTTGGCAGCAGTTCGATCGCGCTGCTCCGAGGTGGGAGCTTTATTGATTTTTGACGAAATCCAATGCGGAATCGGTCGAACTGGAAGTTTATTTGCCTTCGAACAGTTTGATGTCGTTCCCGATATTCTCACACTTGGTAAAGCGCTCGGAGGAGGAATGCCAATTGGCGCACTTGTTTCTTCGAAAGAAAATTTGGAGACATTTAAGCACAACCCGATGTTGGGTCACATCACCACGTTCGGAGGTCATCCTGTCGTTTGCGCAGCCGCGAATGCCTGCTTGGAGGTGATACAGACAGAAATTAATTATGCAGAAGTCGAACGTTTGGGTCAGTTGCTCGAAGATCTCATAGGTCAAAACTCCGAAATTAAAGAAGTTCGACGCATCGGAATGATGTTCGCCTTCGACATGGCATCGTTCGAGCGCGTAGAAAAAGTCGTTCACAAATGCCTCGAAAAAGGATTGATCAGTTTCTGGTTTTTGTCGCATCCATACAGCTTCCGACTCTCGCCTCCACTCACTATTTCGGAAATCGAAATTCGAGAAGCGGGAAGAATTATCTTGGAAGCGATTGAAGAAACTTGACTCCAAACGAAACACACGTCAATCGTACTTTAGAAGTGACAAAATAAGTATTCTAAATGGGGAACCTCAGGTTGATGCGATCGAGCACCTACTCATCTAATGAGTTGAACTCAAATACTGATTCGAATTTGCTTCATTGAGTCTGCTAGAACTTATTGTTTTAGCAATTTTACCGTTTTGATAAACTGATCATCTGAAATCTTCACGTAATAAACTCCTGCATTCAATCCGGAATTTTCTAGTTCAAAATAGAATCTTCCATTCGCAGTAGAAACTAAGTTTCGAGTAATAATTTCACCATTAAGCGCTATTAATTCAAATTGAATGTACTGTGACTGTGAAGCACCAGAGATATTCCATACCTCGTCTGAAGGATTCGGATAAACTTCTAGATCATCTGACTTAGGATCAACCGGCTTCAATCCGAGTGCACTTGCATAAGTTCCTCTTCTATACTTAACAGTCCCCGACGAGAAATCTTCCCAAACAACCCAGATGTTGCCATTATTGATCATAACATCAACTGCACCAACATTATCAGTTGCGACAAGCTCTTGTATTGGGTTTATTCCAGTCGTTATATCGGAGGTGAATTGAATTGCCAATCCTTGCGAACCATTCGAAGATTGTTTCCATACAAAAGCCAAGGAATTTAAATCGTTATCCACCCTTGGATAATTTTGTGAAGCCAAAGAAATAGGTGTTGTTTGATCTAGTGGAATGGCAGGAGAGCCACTCAATCCGGAAATTGAAGAAATATTGTAGTGTGCACGAGTAGCACTGCTAGCACCACTCATAAAGGTGGTGTATAGGTTGTCTCCAATGATTACTCCGTCAGGTCCTGACGATGGACAGGACATTAATACCCAACCTTGTTGATCTACATCCATTCCACCTATAAAACTCGCTCCATTGTCGTTTGATATTCCCACCCATGTATCACGCACATTACTGTTATTATCTCTATAGGGCATTGCGACCGTGTTTCCACCACTCACGATCTTACTAGGACAGCAATCGCACACTTCCGAAGTACCGCTACTCCAACCACTCGCCAACACATCTGGTGAAAATGAGTTGCCCAAATCAGAAGACTTCGATACAACCCATTGAGCATCTCCAAAACTTGCGTTTAATCGCATAAATCCAACAATGGGATTACCTTGTTCGTCAATTGTAATTGTTGGGAATCGGCAAATATTATCGCCTATATTATCAACTCTCACAGGTGAATTAAAATTTAACCCTCCATCAAACGACCCTACGCACCACACATGGCTATTTGTATCAGCTTCTGGTGTTTCTTTATAAACTGCGAAAATTGTATCTCCTTTTGACGCTATATCAGGGCCCATCCATCCTGCTCCTGCAATTGGAACACTATTTAGTGTAACTGGCGTTGCAAATCCAGCCCCATTCCAACGTACAAAATACTGATCACCGTTACTGGTCCATGAGATTATAGGGTCACCCGCTCCATCATGAACTATTCTAGGAAAATTATAACCAAAGCCAGAGGATGCAACATCTGCTATAGTTCCCCAAGTAATTTGATTTTGACCAATTGTAATTGATCCCAATAAACAGAATCCGATAACTAGTAGAAGTCTCATATGTAGTATATTTAAGAAGAATATGCAGAACGGTTGTAATTATAATCCGTAGATTAAACACTTCAATTTAGGATTAAACAAATATTGAAATATATTACACAACAAACAGTTCATTTTATTGTTTCGAGATCAATCTACGAATAATTTATTTCCTGTGAAAACCAAGTTATAGCCCCATCAATTTTGTTCAAGATGATTAAAGCACCTTTTGGATTAAGCTGTTTAGTTACGAAAAACAATACTATGACGATAATAAGTGCACTTAATAAGCTCAAGAAAATGATCATTTACCACTAAGTAATTGTAACGAAAAAAATTCGAATTACTTTTTTAGATCATTATGAGACGGAGTCGATAGTCAGGAGAAAATTAATTATAACCGATGAAATCCTATGATACTCCTTCTTCGAAATCGAATACGGAGGATTGACAAACAAGGTATTACCTAGCGGTCGCAGCAGTACCCCATGTTCCAAAAAGTAAGTGTATGCTTGTTCGCGGATATCCGAAAAATAGGTATTTCCTTCCCTTGTTTCAATTTCAAACGCAACGATTGTTCCTGACTGACGCGTATTTTGCACGCATGAAACAGTATTCAGTTCTTCAATAAAATCATTTCCCCAGCTCTCAATTGATGCAATATTTTCAAAGGTCTCCTTCTGATCGAAAATATCCAAACTCGCGCATGCGACAGCACACGCAATCGGATTAGCGGTAAATGAATGTCCATGCAAAAATGCCTTCGTCTTTTCTTCTGATAAAAATGCATCATACACTTTTTGTGAAGCAACGGTTAATCCCATTGGGATCACTCCAGCAGTCAAGCCCTTCGACAACGCAACGATATCTGGTTTATGTTCGCAAAAATCCATCGCGAACAATTTCCCTGTTCGTCCGAATCCGGTCATTACTTCATCAAAGATTACCAGTGATCCAAACTGATGTGCAATTGCGGTTAATTGATCCAAAAACTCAGCAGAATACATCCTCATTCCAGCTGCGCCCTGCACGAGCGGCTCAACGATAAGAACGGCTACATCCTCCATTTCGAACAATTTCCGAGCATGAGACAAAATTGCATCTTGATCCTCTTCCGTCGGGAAATCCAAATAATCGACATCGAAGAAAAAAGGTTCGAACGGTGCGTTGAAATATCCCCTTTGTCCCACAGACATCGCACCAAACGTATCGCCGTGATAAGCGCCATCGAGCGCCACTACCCGTTTTCGATCTTGATTTTGATTGTGGAAATATTGAAACGCCATTTTTAGTCCAACTTCTACAGCCGTTGAACCATTATCTGAGAAGAATACCTTTTGAAGCTTAGCCGGCAATTTAGCTACAATTCGCTCTGCCAATTCGACTGCTTTTGGATGCGTAACCCCAGCAAAAACAACGTGATCAATAGTTTGAAACTGATCCGAAATCGCCTTTCCGATGTGCGGATGCGCGTGACCATGAACGTTTACCCACCAAGATGAATTTGCGTCGATGTATTCTTTTTCGTTCGCCCCAAAAAGTATAACTCCTTCTGCACGAACAATTTCCAACGGATCACCTGAGGTTTGCTGTTGTGTAAATGGATGCCAAACAACTTTCTTATCACGCTCGATTAAACTCATCAAATTTGATTTTTTATTTTCTCCGCTTCGCTGAGGATAAACGCTTGATTTACTTCTTTTGCCAGTGGTATTCGTGCAATTGGTCGAAGTCCTGTATTTTTGAGAATGACCGATTCCGTGGTCGGATTTTCATCTCCCACAAAAATAATTCCCTCGATTTCAATTCCTCGCTGCTTCAAAATTTCGATCGTCATCAAGGTATGATTGATACTTCCTAAATAGTGTCGCGACACCACAATCACTGGTAATTTCCACATTACAAACGCATCTGCGTAGAGAAATCCTTTCGAATTGATAGGAACCATGAGTCCACCTGCTCCTTCCACAATAAAGTTTCCCGGTACCGAAGGTAAATTCAGTTGTTCAGGTAGAATTTCAATTCCATCTTTTTCCGCTGCAGCATGGGGTGACATAGGTTTAGATAGCCGAAAAGCTTCAGGAAGAACCTGTACATTCTCTGTGAGATTCGAAATCTTAATTGAATCCGAATTATCGAGGTCACCAGCTTGAACAGGTTTCCAGTAAGTCGCGTGCAATGCTTCGGACACGATTGCGCTCACAACTGTTTTTCCGACATCTGTACCGATTCCTGTGATGATGAATTGTTTCATGTGTAGGATTCTTTTTTAGGAAATTATCTCAGTTGAGCGCCTAATTTCGATTCCAATTGAGCGCGAATTTTTTCCATTACCGCGTCTACTTGTTTGTCTTGAAGTGTTTTTTCAGCATCCTGAAATTTGAATGAAACAGCGTACGATTTTTTACCCGCATCCAAATTCTTTCCTTCGTAAACATCGAATAATCCAACTTCCTTCAAGATTTTGTTATCACAAGCTGACGCTAATTCTTCAATTTCCGTAAATGTAATTTTTGTATCCAATAACAAGGAGAAATCACGACGGACAGCGAATGTTTTCGGTAATTCGGTGTATTTGACTTTTACCAATTTCAAAGAGTCGATGATCACGTCCCAATCTAAATCGGCAATAAAAACGTCTTGTTTGATTCCGAAATATTTCTTGAGCTCAGGCGTAATCCATCCAATTTCGCCCACTTTTTGTTTCAAAATCGACAACTGAACACCATCTTGGAG
This sequence comes from uncultured Fluviicola sp., assembly GCA_937919725.1. Taxonomy (GTDB): domain Bacteria; phylum Bacteroidota; class Bacteroidia; order Flavobacteriales_D; family Crocinitomicaceae; genus UBA4466. The sequence goes on along the minus strand of CALFOS010000151.1, from coordinate 7,109 downwards.
CAGTGAATTTTTGAATGAAGATTCTTTGAGCATTCCGTCCAATCCAATTCGTTGGAAAAGTGCTTTCGTTGTTCCTTTGATCGTGAAATACGTGCTAATGTCACCATTCGAATTCCAATTCTCCATTTCGCGTTTACCGCTTAGTGCAATAATCAATCGTCGGTTTTCGGAGTATCCATCATCGAATTTATGGTAGATTTTCCCGAATTCGAACAATTTCAAATCGGCGTTTTGTCTATTCTGATTGCGCACGACCGTTTCCAACGCGTTGAAAATTAAAGTTTGACGCATCACATTCAGATCCAAACTTAGCGGATTGAGCATTTCTACATTTCGAATAGATTTGACAACCTCTCCGCCAATTTTCTCCGCATATTCTGACTTCGTGAGCGAATTATTCATCGTCTCGATGCAGCCCATTCCGACGAGCATTTCAGAAATCGTAGTTTGCAACTTCTCAACATCTGGTTTTTTGAAGAGCGGCAACGACGTGTTTAATTTATCGGGAATTGGGACATTATTGAAACCAAAAATCCGCAGAACCTCTTCCACCACATCTGCTTCGCGCGTAACATCTACGCGGTACGCCGGTATTTCCAATTGAGCAATACCATTCGAATCGCTTTTGACAATAATATCAAGTTCCTTGAAAATCGAATTGACCATTTCCTTCGAGATTTCAGTCCCGATCAAGCGGTTGCAGCGATCGTACGAAAACTCGACAATAACGTTTTCAATCGGTTTCGGATTCGTGTCAACTATATCCATTGCAACTGAACCTCCCGCTACCTGTTGAATAAGAAGCGCAGCTCGTTTCAGAGCATACACCGTCAAATTTGGGTCTACTCCTCGCTCGAAACGAAACGAAGAATCGGTGTTCAAACCATGAAACTTAGCTGTTTTTCGCACCAAAACAGGATTGAAATACGCCGATTCGAGGAAAATATCTGTGGTAGCATCCGAAATTCCCGATGCACTTCCACCAAAAACTCCAGCAATGCAGAGGTGATCGGTTCCGTTGGTGATCATCAAATTATCTGAAGTCAACTTGCGTTCTACCTCATCTAACGTTGTGAAGATATCGCCATCATTTGCTGTTTTCACGACAATTTTTCCATTCAATTTTACAGCATCGAAGGCATGAAGTGGCGTTCCTAGTTCGTGCATCACAAAATTCGTGACATCTACTACATTATTGATCGGGGACAAGCCGATTGCTCTCAATCGTTTTTGTAACCACGCTGGCGAAGCTTCCACTTTTACGCCTTTGATCGACGTTCCAGTATAGCGCGGACAAACATCCGTATTTTTTACCTCCACAGAAATTGGAAGGTCATTATTATCAACTTTGAATCCACTAACATCTGGAAATTTGAGTTCAATTCCCGATTTTTGATGAACGTTCAAAAATGCGACTAAATCGCGCGCAACACCCACATGTCCCATCGCATCCGAGCGATTTGGCGTGAGGCCAATTTCAATTTCATAATCATCTTCCAACTCAAAATAAGTGGCAGCAGGAGTTCCAACTTTCACATCAGGATTGAGCACTAATATTCCATCGTGTGATTGTCCGAGTCCTAATTCGTCCTCAGCACACAACATTCCATGCGACTCAACCCCTCTGATTTTTGACGTTTTTATTTTAAATTCCTCTTCTGGTGAAGGATAAAGCGTACATCCCACAGTAGCAACGATTACTTTCTGACCAGTAGCAACATTTGGTGCACCACAGACAATTTGTAATGCTTCTCCACCAACACTAACAGTCGTTATCTTCAATCGATCCGCATCGGGATGTTGCTCGCAGCTGAGTACTTCGCCCACAAACACACCTGACAATCCGCCTTTTACGGCCTCAATTTTAGAAATCCCTTCTACCTCAAGTCCAGTATCAGTAAGGATTACACCCATTTCTTCGGGCGATAATTTTGTTTCAACGTATTCCTTCAACCAATTGTAAGAAACCTTCATGCGTGCTCAGCTTTTTAAGAAGATCAAATTTACGGGAAAAAAGCCCATTTACAAGGAGATCACACCTTGATTTTACAGAGAACAACTGTTTATCTATGAAGAATTTGTTAAATCTGTAGTTGGGGTTGATGAAAACTCAAAGAATCACGATCTTTACGCAAATATTTTTCCATGCGTCGATTTTTTCTTCTTGCGATTGCGCTCTTCTCATTTACAGCTTATTCGCAAGAAATGTGCACACTCATTGGATACGTAACGAATGCCAGCAACGGCGAATCCGTAATTGACGCGAAAGTATTTATTCCAAGTATTTCGAAAGGCATACTCACGAATACGTATGGATTTTACTCGCTCAGTGTGCCTTGCGGAAAGTACACCGTAGAATTTCGAGTTGACGGCTTGGAAACTGAATCCAAAGAAATCGACTTACTTGGAGATGTTCGCTTCGATTTTGAGGCTGGCACTAAGGTGCAGGATGTGGAAGAAGTGATTGTAAACGGAAAGGCATCAGACAACACCAACAGTACAAAAATTGGACAAATTGAGTTGAAAATCGACGAAATAAAACGACTTCCAGCATTTATGGGCGAAGTCGATCTTGTGAAGATCATTCAGCTTTTGCCCGGTGTTTCATCGGCCGCGGAAGGTGGACAAGGATTTTATGTTCGAGGAGGAGGCCCAGACCAGAATTTGGTTTTGTTGGATGAAGCGGTGGTGTACAACGCCGCTCATTTATTCGGATTTTTCTCCGTCTTCAATTCGGATGCTGTGAAAAGCGTCAACTTGATAAAAGGAGGAATGCCTGCCAATTTTGGAGGGCGAATGTCGTCGGTACTTGAAGTGAACATGAACGAAGGAAATTACAAGCGACTGAGCGTGAAAGGCGGATTGGGCGTTATTTCTTCACGCATCACAATCGAAGGACCCTTAAAAAAAGACCGAGGTTCGTTCATGGTAGCTGGGAGACGAACCTACTTAGACGTGATCATGAAGGCGGCTATTTCAGATACGTCACCATTTGCTGGATCGAGTTACTATTTCTACGACCTCAACCTAAAAATGAACTACAAACTTAGCGACAAAGACCGGATTTATTTGAGCGGCTACTACGGAAAAGACGAATTTAGTTTTGGAAATTTGGACGACGATTTTCAGGTGACCATGCCTTGGGGAAATGGAATTGCATCGCTACGTTGGAATCATTTATTTTCGAGTAAATTGTTCATGAACGTTACAGGAACCTTCACCGATTATCTGTTTAGTTTTGGATCGGAGCAAGATGAATTCCGTTTCAAATTGGAATCTGGTATTCGAGATGTTGGAGGTAAAGTCGATTTTACCTACTTCCCCAATCCTCGGCACAAAGTGAAATTCGGCGCTCATTATACCTTCCACACCTTCACCCCAACAAGCGTTTCTGCTTCGCAGCAGGATGTTGTTTTTGATACTGGATTGGCTCAACAATTGAAAAGCCACGAAACGGCCGCGTACATTTTGGATGAGTTTGATCTGAACGAACAATTTCGGATTAATGTTGGACTTCGCTACAGCACTTTTTCGCACGTTGGACCGTTCACCCGTTACGTCAAAGGAAATCTGAGCACCCCCGACACAACTATCCAATACAAAAAAGGCGCCTTGATTCAGTTTTTTCACGGTTTAGAGCCACGCATTTCGTTGCGCTATATGTTACCTGACAATAGTTCGATTAAGGCAGGGTTTTCATACAATTATCAATACATTCACCTTACTTCGCTCTCGGCGGTATCGCTTCCAACGGATATCTGGTTTCCTACCACCAACATCGCCAAACCACAAATTGGCTGGCAAGGATCGTTCGGATATTTCCGGAATTTTAAGCAAAATAAGTACGAAACATCTGTTGAAGTCTACTACAAGGACATGCGTAACCTCATCGAGTACAAGGAAGGAGCGCTTCCATCCGACAACGTGAACGACAACACCGACAATCTGCTCACTTTTGGCAGAGGCTGGAGCTACGGTGCCGAATTTTATGTGAAGCGATCGATTGGAAAGATCACTGGCTGGATAGGCTATACCTGGAGCAAGACCGAACGCATTTTTGCAGAATTGAACAATGGCGTGAAATTTCCTGCGAAATACGATCGCCGACATGATTTATCAGTAGTGGGAAGTTATCAGTTGAACGATCGATGGACATTCTCCACAGCTTTCATCTACGCGACAGGAAACACACTCACCTTGCCCACATCTTGGTATGTTCAGGGACAGGATTTGCTCTTCAATTATGGTCAGCGCAATTCCACGCGCATGGCTCCATACCACCGACTGGACATCTCAGCAATTTGGTATTCGAAAGCATATAAAGAGAAGGAAGACCCAACCTCGGGTGAGGTGATCAAAGTAAAAAAACGCTTCCGAAGTAATTGGGCTTTTTCCGTATACAATGTTTACAATCGTGCCAATCCTTATTTCCTCTATGTTGATAATGACGGCGATTTTTTACAAGGCAATTTTAATATCTCGGTGAAACAGGTAACTTTATTCCCTATTATCCCGAGTGTTACATGGAATTTTGAATTTTAGAAGATGAAAAAATTAGTTCTATATCTCCCACTTCTCGCAGCTCTTTCGCTTTTGAACGGCTGCACAAAAGAAGTGACGATTGATATTCCTGGCTACGAAGAACAATTGGTGATCGACGGTCAAATAGAAACCGGTCAACCGCCTTTCGTATTATTGTCGAAATCGAAGGAGGTATACGCACCTACAGACTTGAGTGCCTTTTTGAATGGGTTCATCAGCGGTGCCATTGTCACTGTTTCGGATGGCACAACAACGGTTCAATTGGACGAACTATGTTCCGACAATCTTCCGGCAGGGAGCGAAGAAATTGCCGCAGCCATGTTTGGAATCACAGTAGCTGAGCTCGCGAATTATCATATTTGCGCTTACACTTCATTCAACACTGCAATTTGGGGACAAGTTGGAAAAACGTATACGCTAACTGTTACCTACGAAGGAAAAACATACACCGCAGAAACGAGCATTGTTCAACCGACTAGTTTTGAAAATCTCTACTGGAAAGCCGAACCTGGAACGCCAAATCACGGCTATTCGTGGGTAACATTAAGCGATCCTCCCAATCAATATGATGCCTATCGATGGGAAATGAAACGGATCAATACCAATCCAGATGGATCGACGGTCGACGCTGGATACACGAAACCCTTCAGTCCAGTTTTTGACGATGAATTTCTTGATGGACTCACATTCGATTTCTTCTACGAAAATCCGAAGGCGACAGGACCAAATTATCCCGACGAATATCGATGGATGTACCCAATCGGAGATACTGTTGTGATCAAATTGTCAAAAATGGATCGATATGTGTATGATTTCTTTGAAAAGAAGTACACACAATTGTCGACAGCAGGAAATCCATTCGCCACTCCAACGAATATCCCGAACAACATCAAAGGAGGGGCCTTGGGGATTTGGGCAGGATATTCTCCAAGTTTTGATACCTTGGTCTGTCAGCCGTAAGCAACAGTAAAATGAACCGTCAAATGTATATGCGCATCTTATTTCTCTTCTTGTTAATTGGATTTTCTTCCACCGGTCAAACGGCGGAATACAAAAAAATGCTGGAAGGATATTACACCGATTTCCCGACGATTTCTTGTACAGATGCTTCGAAGAAAGTAGGTAATTCAAACGTTTACTTTCTCGACACACGTGAGAAGAAAGAATTCGATGTGAGTCATATCAAGGGAGCGAAGTGCGTCGGATACGATAATTTCTCGTTGTCGAGCCTGAAGTCAATTCCGAAAACTGGCGAAATAATTGTCTACTGTAGCATTGGCGCGCGGAGTCAAACCATCGGAGAAAAACTCAAAAAAGAAGGCTATACCAATGTGAAAAACCTCTACGGCGGATTTTTTCAATGGAACAATTCTGGACTGCCAAAGGTGACTTCGAGCGGCAAATCCACCTCGCGAATTCATGGATATTCCAAAGATTGGGGCAAGTGGATCACGAAGGGAACTATCGTTTATTAACATGTCTCACAACCGATTGCTCCTAGTCTTCGTGAAAAATTCCGTACTCGGAACTGCTAAAACGCGTTTGGCGAAAACCATTGGAAACGATGCTGCTTTCGAAATCTACAAACACTTGATGCACATCACGGAACGAGCAACAACTGGAATTCAAAATTGTGACGTTCACATCTACTTTTCCTCCCAAAAAGACCCTGCGAGGTGGGCGAATTTCACGCAGTATATCCAACGAGGAAATGATTTAGGTGAACGCATGTCAGATGCATTCCGAAGAAGTTTTGATCTCGGTTACGAATGCGTCGTCGGAATTGGCTCAGATTTACCTGATTTGACATCTGAAATTATTGAAACCGGCTTAGATAAATTGAACTCAAACGATGCCGTTTTCGGTCCCGCCGAGGATGGAGGATATTACTTGATTGGAATGAGGTCGATGTTGGAATGCATTTTTGAGCAAAAACCTTGGAGCACCGAAGAATTACTTGAGATTACCCTAGATCAGTTAAAGGAGAAAGGACATTCCGTTGGAATTATTGGAACGCTAAACGATTTGGATACCGAAGAAGATTTGATGAATTCTAGTTTGAAGGATTGGTATTTAGCCAATCAATAATACGTTTCCGTTTCCAAGTAACTCGTAACGTAATCAGCAACGCCATCTTCCAAAGAATGAAATGGAATCTCATATCCAGATTCGATCAACTTCGACATGTCTGCCTCGGTGAAATACTGGTATTTATCACGAATATCTTCCGGCGTATTAACAAACGAAATATTCTCTTCCTTGTTCATCGCTTTGAAGGTATTCTTCGTGAGGTCCAGGAACGTTCTTGCAGTGCCTGATCCAAGGTTGTAAATTCCAGATGCTGGCGAATACTCCATCAAGTAGCAACATACTTCAACCACATCTTTCACGTAGACAAAATCCCGCAGTTGCTCTCCGTCTTTGTAATCTGGATTGTGCGATCGGAACAGCTTCATCGCATTCGTTTTTCCAATTTGATGAAACGCATGGAAAATCACCGATGCCATTCTTCCTTTGTGGAATTCGTTGGGTCCGTAAACGTTAAAGAACTTCAATCCAGCCCAAAA
>CALFOS010000150.1 GCA_937919725.1 uncultured Fluviicola sp. | reverse complement strand
GATTGATTTCAATGAGCATCGGAAGTAATTCTTGAATGCGATCTTTTACTTTTTCATTGTCGTGTACCACCAAAATATCACCCGACTTGATGCGATGGGCTTGTGCGATGATGCGTTCGATGGATACACTTTTGTCGTAGTCGTAGGAAAGCCACGACCACATCACGATGGTATAATTTTTTCTGATAGATCGTCCATAAATCATCGGTAAACGCCCATAAGGCGGACGAAACAAATCACTCTGAATGTGTTGAGCTGCTTCGTGAATGGACTCGCGGTATTGTTTTTTTGAGACTTTCGTACCCTTCTCGTGGCGCATCGTGTGGTTGCCGATTTGGTGCCCCTCGTTCACGATTCGCTCCATCAATTCTGGATGCTTCTTGGCATTTGACCCCACACAAAAAAAGCTCGCTCTCACTCCTTCTTTCTTAAGAAAATCGAGGATCCACGGTGTGAGTTCGGGCGTTGGCCCATCGTCAAAAGTCAGATAAACGGTATTTTGAGAAGAAGAAAACCCCCATTTTCGCTTCGGAAACAACCAAGGAAAATAAATGGGGGTTCTAAAAATTCTCATTGTTTGGCTTAAGGCAGAACTGAATCGGCGCTCACGTTCATTTGCTGCATCATTGCTTCCATGTCCGCAGCGGAGATCGGTTGTTCCCCACTTGGCGGCAATGAACTCTGGTTAGGTCGCTCCATGTATCCGAATTCCATCGCCATTCCAACAGAGTAATCTTCTAATACTCTCATCGCCGAGCCGTAGAATCCACCTTTCGATCCACTCATGCGTTCGCCACTTTCTTTCGCCCGTGTTTTCAATTCTTTGATCAATCGAGGATACATCGTATCGTAAATGTATTTCAATTTTGCATTGGTTCGAGTTGCCAAGGCACCTTTCGCTTGTCCCGCATCAAGAGCAGACTTATTGAGCACATAGTACGCATGCATTGCTGCAAGGAAATCTTCACGGTTTTCACCATCTGCAATAAATCGAATATCACTTTTATCGAAATAATCGATGATGGATTCCAATTGCCCGGCAATAGTTTTACCGAGTTTTTCTGCTCCTTTGATATCGCCTGCACTGTAGAGTAGGGTTACATAATTGTGCAAATCACCATCTGTGTATCCTTTGAGTTTCACCTCTTCACCATTTTGATCACGCAGAATTCCTCCAGCACCATCGAGCTGCACATATCCATCGCGTGGATCACGGCTTTGTGTCGGTTCGCCATAATCGATTACAATTTCAGCCGGCATCACTTCCAACGAACGGTGCAACAAAGCAATCGCTTTCTTCTTGTATTCTGCAACTTGCGCTGCCGATATTTTTTGTCCAGGCATGCCACGCTCATCCACAGCACCTTCTCCGCGGAATGCTTTCATCATATATTCTTCAGCCAAACTATAGAAATGAGTTCTGTATTGCTTCGTATGGCGACGCGTGTAGTAATCGGTCAATACATCAGGATTGTTCATCGCGCCGTACTCGTAATTTTGCATGAGGTTCTTGTACATGCGGTCTGCATTCATTCGCTCATTCGGTCTATTGAGTGGGTTTACTTCGAAGGCCATTCCATTTTGTTTCACATAACCTCTTCGGTAAAGTGCCAAGGCAACATCCGATCCTCCTGGGGAAGAGAAATATATCCCGCGCTTCCAATCGTTGTTGGCAATAATATCGAGCATCATGGCTTGTTCGCGCGTGATAGCCTGTTTATCGAAGTTAAATCGGAGTTCTTTCACGCATTCTTTTTCTTGCGCTTTGGTGATCAATCCCGATTTGATCGCGTTTTTCATATTCACAGGCACCACAAACCCTGAACTTGGAAAAATTCGAATCGTTTGTCCTTCTGTTTCCACTAGGTTATTGTCGTCGCGTGTGAATTCCATCGCATCCTGAATGTTCGAGTAATCCCATCCTTTTTCGAAGTTCAACAATAAGTCTTGGAACGATTTTGCTGTTTGGTTCGACATTTTCACGGATCCACTCGGATTTTGAGATGCCATTAACACTTCCAGGCATGCACTATATCTATTGTAAATATCCTCGGCGATATCACCCTTAGGAATTGCACCAACTATTTCTCGAATGCGATCAAGACGAGCCGTTGTTTTAGGATCTGAACCTGTTACTCCACCCAAGATAGAAAGTGCACCTCGTGAGAATTGAGCAAGCGATGCATTCACTTCATTTGGACTTCCTTTAGCACGCAAAGCAATTACTTTTTTGGTGAGTTCTGGCGTAGCTCGTTGAAATAGTTGAAGGAGATCGAAGAAATAAATTTGATCGGTATTTCCAGCGTACATCAGAATTTGGTCTTCCGTAAATTTGATAGGAAGCGGATCAGACTCGTATGCTCGCATTTTCATTTGATCGGTGTACCAATCTGTTTGCATAAGCGACAAGTTACATACGCGAACGTCTGTTCTATATCCTTCCACCTCTTGCATGTACCAAAGTGGGAACGTGTCATTATCTCCATTTGTGAAGATAATTCCATTTTTCTCACATGACATCAAGTAGTTTTTCGCGAGGTCGCGTGCCGATGTTTTCAAGCTCCGGTCGTGATCGTCCCAACCTTGGAAAGCAAGAATTAAAGGAACTGCGATCGTTAATAGAATGGCAGCCACGGCACCATGTTCATCCTTTTTGAGGACTTTTTGGAGCAGCATCATCGCACCAATTCCAAATGCAGCGATTCCAGCTATGATGATCCACGAAATAGAACGAATCATTTGTCCATCAGCGGCATCCATGATTAAGAACAGTAATAAACCAGCCCCACCGATGATTCCCATTCGAATGAGTTCTTTCTTACCGAACGACTTGAAGGCATCGTAGAGTGCGTAGACTCCGATTCCTATCCACATCGCGAAGAAATAGAACGATCCTGCGTAAGCATAATCACGTTCACGTGGCTCAAATGGCTTTTGGTTGAGGTAAATCACAATCGCTAACCCGGTGAACAAGAAAACCAACATCACTACGAATGCATCTTTTGGTGCTTTGTAGAAATGGAAGATCAATCCGATCAATCCCAAAATAAGCGGAAGGAAGAAGAATGAATTGTTGGAAGGATTTTCTTTCGTGAAGTAGGGAGCGGCCTCTTGGCTTCCCAAACGCGTTTCATCCACAGCATCAAATCCCGATTTCCAGTTTCCGCGCATCGCGCTTCCGTGTCCTTGAATGTCGTTTTGACGACCCGAGAAATTCCACATGAAATAGCGCCAATACATCCAATTCACTTGATAATTGGCCATATACGTCATGTTTTCGCCAAAAGTAGGCAAGCGCATTCCGTCGGTTCCTTTCTCAGTTCCAGTTCCATCTGAAGCATCGTAACCTGACCATTTTTTGTAGCCATCAATTTTACCATCGCCTTCATTGCCCCAATACATCCGTGGAAGGAAGGTAGTCTGAGCATAGGTCGGAACGGCATTGGTCATCACACGTTCGTTCGATAGATAATATTTTTCGTCAACGGTAGCACCCGTTACGTTTTTGGCATACGCCTTTGCGCGTTCTTCGCTTTTAAATGCCTTGATGTCAGCATCGCTTTTTTGAACTACGAAGCGGCGTAAATAAGTTGGTCCAAGGTCGTCAAATTGAGCACGGTCATTTTCTTGCGAATTCCAGTATTGTCCGAATAAAATCGGCGCTGAGCCATACTGTTCACGCTCAAGGTAAGCGCGCAATGTAACGAGGTTTTCAGGGTCGTTTTCATCGAGTGGCGTGTTGGCATTCGAGCGAATTACGATCACCGCAAACGAACCGTATCCGATCAATAGGAAAATAAGTCCCATCATGGAAGAATACAAGATGCGCATTCCTCTTTTGCGAGCGAAGCGAAGTGTGAAAACACAGGCAGCCACCAACAAAACGAAGAAGAAAATCGTTCCCGCGTAGAATGGAAGTCCCATTGAGTTTACGAACGAAATTTCGAAAGATGACGCCATCGCGATTGTTCCAGGGATCACCGCTTTTTGGATAAATCCAAGTACGACAATCGACAGAATTCCTGTGAGAATGATTCCCAGCAGCGTTGCTTTCTCAGTATATCGGAAATAGATAACGAAGGCGATCGCTGGAACCACGAGGATTCCGAGAAGGTGAACTCCAATTGCGAGTCCAAGCATAAACATGATGAGAAGCAACCAACGATCAGGCGAATATCCTTTCACGACCAATCCACGGCGCACCATTCCCATTTCTTCATCCCAACGGAGGATTGCCCAGAAAATAGCTGCAGTAAATAAGGACGACATTGCATAAACCTCGCCTTCAACAGCCGAAAACCAGAACGATTCAGTAAACGCATAGGCCAAAGAACCGATTGCAGCAGCACCGAAAATGGCAATTTTGTCGCCATTCGACAATACTTCACGCGTTTTGTGGATCATTTTTTTGATCAGCAAGGTGAGCGACCAGAACATGAAGAGTATGGTGAGAGAGCTCGATAATGCCGACAAACGGTTAATCCACACAGCGGCATCCTCGCCAGCAGCAAAGAAGGAGAACAAACGTCCAAGTATCATAAACAAAGGTGCTCCCGGTGGGTGACCCACTTCCAATTTATACGCAGCGGTGATGTACTCACCACAATCCCACAAACTCACGGTGTCCTCAATCGTAATGAAATAAACGATCGTTGCGATTAAAAAAACGGACCAACCGAGGTAGGTATTTATCTTTCTGTAATTCATAAGCAATGTTCTAAATAGCCAGTCGAAATTTGCTTCGACGGTAGAAAGGCTGTGCGAATTTAAAAATATATCCCTTGCGGAAAGAATTGCAGACGTGAAAAAATGCCAAAATTTGCGATTAGGGTAAAAAAAGAAAAGATATTTTTTTTGATTCTAGTTTTTGAGATTGTGAATTTTGTTGTTACATTTGCACCCGCAACTAATTTTATACGTTGTAGGAACAGTTGTGAAACTGTCCCATGGTGTAACTGGCAACACGTCTGTTTTTGGTACAGAAGAGTCTAGGTTCGAGCCCTAGTGGGACAACA
>CALFOS010000149.1 GCA_937919725.1 uncultured Fluviicola sp. | reverse complement strand
ATCAATCCTCGTGTAATCACAGAGTTTACATCACCGATACAAAAGCGGAAATTCATGGAATTTCAAAAGAGAGCAAAGATTCGGTAGAGGCATTTCTTAAATTAGATAAAGAGACTCAATTTGTAGAGAGCATGAGTTCTCTCGAATTCTTCGTAAAAGAATCTGAGAAGAATGAAGCGATGCGAAAACATGGCGCAGCTTTTAGAGCGCGTTTGGACCGAAAAGTAGCAGAGATTGCTGTGGCGGGAAATCCTGATGCAGTCTACTATTTTCTTGAAGGCTTTCTTTTGGCAAGTTACCAGTTTTTGGATTATTTCAAAGACAAAGAAGAAAAAGTAAATCTCCTCGAAAATATTATTGTGGACGAACGATTCTCCGACGAAAAAGTAATGGAGTTGATCAACATCACCGCGGCTGTTTTTTGGGCAAGAGACATGGTGAATGAACCCGTTTCTTACCTCAATGCAGAGCAATTGGCAGCTGAAATTGTGGCACTCGGCGAAGACACCGACCTGACAGTGAAAGTCTTGGAAAAAACGCAAATCGAATCCCTCAAAATGGGAGGGCTTTTGGCAGTGAATCAAGGTTCGATCGACCCACCAACCTTCACTATTGTAGAGTACAAAGGAAAAAATCACACAAACAAACAGCCGATCGTTTTGGTTGGGAAGGGTGTGGTATACGATACAGGAGGATTGAGTCTAAAACCAACACCCAACTCCATGGATCTCATGAAAAGTGATATGGGAGGTGCGGCGTGTATGGCAGGAGCGATCTATTTAGCTGCTTTGCAACAACTTCCACTCCACATCATCGCTTTGATTCCTGCAACGGATAACCGACCAGGATTGAACGCCTACGCTCCGGGCGACATTGTAACTATGTACGACGGAACAACCGTGGAAGTGCTCAACACGGACGCCGAAGGTCGAATGATCTTAGCTGATGCACTCGCTTACTCGAAGAAATACAATCCCGAATTGGTGATTGACGCAGCTACTCTCACTGGCGCTGCAGCACGAGCAATTGGTACACAGGGCGTGGTGGTAATGGGAAATGCAGACGACAAATACTTCGATCTGATTGATGCTGCTGGAAACGAAACACACGAACGAGCGGTGCGTTTCCCATTTTGGGACGAATATTTAGAAGAGATGAAATCACCTATCGCCGATTTAAAAAATGTGGGCGGTGCGTCTGCAGGAATGATCACAGCAGGTAAATTCCTCGAACATTTTGTTGGAGCGCCTTACATTCACTTTGATATTGCTGGACCTGCATTTTTGAGTGCTACGGATGCTTATCGAACAAAAGGTGGAACAGGAGTTGGCGTTCGATTGTTGTACAACTTCCTAAAAAATTACGCTTAATGGAAAATAAAGAGCAGAAGAAAGAGAGAACATCAGGCAACGATGTGCGCATCGGAATATCCATTGGTGATATCAACGGAATCGGGATCGAGGTGATTATGAAATCCCTAGAAGATCCGCGCATTCTCACCGATTGCACTCCAATTATTTACGGATCTGATAAGATTTTCGAGGCATACAAAAAGCAACTTCGCATGAACAACTTCAACTATACGGGAGTGAAAACTGCCGAAGAAGCGCGTCGAAAGAAAATTAACATTGTGAATGTTTGGGACGAAGAAGTAGAGGCGAAATTTGGAGAAACAAACGAAACGGGTGGCAAATACGCCTTCCTTTCTCTTGAAGCTGCCACACGCGATCTCGCTGCTGGAAAAGTGGACGTGCTCGTAACGGCACCCATTTCCAAAGAAGCTATGGCAAAAACGGGCTTTCAATTTCCAGGGCATACCGAATACCTTGCGGACATGGCAGGGCAAGAGGAAGCGCTGATGCTGATGATTTCGACAACTATGAAAATTGGCTTGGTCACTTCGCATATTGCACTCAAAGACGTGAGCACAACAATCACCACGGATAAAGTGCTCGCAAAAATCACTGCTTTCAACGCAAGTTTGAAAAAAGACTTTGGAATTCAACGACCTAAAATTGCTGTTTTCGGGCTCAATCCACACGCTGGGGAAAACGGGAAAATGGGAACGGAGGAAAAGGAAACAATCATTCCAGCAATTGGTCGTGCTCAAAACGAAGGCATTTTTGCCTACGGGCCATTTCCAGCTGATGGATTTTTTGGCTCGACGTCAAAGGCAAAATACGATGGTATTTTGGCGATGTATCACGATCAAGGACTCGCAGCGTTCAAAGCATTGGCGTTTGATGAAGGTGTAAACTTTACAGCGGGCTTGCCAATCATCCGAACTTCACCCGATCACGGCACGGCATTCGACATCGCAGGAGAAAATAAAGCATCGGGAGATTCCATGCGGCACGCGATTTACCTAGCGATAGACGTATATCGAAATCACCAATTTGAAAAAGAAATCACCGCAAATGTGCTCGAATCTCAACCCATAGAAAGAAAACCTCGGGATGGTAAACGAAATGATTACTAAAATTCTATCGAAAGATATTAACATCTTTCAGTTAAATTAGTTAACTTTGCCGCCCGTCTTGGCTGATTAGCCCCTTTTTTGATGCAAATTCCTCACCGTGAGGAGCGTCCAAATTGGATCTTGAGAAGCAAGTCGGGATTAATAAATAAGTCAGTGGCGAAAATGGACGAAAAACAATTCATTATTCCCTTTGTTGGTTTAAAACAGGGGAGGCACGAATTTGAGTTCGACATAACTGACGCGTTCTTTGAAACATTTGAATACTCAATTATCCAACATGGAAATGTCCACATCGACTTTACCTTGGATAAGAAAGACACCATGATGGTGGGCGAATTTCAATTGGAAGGTAGCGTTAAAACTGCCTGCGATCGTTGCAACGATACCATTGAAGTTCCCATCGAAGGGGAGTTTAGATTGGTGTACAAGTTCGATACCGTAGAATCGGAAGATGAATCACTTGTGGTGATCTACCCCGAAGAATTCGAACTACACATCAAGGATTCATTACTCGAGTTTATGTCAGTATTGCTGCCCTCGCGAACGGTTCATGCCGAAGGCGAATGTAACGAAGACATGCTGAAATTACTGAGCGAATATGTGGTCAATTCACTCGGCGACGATGATCTCGACGATGATCTCGACGATGATTTCGATGACGATGATTTCGATGATGATGATGAATTTTTCGAGGAAGAACAAGACGAAGATTTCGATGATGATCAACCGAGCGATAAACCAATCGACCCGCGTTGGGCAGCATTGAATAATTTGAGCAGCAAGAATTAACGACTCCAAACAGGAGAACCGATATAAAGAATATAATAATAGATACAGATGGCACATCCAAAACGAAAGATCTCGAGAACGAGACGCGACAAAAGAAGAACACACGTGAAGGCAGAAGCGAAGAACATCGCAACATGCCCAACAACTGGACAACCACACTTATTCCACCATGCGCACTGGTATGAGGGAAAACTTTACTACAAAGGAAAAGTTGTAGCAGAAAAAGAAGTGGCAATTTAATTGCTGCACACTAGTGCTTAACTAGTATGAAGATTGGAATTGATGTACTTGGTGGCGATTTTGCACCAGAAGCAAACCTACAAGGTGCTGTTCTGGCCAAAAATGAGCTGCCAAGCGAAACCAGAATAACGTTAATAGGCGACCAAGAGCAAATCTTGCGTGGCCTTTCGTTGTTGAATGAAGATCCTGCAGGATTCGATATTGTACATGCACCCGACGTCATCACGATGCACGATCACCCCACTCGAGCGATACCTCAAAAGCCGAATAGCTCCATCGCTGTTGGCTTCGATTTATTGTCGAGAAAGGAGATAGATGCCTTCGCAAGTACAGGAAACACAGGTGCAATGCTCGTTGGCGCGATCTACAAAATCAACACAATTCCAGGCGTAATTCGCCCGTGTATCACTTCCACCTTACCAAATATCGATGGTTCGGAGTCCATTATTTTAGACGTCGGCGCAAACTCCGATTGCAAACCAGACGTGTTGATGCAGTTCGCAGAATTGGGAGCGCTCTATTCGTCTTACGTGTTTGGTGTAGAAAAACCACGCATTGGCTTGCTCAACATTGGTGAGGAATCTTCCAAAGGAAATTTACTTACGCAATCGGCGTACAAACTGCTCGAAAGTTCAGAAAGCATCAACTTCGTTGGTAACATTGAAGGACGCGATTTGTTTTCGGGAAAAGCAGATGTGATTGTGTGCGACGGTTTTACAGGAAATGTGGTCCTAAAGGAAGCAGAAGGAATTTACACCTTGATGCGCAAACGAGGAATCAAAGATGAGTATTTCGACCGTTTTAACTACGAAAATTACGGAGGAACGCCCATTTTAGGCGTGAAAGGAAACGTGATTATCGGACACGGAATTTCCAACGATATCGCCGTAAAAAATATGATAAAACATGCTTGGGAAGTTGCCAATTCAGGTCTTGCTACCAAGATTAATGAAGCATACAACTAATTATGGGAAAGATTACGGCGGCAATTACAGGA
>CALFOS010000148.1 GCA_937919725.1 uncultured Fluviicola sp. | reverse complement strand
CATCCTAATTACGAATGAACAAAGTTCGGCTATGAAATTGGTTAAAGCCATCAAGCAAGGAGCGATCGATTATATCACTACTCCCTTCAATCCAAACTTGATCCGAAGTAAGATAGAAGTTTATAAATCACTCTTTTACAAAGATCAACGTATTGGACAATTGCTCAGTAATATCTTCCCCAATTCTCTCTTGGGCGAACTAAGTGCTTCTGGGAAATATTCTCCAAAACGAATTCAAAACGGAGTCGTACTCTTCACAGACTTCGTCGATTTCTCGTCCAAAGCGAAAAATATAAGTCCCCTTGAGCTGATCAAATGCCTCGAACACTACTTCACTAAGTTCGATAGCATCATTGAAAAATACAACCTCGAAAAAATAAAAACCATTGGAGATGCCTATATGGCGCTCTCAGGAGTAACTGAAAATGAACCCCGACCAGCAATTCGCGCTTGCTTAGCAGCCATAGAGATCAGAGATTTCATGCGCAACGAACGCGACATTTCTGTTGCCATGCGTAAGGATTTTTGGGAAATTAGAATCGGACTTCACATGGGGCCGCTCGTTGCAGGTATTATTGGATCATCGAAATTTAGCTTCGACGTTTGGGGAGATACCGTGAACATCGCGTCGCGTGCCGAGGAAGTTACCAAAAGTGGAAATATCACTATTACTTCAAATATTGCAGATGGGATTGGAGCATATTTCGAGACAATTCCACGTGGAAAAATTGACATCCACAAGCGCGGAGGAAGCATCGAAATGTTCTACCTAACAAAATTGAAGAATCAGCATTCGATGGACGGAAATGGTCTGTTTCCTTCTGCGAAATTGCGCACAGTTTGCGGACTTGCTTCGATGGATTTTGATCAAATGCGCGAAAATATTTTGACCCGCCTGCGTTCCTTGCTTCCCGAAACAGTGGTTTACCACGATGTTCCTCATACCGTCAACGTGGAAAAAGCCGTAACGCGCTATTCGAAATTGGAAGGGGTTGACCCAGAATCCATTTTATTGGCGCGGACCGCAGCACTGTTTCACGACACTGGATACATTTACTCAAACAAAAACAATGAAGATTTTGGGATCAACATGGCGAAATCCATGCTGCCTTCGTACGGCTATTCTCCCATTCAAATTGAAATTGTAACCAACATTATCGAATCCACCAAGTCATCAGTGGAACCCCGTAATCTCCTCGAAGAAATTATGTGCGATGCCGATCACGATTACTTAGGTCGACCTGATTACTACGCCATTGTGAACAAATTGCGGAAGGAATATGAAAATGAAGACCGAGTCATGACAGATCGAGAATGGTTAAACCATCAACTGCACTTTCTCGAAAATATACACCAATATTATACGGAAACGGCTAAAAACATTCGCCAAATTGGTAAAACAGCACGTATCCGAGAACTTCGGATCAAATTAGAACAACTAGAAGAAGAATCAAAATGAAAATTTACACAAAAAAAGGCGATCAAGGAACCACGCAACTGATTGGTGGTACTCGGGTTCCTAAAAGTTCCCTGCGCATTGAAAGCTATGGCACGGTGGACGAATTGAATTCTTATATTGGTTTGATCCGAGACCAAGCCATTTCGGAGCAATTTGTAGAACAATTGCTCGAAATTCAAGACCGCCTATTCACCATGGGGTCACTCCTAGCGGCCGATCCAGAAGCTTCCAAAATGAAACTTCCCGAATTATTTGAAGGCGACGTAACCAATCTGGAACAATGGATCGATGAAATGGACGGAACACTTGAGCCAATGCGCAGCTTCGTGCTTCCCGGTGGACATACAACTGTTTCTTTTTGCCACATAGCACGTTGTGTTTGTCGACGAGCAGAACGTATTTCAGTGGATTTGAACGCACATCAAACACTCGATCCACTCCTCCTCACCTATTTGAATCGACTCAGTGATTATTTATTTGTGCTCAGCAGAAAATTGAGTTCCGATTTAAATGCGACTGAACATCCTTGGGTAGCAAGAATGTAACTTCGAGGTTCAGAAAATGGCAATTGAAGGATAAATAGTAGAAAATCACTACTTTTTTGTAAAGTTTTCTCTAATTAATTTGGATTGTTTCAAAATAAAATTACTTTTGCGCCAATTAATAAAATAAATCGAGAGGACTATGTATTGGACATTAGAATTAGCATCATATCTAGAAGACGCACCTTGGCCAGCAGCCAAAGACGAGTTGATAGATTTCGCTATCCGAAATGGTGCACCTCTGGAGGTGGTTGAAAATCTTCAAGCGCTTGAAGATGAGGGTGATACATACGAAAGTATTGAAGAAATTTGGCCGGATTATCCATCGAGAGAAGATTTCCTCTTCAACGAAGACGAATACTAGAATAAGCACCAAACAAAATTTTCCCGTTCTCCGTCAACTGACGGATGGACGGGATTTTTTTTGTCTATCTTCGAGGTATGAATTTCCTTGGACATCTCTTTTTTTCGAATGATGATCATCAATTGATGTACGCCAATTTGAACGGTGACTTTGTTCGTGGACGAGATTTATCCCATTTTCCAAAAAAATTGGAGCAAGGCATTCTTTTGCACCGCATGATTGACGATTACATCGATCACCATCCCATTGTTTTAGAATTATTGCATCAACTCTACGAACCCCTTCCGAAGGTAGCTGGAATTGCCGTTGATTTATTTTTTGATCATATTCTTGCTCAATATTGGGACCAATTTCATCCGCAAGCATTGGATAAATTCATCGATGGATTTTACGCTGCCGAGCTCGAAAACAGCTATCTGTATTCAGATAATTTTAAATATATGCTAGCTCGAATGAAGGAAAATAATTGGCTCTATCAATACCAGTTCGAATACGGATTAATGAGGGCGTGCAAGGGCGTTTCTTCTCGAATTTCGTTCCCAAATGTGCTCGATACAGCGCACCGAGTGTTTAAAACTTACGAAGAAGAGGTTGAAAAGTCATTTTTCGGCTTCATGGAAGAAGCGATACCTCACCACAGGGACTTTCTAGCGAAAATGTGAGTCAAATCTTGTTAACCAGAATTGCTAATTGTTCACAATTCTTCCACCGCTAAGGAAAAAATCCCTATTTTGAATCTCTAATATCAACCGAAAATTCTACAAATGATACGAGCGATTCGCTATATTGCTGTTTTCGTGTGTATTACGCTTTTTTCTCACGCGTGCGTGATGGAAGCAGCATCCATCGACGAGCGTTTCGATCGCCACACTGTTAAAAGTGATCTTCCAGAAATATTAACCAATGGAAAACTCACTGTTCTCGTGGAAAACAGCTCAACTTCGTACTTCATCTACAAGGAGAAAAAAATGGGATTCGAGTACGAACTCCTCAAGCTTTTTGCCGATGAAATTGGCGTTCGCCTAGATGTAAAAGTGGTGCACAATTTGGATAATTTATTGGATATGCTCAATAGCGGCGAGGGCGATTTAATTGCCTGTAACTATACCATCACCAAAGAGCGTGGAAAACAAGTAAGCTTCTCGGAGCCCTTTCTGCAAGCTCATCAAGTGCTCGTGCAGCGAAAACCCGATGGATGGGAGAAAATGAAAGAGGCCGAATGGAGAGAAAAACTTCTCCAGAGTGCCGAAGAATTGGCAGGGAAATCCGTTCATGTTTGGAAAAATTCGAGCTACTACCAACGCTTGGAACATTTGCAGGAAGAAATTGGAGACACAATCCACATCGAAGGAGTAAAGGGAAATATGGGGGGCGAAGAGTTGGTGGAAATGGTGGCCGAAGGACTCATCGATTACACGATTATTGAAGATAACGTAGCGAAAATAAATACGGAATTTTTCGACAATTTGGACGCAACGCTAGCGCTTTCTGTGAATCAAAAAATGGCGTTCGGAATGCGGAAATCGAGCCGACTGCTCAAAGCGAAACTCGATGAATGGCTCATTAAATTCAAGAAAAAAGGCGTTTTCGCTCACATCTATCGCCGTTACTTCGAAACAAAACACCTCGGCTTCGACACCCAGAAAAGCTTTGTTGCCCTCAACGGATCAAATATTTCAGAGTTTGACGCTTTATTCAAACAAGCCGCGGGAAAATCGGGATGGGACTGGCGTTTACTTTCAGCAGTCGCGTATCAAGAATCGAAATTCAATCCACAAGCGCAATCGTTTGGTGGAGCATACGGAATGATGCAGTTCATGCCCAACACAGGTCCGCACTATGGCGTGTACCCCGATTCTGATCCACTCACACAAGTGATGGGTGGAGCAATGAAACTCAATGCCGACGAGAAATACTGGGACATGATCAAAGATCCACTCCAACGAAAGAAATTTGCGCTGGCATCCTACAACGCTGGTCGTGGCCACATCATTGACGCACAGCGTCTCGCCAAGAAACACGGACTCAATCCTAATATCTGGGATGACAACGTGGAAGTTATGATCCTCAACCTATCGAAACAAGAATATTACCAAGACGAGGTAGTTCGACACGGTATGATGCGGAGCAAAACAACCTACAACTACGTCCACGAAGTGTTCGAACGTTACCTCCAATGGGTGGGCATCTACAGCTAAGATGATCGAGAATTACTATCTTTGATCATCAAACAATTAATCGTCATATCTGGTCCTACCGCGAGTGGGAAAACTTCCCTCAGTGTTGCACTTGCGTTACGCATGAAAACCTGTATTCTTTCAGCCGATTCGCGTCAATTTTACACAGAACTTTCCATTGGAACAGCAAAACCTTCATGCGAAGAAATGGAAGGAATTCCTCATTATTTTATCGATTCGCACCAACTTACAGACGAAGTAACAGCTGCGCGATTTGAAGAAGAAGGATTGAAGTTGTTAAGCGAACTTTTTCTAAAACACGAGCAAATCATCTTAACCGGAGGATCGGGAATGTTTGTGGACGCACTTTGCGAAGGATTGGACGAGATTCCAACATCGAAAAAAGTACGCGCCGAACTACAGCAAATGGTAGACGAAGGAAAAGTGAACGAATTACTTTCTGAACTTAAGGAAAAAGACCCTATTTACTATCAGCAAGTGGATCAGAAAAATCCCGTTCGGATCATGCGAGCTATCGAAGCAATTCGAATCACAAACCAACCATATTCAGCTCTTCGAAAAGGAAACCCGAAGCAACGACCATTTGAAGTGCACCGATTTGTGATTGAACACGACCGCGCTTTATTGTACGAACGCATCAATCAACGCGTCGAGAACATGATAGAAGCTGGCTTGCTAGACGAAGTGAAATCGGTGATGGAATTTCGGAATTTGAGTTCAATGAATACCGTCGGATATTCAGAATTATTCGCCTACCTCGATGGAAAAACAAGTTTGGAAGAAGCCATCGCGTTGATCAAACAAAATTCTCGTCGTTACGCAAAACGACAAATCACCTGGTTGAAACGAAATCCAGCAGCACATTGGATCACCTACTCGACTACCGACGAAATGATCACACAAATTCTAGAAAAACTAAGCTCTATAAAAATCTTGGAATGATTCTTGAAATCTACCCGGAAAAAACTAACGAATGAACATCACACTCGATCGACTAATGCCAGAACCTCTCGCCTCTATCAAACATGGCGAATCCTCCATTTGGGGAAATCACGTTGTGCTGGAAGAAGGAAAACGAATTCTACTGAATGCGTCCAGCGGAAAGGGGAAAACAACATTCACCACAACAACCTTGGGATTGCGACGCGATTACTCGGGCTCAATTACCTACGGTGACAAAAATATTCAGGCGTTTACAGCTGATGAGTGGACAGAAGTGCGCACCCGACAAATTGCGGTGGTGTTTCAAGATTTGCAGTTGTTTCCAAAACTCTCTGTCGCCGAAAATCTTCGACTCAAAAACAGTTTGACCGATACCTTTAGCGAATTGGAATTGAAACAACTCCTTGAGCGCCTCGAAATCGAGAATAAATGGGAGCAAGAATGCGGACTCCTCTCCATGGGACAGCAACAACGTGTGGCGATTGTTCGTGCAATGGCTCAGCCCTTCGAATGGCTCATCATGGACGAGCCGTTCTCACATTTAGACGTGGAGAACGCTAAGCGATCAATGAGCATCATTAACGAACGCACGCTTGCACAAAACGCTGGATTTGTATTGACAACGCTCGGCGAAAGTCACGGTTATTCATTTGATCAAGAATTATTCCTATAATATGTTAGACAAACTACTTTTCAAGAATCAGGATCGACTGCAATTACTGATTGCCGTATTCGGATCGTTTTTGGGCGTTACTTTTTTGGTGACATCCATCCACTATTTGATCAAAGTGCAAGAATTTGGAAAAGGTGCCGAAATCTTGGGACCTAACACGATCATTGTACAGAAAAAAGTATCGAATACTGGCACGTTGGGATTAAAACCGACCGATTTCTCCGAATTAGAGATTTCGAAAATCAAAAACATGACGTTCATTAAAGAAGTTCAACCTGTTCGATCCAACAACTTTAAGGTGTGGTTTGGAACGAAAGATCCGCTCGTTCCACCTTTCTCCACGGATGCGTATGTGCAAACAATCGATCCACAATTCTTGGACGTGAAGCCCGATGTTTGGACGTGGAAACCCGGCGATAAATTTGTTCCAGTCATCATGCCACGCGATTTGTTCGTAATGCTCAACACATTTATGAGTGCCAGCGGAATGACTCAAATATCGGATGATTTGGTGAAACAGATCAATTGCGAGTTTAAATTATCCTATAATAACAAAACGGAGCACCTCAATTGCCGAGTAGTTGGATTTACCAATCAAGTTTCATCGATTTTGGTTCCCGAATCCTTTATGGAGTATGGAACAGTAAATTTCTCCGACGGAACACCACAAAAAATCACTCAAATCCTCATTTCAGGAAAAGAAAACGAATTTGGATTGGTCGAAGATATGCTCGAAGAACGCGGTTTAGAATCGCGTAACTCTCAAATGGTCGTCGGTCGATTGAAAAGTATCGTGGGAACCTTGGTACTGGTGATCATGTCGATTTCGATCATTGCGGTGCTCGTTTCGGGCTTGGTGCTTATCCAATACATGCAACTGCTCATGTCTCGTAATGCATACGAAGTTCGAACATTGATGCGGATTGGTTATCATCCGAAGAAAATAATCAGGAAATTCTTCATTTATTTTGTGCGAATCTTTGGAATTATTACAGCCGTAGGTTTTGGAGCATTTGTTTTATTGAAATTCGTGCTCGACGGCGTGTTCGCTTCAGGTGGTGTAAACATTGACACTCAGCTCACGCTCACCAGCATTTTTACACTGTTGTTTGCCTACGCTCTTTTCGCTTTAGCGAGTTTTATCACAGCCAAAAAAGGCATCCTTAATGAATATTAAGAGTTAAAGAACTGTTAATATACTTCGGAGACTTACTTTTGGGCACGAATTCGAATACTTTTAAGAAAGAAATTACTTTATCATGAGAATAGTTTTCATTACAATATTTTTGATTTTGTCAAGCGCTGCGTTTTCGCAATCCATTAAATTCAAGATTTCTGGTATCAACGACACCACATTAAATCTTGTGAAGTACATTGGAAAAGGCATGTATTACGCCGACACTGCCAAAATCACGAAAGGTATCATTGAATTCGACGGTAAGAAACAAAAATCTGGAATTTTAGCGCTCTTCTTGCCCGGCGAGCAATTGTTGGAATTCGTTTACAACAACGAAGACATCTACATCGAATCGACTGCAAAAAACCCGATGCCGAATGCGAAGGTGAAAAAATCGGAAGAGAATACAATCTTCTTGAGCTACGTAGACTATATTACGAAAGAGCGAAATGCCATTACACTTTTGAGCAAAGAGCGCGACACACTTTCAAAGGACTCGATGCGCTATAAAACACTCAGTAAAATGATTGAGGACAAGAACCTCGGAGTGATCGCATATCAAAAAGAATTCATCAAGAACAATCCTACGCTTTTGGTATCGCTGATTATCGGCATGTCGATGGATGTGGATATTCCAGAAGCTCCTGTAAACGACGAAGGTGATGTGATCGATCCCAGTTTCCGATTTAATTATTTCCGCGCACATTACTTCGACAACGTGAACTTCAATGACGATCGATTGGTGAACACGCCAATTTACCACACGAAGATAGAAAACTATTTCAGTGATCGAATGATGATACAGAATTGGGACACGGTTGTGAAATATGCCTTCCAATTGTGCGACAAGCTTCCAGCTAACTCGGATATGTTGCAGTACACCGTTTCGTGGATTACAAGTCACTACGAGAAAAGCCAAATCATGGGAATGGATAAAGTGTTCGTTCGAATGGGACAACGATATTATTGCGAGCGGAATGAAAAAGGAGAATCTAAAGCATTTTGGATGCCAGAGGACAAACTCGAAAAATTGTGCAAGCAAGTAGATAAAATGAAAGGATTAGTGATGGGCGAAGTACCAAAAAACATCAGTTTACCAGATACCTCTGACGTGAATTGGAGGAATTTCTATAGCTTGAAGAATGAATACGTCATTCTTTATTTCTGGGATCCAGAATGCGGACATTGCAAGAAAATCACTCCAAAACTACAAGAATTGTACACGAAAAAATTTAAAGAACGTGACATCGAAATTTTTGCAGTAGGAAAAGCCGTAGATGACGATTTCGTGAAATGGAAAGCGTTCATCAAAAAACACAACCTTGAGTTTATCAATGTTGCCATGACCGACCGACTGTTTAAAGCAGCTCAAAAAGACGCGAGCCAATTCATTCCGAAATACACCACCATCGAGTCCTTGAATTATCAAACAACCTACGATGTATTTATGACACCGAAGCTGTTTTTGTTGGACAAAGACAAGAAAATAATCGCCAAAGGATTGGATATTTCGCAATTGGAAGAATACTTGGACCGACTACAAGGATTTGAAAGTGCCGAAAAGCTGTTCCCTTTGGAAGAACAACCCGAAGACGAAGATATTCATTAACATTTTCATTTTCATCTAACTGATATTTACGTACGCTTATCGATTAGTCTTCGTTGATTACATGAACCGACCTGGGAAATTTCTACATTTAGGTCAACAAAATTATAATCATGGGGAAATTTGAAATTAAAACAGCGAAGAACGATCAGCAGTACTTCAATTTGAAAGCTGTAAACGGACAAATAATTCTTACGAGTGAACTTTACACAACACGCGCTGCATGCGATAATGGAATTGCATCTGTACAGAAAAATGCTCCAGAAGCTAAAATTGAGGTAGTAGATTAATTTCTGATACGAAATAGTTTAAAGAAGGGAGAGCTGTTTAGTTCTCCCTTCTTTTGTTTTGAATGCTTTATTTTTCTCAAGATTTCACGTCGACTTCTTTTTTTATGACCAAAAGTGAACTCTCAACAGTTTCAACTATCTTTACTCCTCATAATTAAGAACATGAAACATTTACCGTTTTTCCTACTATTTTTCGCTAGCCCAAGCTTTGCGCAATCCTATTTTCAGCAAGAAGTGAATTACACCATCGAAGTTCAATTGGATGATGTGAAACACGTGATTTTTGGGACCGAGGAATTTGAATACGTCAATAATTCGCCTGATGCGCTCGAACTTATCATGATTCACTTATGGCCAAACGCTTATTCAAGTGGACACACTGCGCTCGCAAATCAGCAATATGAGCAAGGCGATGAAGACCTTCGCTTGGGAAGCGACACACTCAGAGGTCGCATCGACTCACTCGATTTCCGGATCAACGGCTCGCCGGTAAAGTGGACTTTGGATGCCGACAATCCAGATATTTGTACAATTCAACTTCCGTTTCCGCTCAAACCAGGCGAAAGACTCTCGATTTCAACCCCTTTTCGCGTCCAGCTTCCTTCTGGGAGCATTTCGCGCTTGGGGCACATCGGACAATCGTATCAAATTACCCAGTGGTATCCGAAACCAGCGGTATACGACAAAGATGGTTGGCATGCGATTCCTTACCTCAATCAAGGTGAATTTTATTCGGAATATGGATCGTTTGATGTACGCATTACACTTCCCAAAAACTACGTAGTTGGCGCAACAGGTGATTTGCAAACGGATTCTGAAATTGAGTTCATGACGAACAAAGCCGAAGACACGGAAGACATACTGAGCAAAAACTCTCCTACTAAAAATGGAGCTACCAACGGATTTCCGACATCCTCGAGCGAACTGAAAACTATTCGATACACTCAAAAAAACGTGCATGATTTTGCCTGGTTTGCTGATAAACGTTACATGGTACTCAAAGGCGATATCGAACTTCCCCACTCGAAGCGCCACGTAACGAGTTGGGTACTTTTCACACCAAAAAACGCGTATTTATGGCAAAACGCCATCGAATACATCAATGACGGAACGTATTTCTACTCGAAATGGAATGGCGACTATCCATATAACAACGTCACTGCCGTGGATGGAACCATTAGCGCAGGCGGCGGAATGGAATATCCAAACGTAACGGTGATCGGAAACTCCAGCAATGCGATGGAACTCGAAATTGTGATTGTTCACGAAGTTGGGCACAACTGGTTCTACGGTCAATTGGGCAGCAACGAACGCGCGCACGGCTGGATGGACGAAGGCATGAACACGCTCAACGAGATGCGCTACATCCAAACAAAATATCCAGAGAACACCAATCTTTCGAACATGGTGCTCAACGGAAAATTTCATTTCGATAATTTGGATCACCACGATTCAGGCGATATTATGTACCGCACACTTTCTTGGATAGGTGAAGATCAACCGATTGAAACAAGCTCGCCCGAATTTACACCTGCCAATTACGGCGTTGTGATGTACCAAAAAACAGGACTGATTTTCTTCTACCTCAAAGATTATTTGGGCGAAGAATTATTTGATCAATGCTCCATGGACTACTACAAAACGTGGGAATTCAAGCATCCTTCGCCCGCGGATATGCGCGCATCCTTCGAAAAAACATCTGGGAAAGATCTCGCCTGGTTATTCGACGATTTGATCAACACAACT
This sequence comes from uncultured Fluviicola sp., assembly GCA_937919725.1. GTDB lineage: Bacteria > Bacteroidota > Bacteroidia > Flavobacteriales_D > Crocinitomicaceae > UBA4466. The sequence continues at coordinate 2,842 of CALFOS010000148.1, read as the reverse complement.
TACCACATCGACTACAAACTTGTGAATGCGAAGCAAACAGCCGACGGTTTGTTGGTGAAAGTGAAAAATGTAGGTCAAGTGGACGGACCCATCGAGGTGAATTTAGTGAAAGACGGAAAAGTTGTAGCTACCAATTGGGTGGATCCAGGAGCAAAAACAGCCAGCGTACTTTTTATTGGAGAACCAGCATTCGATTTGGTGGTGATCGATTATACGAAAGACATTCCCGAGCTCAATCGCACGAATAATTCCCTCAAAGCGAAAGGAATGCTAAAAAAAGTGGAAAAACCGAAATTCGAATGGATGTTCGGCGACAACGAACCATCACGAACGAATGTTTTTTGGACGCCAATTATCGGATCGAATGTGTACGATAAATTCATGGTCGGAGCAGCGTTTCACAACTACGCGATCGCGCCTGGAAAATTCAACTACTTCCTCGCTCCTACTTATTCCATCGGACGAAAAATGGTCTCTGGAATTGCTGAATTGAGCATTGTTACGCACCCGAAGAAAGCCTTCAAACTGTCCAAATATGGACTTTCGATCAAGTCCTTTAAACACGATACCACCTATCGGGCAAACGAATCGTACTTCGTGACGATTTCTCCATACTGGCAGGCAAGTTTGGGCTCGCGCGACATGAAAGCAGTAAATTATCGTCAGACTATACTCGTGCAAGGAATGTTTCGAAGAGATCAATTTGGTCCAACGGATTTCAATCATGCAGGTGGATTTGTGAAGTACGATTTCAAATGGAAAAAGCCCGATCACAAGCTACACGTGCAATTGCGGAACGACTTTATTCAGAATTTAGGAAACGGTGACAACACGGCTCGTGCCCGCGTGAGCGCCGAGTACAAGTTTCGCTACCTACGCAAAAAAGAACGCTGGGTGGAAGTACGCGGATTTTACGGTAATCAATATTTGCGGAATTATGCGAATTCCATCGCACTTCCTGGGCATTTTGGAGCGTATCAATATGGAATGTCGCTTTCAGGAACCGACGGTCAACAAGATTTATTCACCGAAGATTATTTCTTTGGACGCAACGAACTTGCGGGAATTTGGTCGCAGCAGCGCACCGAAAACATGGGCGGATTCCGATCCACAAGTTACTACGGAACGACCAACAACTGGATGGCGACGGGAAATATGTGGTTGCAATTCCCTTACATCCCGAAGCTCTTTGGAGCATTTGTGGACGCGGGTATTTTTAACAATGGGACATCGACCTCCACTGCTGTAAATTTGGGACTTGGTATGAAACTTGGAGATGTGTTTGGAGTGTACTTCCCGTTGTGGATGAGTAAAGAGTTGAGCGATTCCTTCGGAAATAGTAAATATGGAGAGAAAATTCGATTCACCTTGAACCTTAACATCGCGAACAAATCACACTTATTAATGGACTTGTTTTAATTGAATATGCGTTTTAGATTTTTCATTCTCACTTTTATCGTTTTAGGCACTTCGGTACTTTTTGCTCAGAAAGAAGGGTTCGAATATGTTAATCGACCGATCACGATTGTGGTTTTGGGCTCGTCTACTGCCGAAGGAATTGGAACTTGGCCGCGCGACAGCTCATGGGTGAACCGGTACCGCGTGTATGTTCAAACGTTTAATCCGAACAACCAAGTGATTAATTTAGGAAAAGGCGGATTTAGCACCTATCAAGTTCAGCCCACCGCCGACGAATATTTACGGAACCGACCCAATCCAGATACCACGCGAAATTTAACGAAAGCGCTGGAATACAAACCCGATGGCATCATCCTCAATTTGCCATCGAATGATGTGGCGGACGGAAATTCGATTGAAGAACAATTGAACAACTTTCGCACGCTCGCCGCTTTGGCGGAGGAAAACAACATCGAATTGTGGGTGTGCACCACGCAAGCTCGGAACTTTCCGAAAGCGAAAGATCGGCGGCTCCAACGCAATTTATACGATTCGATTCGTGGAATTTTCTACAACAACTACATCGATTTTTGGACGGGATTTTGTGACCTTGAATTTAAGATTCACCCGCAATACGATAGCGGCGATGGTTGCCACATGAACAATGGAGCGCACGAAATATTGATGAATCGAGTGATTGAGGCGCAGGCATTTGCAGGAAAATTGGACGCTACCGCCATACAACGAAGTACAAACAAGAAGCCGAAGGAACAAAAGTCGCCGTATTTGCGAACGCTTGGATTTGATGGCGTAATTGAGCGCGCGCTTCCGTTAGCGAATACTCCAAGTCGTGTAGAGATCGTTCAAAGCAACAAAGTGAAAGCGATCACCGAAGTGAATGACTCATTGTATAATGTTGAAGTGGAGGTTGATTTACGTCTTCCAGTAACGGTGGTTTACCGCGATTCGAATGTGCTGACGAAGATGGTTGAGTTCAATTTTCTAGAACTTGCTTTTTCACAAAAAACGTATGCGCCGTATGTATTTTATCCTGTCGAATCGCTCGATATTGTAGAAATTCCATTGGAAATGTACACGTATCGTTTTCCGCTCGATGAATTCACTGTAGCGCGTTTTGATTACGATTCTACCGAAAAAGTCCTTCGGATGGACAAACTATTTGTTTCGAACCAACAACAGCGGATGGAAGATGCATTTCTGAAATCGGGTGGGGAGAATAAGGTGAAACTGTATTGGCCGAACGGTGAGAAACAAGCCGTGTTGAAGTTTAAAAACGGTTCTCTCCATGGAAAATCGATCTGGTATCGCGAGTCTGGCGAGAAAGTACGCATCGTTTACTTCTCGATTGGGAAATACCATGGAAAGTACATCGACTTTGATGAAGCCGGAAACAAGAAGATGCTTCGGAATTTTGTGGATGATC
>CALFOS010000147.1 GCA_937919725.1 uncultured Fluviicola sp. | reverse complement strand
TAAAGTCCAGCTGGTGTATCCAATAGTTCAACTTTGGAACTTGCAAAATTCGATTGTGCATTCATTTTTTCTCGAAGCACCTGACGTCCCATCAAATCATAAATCTGAAGCTCTGCCTCATTCCCCACGTATCCACTCAACTCAATGTCAAACGCCCCACGGTTCGGGTTCGGAAAAATCACAATCTCGTGATCCAATTCTTGTTCTTCCACATTAACGCTAAAACCTACCGAAAAATTGTATCGGTGGAAATTTCCGAAATCCGCTGGAAAAAATTCGATCCATGTTCCGCCCACTAATCGTAAACGGAAGGTACCTGTTGTTTCGCCTTCCACTTGCGCCGAATACCAAAATCCGATGCCATCGTTGTCCGAATCTTCGAGGATAATGCTGTAGCAACCTGGTGCCAAATCGAAGGTGTCGCGGTATAATGTTGTGTTCGTTAAGCTAGTTCGCTCGAAAATAATATTGCCGCTTTCATCCTCCAATCTCCATTTGTTTTCGAAGGCTTTGTTATTGGTTTGAAACTGCACGTAGAATGGTCCGTAGATACTTTCGGGCGCTTCAAACTTCGCGGTTTTCACGTCGTTGTTCGGATACTCGTCTAACGCTGGATTGCCTTCAATTTTCCACACTTGTGCGGTGAATGTCTGCAAGCCGTTGTAATCATTCCAAAAGCCTGGATCGTTCACTGGAATTTCAACGACTTCCTTGTCCAAGAAACCGAGGCTCCCCGTCCATTGGTGTTCGATAAAATTGCCGTAGCTGATCCAAATTTTGATGGTACATGATGTCAAATCTAGCGCGCCTGTGTTTTGTAGAATCACGCGTGGATTTTGACAAGATGGATTCCATTTTCCGTAGTACTCCCACTTGTTTGGGTTGAGAATGTCAATGATGGCTGCATCGTTTTGGAAATTCGGTGCCGAGTAAGAGATTAAATCTAACGCTGCGACGTAGTTCCCATTTCCTTGTGCGGGATCGCCCGCTGGAACGTCCTCGATGTCGTAATCCAATACCACAGTTGTTCCCGGGGTTACCCACGGCGTCAGATCGTGATCGTATTCTTTCACCAAATCGCCTGGACACCAGCCTTCGCGTGCATACGGCCACGTTCCACCTTGACTGATATTTGGGTTGTCGCCACATGCTGTTTCTTCCCAAATTTCCCACGTAAAACGTTGAACTCCATCTACTCGAATCATGTGATCTTTGGAATCCCACTCACAGCAGTTTACGCTTCCGTTGTGTCCGTGACCTGTGAAACGTGTTTTAATTTTGAACATGCTCGATGTATCCGAAAGCAGCATTGGCGTTGAAACGAGATTGACGTCGTTATCTAAATTCGCGTAGCTGTAGCTTCTCCAGTCGTTCCAAATCGGTTGACGCGCATGCACATCGCGCGGAGGAATTCCCTCAATAAATGCAAATCGAAGGTCGATGAGCTCTTGTGTATTGTGCGCGGCGAGATCCACCACATCTTTCAAATACATTTGATAATCTGTTACGTCGTAAATCCACTCGAAGCCATTCGTTCCAAGATCGAACTGAATTCCATACGGCGTGATAAATCGACCAATTTCCACATCGTTGATGATTTCGTAGGGTGCTTGGTAATAGGTAATTGTTGCGTTGGTAAGTAATTGTCCGCCTGCAAATGGAGCCGCAGAAATAGAAGTGTTTGACGCATCGTAGGTGATCTCTGATCCGTCAGGCGTTGCTAAAAATGCGTTCACAATTTCGAAGTGATTGTACACTGGCGCGAATTGAAATACCACTTCGGGTTCTTTTAGTTTGAGCCAAGTTGCTTCCACAGGAGTTGCCGTTCCAGCGATCGCTCCTTGCCCAAATGCCAATTGTGGACGGTTGATTCCTGTTTCAATTCCTACTTGGGGATACTCCGAGAAATCAAACAATCCAGTAGCAGATGGCATCAATAAATATCCGTTTCCAGAGAGGTCGTTCGCCCAATTTGTTTCATCGAAATCGTAGTAAACCAATAAGTCAGCCCAATTTGGGTGAGAAGCTGTTGTACGTTGGTTGTACCACGTGGCAATTGTAGCATCACTAACAGGTACATCGTACACTTGAAATTCGTCGATTTTTCCTTTCCAGTTGTTCTGCACATTTTGGTTCGCTCCAATCACCAAGCGGTGAAGATTTCCAATAGCGCGCGTCAAGCCAGTTCCACTGTGCCACACTGCGCCGTCTTTGAAAATTTTCATTTCTCCTGTCCCTTGATTTTTCACAAATGCCCAATGGTGCCACTCGTTGTCAATTTCGCCAGGTGTTGCTGCTTGATCGATGCGGTCGTAACCTGATCCAAGGCCAGCATCCCAATAAATTCGGTTATTGCTCCATGGGAAGTGAATGTTCAAAACACGGTTATTGAGCGTGTCGTATCCTTCCAAAATGGACGTGTTAATTCCCGTATTCCCTGTTCCTTTTGCCCAAAACGCGATGGTGATATCGTTTCCAATTTCCACATCCGACATTTCCAACAATGCATTCTCAGTTCCTGTGAAATTAAGCACTCCGTTTTTTCCTCTGTAATTGACCGCCATATTTCCAACCGTCGTTTCACGATTGAATAAGATAGAGTTGATTGCGGGCACGGACTTAGCGAAAGTAAATTCAATAATGATGTTGTCGGTTCCGTTCCACGCGAATGGTTG
>CALFOS010000146.1 GCA_937919725.1 uncultured Fluviicola sp. | reverse complement strand
CCCATTCGGATGCCGACGTCTCTGATGTAATCGAGTTCGCGTTCGTCAATTTCCATGTCAACGTTCATTAATAGAATTAAGCGTTGGAATTGTATTATGCGGTCTCCTTCAAATTTGGGCGCTTGAAATTTGATACTTTCTTCGAATAATTGCTTGAAATCTTCTTTGGTTACGCCCATTTGTGCAGCCAGAGAGAGTAGAAATTGAAATTCAACTTCGTGTATTTTTTCGTCCGCCTGCGCCATCTGAATCAGTTGGGCGAGCAATCCTAATTTTGCCTCGTTATCGGCCATTGAAGTAAGTTAGTGTTCAAAGAATGTAAGCAAATGCTCGCACACTAATTTTAATCCTAAAGGTAGTTTTTTTTCCAACCAAGGTTGACTTGCTCCAAAAGTATGTTGCTCGTTTGGAATTCGAATCAAGGTTATATTAGCCCAATCGGCAATTTCTTCTCCTTCGGAAATATTGACAGCAGGATCTTCCTCACCGTGAATCACGCAGATAGCAATGTGTGAATTTCGTGCGTAAAACTCAATGTTCAAGCGGTTCCGATTCGCCACGAAATCTTCGTACTGATAATAATCGTGCGGCATTTGTTGCTTCGTGCGCCCGTTTGTACTATAGCGGATTCTCGTTTTATTCCATTCGTCCAACTCGTCGCCAGTGGGAAAACGTGATGCGATGTTGGAAATCGGAGCAAGTGCTGCAATTTTGGAGACCATTGGATGCTGCGACTGCAAAACTACTACTCCGCCAGCTCGTGAGTGTCCGAGTAAATAGATCGAGTCGAGGTCTGGAACCTCAGTAGTAGCCATCTCGATGATCAACTCCATATCGCGCAATTCTTTGCTGTATGAATTCATCGAAAATGCTGCCAAATCAGGGAAGTCGATTCCGTTTTCCGATGTGCCACCGTTGTGACTGACATTGTATTTCAAAAAGCCGAACTCATTAGTGACGAAAAAATCTTCCATCAAGTGCCATGCGCCCCAATCTTTGAATCCCATGTATCCGTGCGAGAAAATAATCAGTTTTTTGTTCCAATTTTCGGGGAGGATGAGGTCGTACAAACTTTCTCTTCCGTCCGCGCCCTCAAAGCGTTCGTTCCTGCGTGATCGTATATGCATGTGTGAAAGTTAATAAATGCTAGCAAAGCCACAAAGCACGAACGATAGATTTATGTATCTTCGTCGTTCATGACGAGATTATTGCTTTTTTTCGGACTAGCTTTGGGACTTTTCCAAAGTTGTGACACGGACAAACGTCACCAGTTTGTTGGCGGTGAATTGACGGTTTATTATTTTGATCAATCGGAGGCTGAAATCGCGGAGAAAGTTGCTTTTTTCTGGAAGGAAAAAGGATTATTGACAGGCGAAAAACAGGATCTTCAAGTGCAGAAGTACAAAGGACGGTTCGCACTTTCCTTGATTGCAAAGGATCTAAAATCGATGGATAAAATGACCATTGATGAAATTCAACTTTTGGCGCAACTCAAAAAGAAACTCTACGAAGATGTGTTCAACAAAAATTCCTTCGATCTCGAAATTTGTACCATCCGATTCGAATCTATTTATACAGTAGAATAATGAAAATATCAGCATCCATTTACAGCGACAAAAAGCGACCGCTCGAAGAAGTGATCCAAGATTTGATGGAACATCAAGTGGATTTGTTGCACGTAGATTGCAACGATGATTTGTCCGTTTTTGATGACATTCAGCGGGTTCGGGAGTTGTGCGACATTCCGATCGATTTACACATCATCACCGAATATCCGTCAAAGTATTACGAATTATTGATCGAGAACCCGGTGGAATACGTCACTTTTCAACACGAAGATTTAAAAGAGCCGCTCAATATTCCATCCGAAGTAACAGGAAAAAAAGGAATAGCGGTGATCACGCCAACGCCAGTTACCATTTTTGAGAACTACGCCGATTTCGATTTCATCCTAATTATGGCGACCATTCCAGGACAGAGCGGCGGTAAATTTGACACCGTGAACTTTGGGAAAATTAGAAAGTTTAGAAACTTGTACCCAAGCAAATCTATCCATGTCGACGGCGGAGTGAACGGTGAAGTTTCCTTTATTTTGAGAAACATGGGCGTAACGAGTTCGGTTTCGGGTTCCTATTTGTTCAATGCGTCGAGTATCGGTCATGCCTTAATGAATTTAACGGCGCGTGAAGTAGAATCGCACTATCAAGTGGCTGATTTCATGATTCCGCTCAGCGAAAGTCCAACTGTTCAATATGCAGATCTAACTTTAGAGAATGTACTCTGGTCCATTGAGGCTGGAAAAATCGGTTTCACACTCGTCATAGACGAAAATGAACAGTTCAAAGGATTGATCTCGAATGCCGACGTTCGTAAAGGACTTTTGCGCCACTTGGACGATCTCACAGCGATTGATATTCACTCATTTCTGAATGAAAACCCAACATCGATCGACGCATCGGCGTCTGTTTTGGACATGCTCCGACTCATCAAACAAAGTTCTTTTCCCATTATGTACCTTCCTGTTGTGAATGGTGAGGGTGATGCGCTCGGAATTATTACTTTTGTCAACTTAATAAAAGGAGAATTATGATCATCCACCTTAAACCTTCGATATCTGATACACGCGCAGGCGAAATTGCGGATAAATTGAATGCATTTTCATTCAAAAAAGAAGGGAAGTACGTTTTAATTACCGGAGCATCCTTGAAAGAAGTGCCAGTAGAATTGGACAGTGAGGTAGATGAAAGCTGGCCCTTTGATAACGATATTCAACTCGCCTCCAAGACCTACCAAGTTGAAAAACGCACGGTGAAAATTGGAAATGTTGAAATTGGAGGAAACACCAATAATACCATTTTAATCGGTGGGCCTTGCTCGGTTGAGTCGGAAGAACAAATTCGTCAGTCTGCGGAATTGCTGAAAGAAATGGGATTGACGTCGCTCCGCGGAGGTTGCTACAAACCACGCACAAGTCCGTATTCTTTTCAAGGAATGGGATTGGATGGATTGAAATTGCTTGCAAAAATGCGCGACGAATACGGTTTGAGCATTATTACCGAAGCACGAGACGCAACACACATCGACGAAATTATTGAATATTCTGACGTTGTTCAAGTAGGCGCCAAAGCAATGTACGATCAAGGAATCTTGCGTGCATGTGCGAAGTCGAACCGAACAATACTCATCAAACGCGGATTTGGATCGACTTTAAAAGAATTTGTGCAAGCAGCGGAATTCGTCCTCTCCGGAGGAAACGATCAAGTGGTGCTGTGCGAACGTGGTTTGAGAACCTTCGAAACGAGCACCCGTTTCACCCTTGATTTGTGCGGTGTGGCGTGGTTGCAAGAACACATCAATCTTCCAATCATCCTCGATCCGAGTCACGCGATGGGCTTGGCGTATGGTGTTACTCCGCTCGCAAAAGCGTGTGTTGCTATGGGAATTGACGGTTTGCTCATCGAAACACATCCAAATCCTAAAGTGGCGAAATCGGATGCTGCTCAGCAATTAAATCATGCCGAATTTAAGGAGATGTTGAAACAAGTAAACCCGGTAGCCGCGGCAGTTGGTTACAAAATGGTATAGATGAATTTGCTCGAATTAAATATCAAAGGATTGTGTGAGAAGTTCGGATTGAGCTTCCACGATTTTTTGAATGATCTCAATGCCGAACATGTCAATGAATTGACTATCTTCGACTTGGAAGCAATCGCGGATGAGTATGATCTCGACCTGGAAACCTTGATCTTCAAACCCATGTTTCTGTCGTCGAGCTTGTCGAAAAAACTCACGAAAATAAAATTGCTCATCCTTGATGTAGATGGCGTGATGACGGATGGTGGAATGTACTTTGGGGAAAGTGGCGAACAAATGAAAAAGTTCAACACGAAGGACGGAATGGCGATTATGCACCTTACTAAGTCCGATTTTCAGGTGGCCATCATTTCGTCAGGATTCAAAGGACAAGCCATAAAAGCGAGGGCGGAAATGTTGGGGATTCAGCATTGCTACGTGACAAGAGAAGCGAAATTGGATGTGCTCAACCGAATTTGCACGGAATTAAGTATTGAATTAGAACAAGTTGCCATCGTAGGTGACGATATAAACGATTTGGAAGTGATGCGTGCTGTTGGAGTTTCTTTTGCCCCGCGAGATGCTGTTTCCGTTGTGAAAAAACAAGTGGATGTTGTCCTCGAAAAGCGCGGTGGTGATGGCTGTGTGAGAGAACTAATCGACTATTATTTATTAATGCTACCATTGAATAAATAGGATGAAGAAAATTATTATTGGAGTCGTTCGCGAGGGAAAAGTTCCTCCAGACATGCGAGTACCGCTCACGCCTAGCCAATGCGTAAAACTCCAAACGATATACCCGCACGTAAGCGTGATCGTGCAACCGAGCCCGATCCGTGCGTATGCCGATCATCAATATGTCGAACTCGGTATCGAGATGAAAGAAGATCTTTCAGAATGCGATATATTAATAGGAGTGAAGGAGGTAAACGTCGAGGATTTGATCCCGAACAAAAAGTACCTCTTCTTTTCGCATACATTCAAAAAACAGCCGTACAACCGAAAGTTACTACGCGCTATTTTGGAGAAGAAAATTCAACTGATCGATTACGAAGTACTCAAGGACAAGAAGAATAAGCGTATCATTGGTTTTGGACGATATGCTGGTATTGTTGGCTGCTACAATGGATTCTTGACGTATGGATTGAAGCACAATTTGTACGCGCTCAAGCCTGCTAATCAATGTGCGAACCGTAAGGAGGTAGAACAGGAATTAAAGAAGGTAGTTCTGCCAAAACACACCAAAATTGTTCTCACGGGCTTTGGACGAGTAGGGCACGGTGCGCAAGAAATTATGGAGTTACTTCCGATCAAAGAAGTGTCGCCAAATGAATTTTTGAATGAAAATTTCAATGAGCCAGTATACGCTCACTTGGAGGTGGAAGATTACTACGCTGCTAGGAATGGAAACGAATTCGATAAAGAGAGTTTTTATTCTCAACCGCAATTGTTCAAGTCGACCTTCAAACGCTATTTATCAAAAGCCGATATGTACATTCCATGTCACTACTGGAGTGCTGATGCCGATTTCATCTTCACGCGTGAGGATTTGAAAGTGGACAATCTTCGTTTGTCGGTTGTTGCGGACATCAGTTGCGATGTGGACGGTCCAGTGGCTTGCACGATTCGTTCGAGTGTAATTGCTGACCCGATTTATGGATACGATCCAATCACCGAAAAAGAAGTGGATTTTAGAAATGAAAACGCAATTGCCGTGATGGCGGTCGACAATTTACCGTGCGAGCTTCCGCTTGATGCTTCGGAGCATTTCGGCAATGAATTGATAATGGAAGTCTTTCCAGCATTGGTGAAGGAAGATTCTGATGACGTGATCGCACGGGCTTCCCAAACTTCGCTGGAAGGCGAGTTAACACCGAATTTTAGTTACCTTGACGACTACGTAGCAGGAAAAGAATAGACAATGGAAAAAGGAAATAAGAAGATTATCAAAGGTTGGGTGTTCTACGATTGGGCGAACTCGGTCTACAACTTGGTGATTTCTTCTGCAATTTTCCCCATCTTTTTTGAAAGTGTTACAACTTCAGCATATAAAGCGAAGCTACACCCAGACTGGTCACCTGAAAGATTAGAAGCTTGGAGTCCTCGAACAGAGGATGTGACCTCAGCTTTTTTCGGATTTGAGATGTCCAGTTCAGTGCTGTATTCGTACGTACTAGCGGCTTCATTTTTAGTGGTTTCGGTTCTTTCCCCGATACTTTCGGGAATCGCGGATTACTCTGGTAAAAAGAAATTTTTCATGCAGATGTTCTGTTACATCGGAGCAATTTCCTGCTGCGGATTATTCTTCTTCGACGCTAATAGTATGACCTGGAGTATGATTCCATTTTTCCTTGCTAGTATTGGTTTTTGGAGTAGCCTCGTCTTCTATAATTCATTTTTACCAGAAATCGCTGACCCAAAAGATCACGATCGTATTTCTGCCCGTGGATTCTCAATGGGGTATTTTGGAAGCATGATTCTTCTTGTTCTTTGTCTCGTTTGGAACAAAGTGCTGGGTTATCCAATAGAGTATTGTTTCATTTTTGTTGGAGTTTGGTGGGTTAGCTTTAGCCAGATAACGTATCGCGTGCTGCCTAAAAATGTCTATAACCGAAAATCGGAGAAGGGAATAGTATGGAAAGGTCTTGCCGAATTGAAGTTAGTTTTTAAAGAGTTCAAGAAAATTAAAGAACTCAAACGATACATCACTTCCTTTTTCTTTTTCAATACGGGAGTTCAAACCGTTATGCTCATGGCAACGTTGTATGCGTCACGTGAAATTTTTAAGATTCCAGAAGAGCTCAAATCTACGATGACAGCAGAGGAAATTTCGGCGCACGAAGGAAATTCAACAGCAGGATTAATTATTGCGATACTACTGATTCAAATTCTAGGTGCATTGGGCGCATTCCTCATTTCTCGCCTATCTGAGCGAATCGGAAATCTGAAAGCTTTGACCATCGTGGTTTTCTTCTGGATTCCACTCTGCATTTTCGCTTATTTCATCCCTGTTGGAGGACATCTGCAGTTCTATTTCTTAGCTGCTGGAGTTGGTGTGGTGATGGGCGGAGTGCAATCCTTAAGTCGATCTACCTACGCGAAATTATTGCCCGACACACAAGATCACGCAAGTTATTTCTCCTTCTACGACGTAACTGAAAAAATTGGAATCGTGTTCGGAACCTTTTTCTTCGGATTCATGGAATACATCATGGACGACATTCGCGCATCCATTTTATCGATCATCTTCTTCTTCGTCGCGGGATTACTACTCTTGTTCAGAGTACCAAAAACAAACGCGGTCGCTGCGCAAGTGCGTGCTTAAATCGAACCAATTTTTATATTTAGTCGATCAACGTACTAACTAATTGAATTATCATGAACGAACCAGCAAAAACGCGAGCAATTGTCGCGCACATTACACTAATCGGTTGGATTATTGCCTTAGTGCAAAACTCATCGGACAAACAAGAAGACGCGAGTTTTTATATCCGCCAAATGCTTGGACTTCTAATTTTTGCCATCGGAATTCAAATCACAGGCGTCATTCTCATGTTCATTCCGATCATTGGATGGCTGATTGCACTGCTAGCTTGGTTAACTATACTTGGAGCTTGGATTCACAGTTTAGTGAACGCGATCAACGGAAAAAAGGAACCAACTCCATTTGTTGGACATCTGTTCCAGGATTGGTTCAAGTCGATGTAGAATCGACATTCTGATTATCCGAGATTCTGAGATGGAAAGACTGTGCTTTCCGATCAGAAAAATTTCTGCTCGCGGGTATTTATTTTTTCTATCTGGCGCGAATCTATTTCTTGTAAAACGGCAATTTCACAATCTTTGCTTTCACAGATTTGTCTCTGATCTCAATCATGATTTCACCATCCACTCCAGCGTGAGCAACATCAACGTAGCCCAAGCCAATTCCAATGTTCATTGACGGAGACATCGTTCCTGAAGTTACACGACCAATCGTGTTTCCAACTGCGTCCAAAATTGGGTAATCGTGACGTGGAATTCCACGGTCCACCATTTCAAAAGCGACTAATTTTTTCGTTACACCTTCTTCCTTTTGTTTCGCTAAGAAAGCTTTGTCGATAAAATCGTCTTTTGCCAACTTCGTGATCCAACCCAATCCTGCTTCCAGGGGAGAAGTGGTGTCGTCGATGTCGTTTCCGTAAAGGCAAAATCCCATCTCCAAACGCAACGTGTCGCGCGCTGCCAATCCAATTGCTTTGATTCCAAAATCGGCTCCAGCTTCCATCACTTTGTCCCAAACTTCATTCACTTGCTCGTTCTTGCAGTAAATCTCGAATCCACCGCTGCCGGTGTATCCCGTTGCCGAAATAATTACGTAGTCGATGCCCGCAAAATCTGCGACTTCAAAATGATAGTATTTCATTTCTGATAAGTCGATGGATGTCAAGGTTTGCATCGCATCTACAGCTTTTGGCCCTTGAATGGCAAGCAAAGAATATTCTTCGGATAAATCGCGCATCGAAGCTTCCATCGAGTTGTGAGCGTCGATCCAGTTCCAATCTT
>CALFOS010000145.1 GCA_937919725.1 uncultured Fluviicola sp. | reverse complement strand
CAGGCGTGCAAATGGATGCAAATGTGTTGTTCGGGCTGTATTATTTCGGAGGATACGTCCTCGTTTCTATCTTTATTGGGATCATGCTCGACCTCATGATTAAAGAAAAAATCAAGCACATCGAAGAGCGCAAAGCAAAAGAATCTGATCTTCCAGAAAACTCTACTTCGCTTGGGTAATCGGCAGTGTAAATTATTCCTTAATCAGTTTTTTCGTGCCGCGCCCATTTTCTGATTGGATAGTGAGAAAATACACTCCTGTCCTTTGGGAAGAAAGATCAATGCTGAGTGTTGATCCAGTAATTTCTTCGCTCCAAAGAACAACCCCCCTTGCGGACTGCACTTGAACGGCACGTGTCTCAGCCGACCCAAATTCGATTGTTGCCACGCCGTCCGTTGGGTTTGGGAAGATGTCCATTTCATCCATCCAAAGTTCGCCTGTATTCGCCGAACAATCGGGGGCACTTGCTGTCGTTTCAATAAAAGTTCCTGCATTCACCGACCAGTAGAGCCATTCTCCACCCGATCCTGTTTCCCAATCTCCTAAATTAAAACTGTTCACACCAGTCATCGTTCCTGGAACTTTGTAAGCTCTTAGCACAGTTCCTGAGTAATCCCATGTGAGCGGCGATCCTTGAGTGTACACTTCAGGAATCGTAGAATTATCATTGAGGTCGCAATTTTTCGCGATGAAATACGCAAACTCGTCATATGCTGGATATTCACCGAATACACGCGCCTGTCCATTTTCATCGATACAAACAGCCGTATATTCGTTGCAGGCGATTCCTTTTGCCTCGATGCCGTAATTCTGAAAAATGTGCGCCAAAAACACCACATGTCTTCCCTTCCGATCGGGATTGTCGTAGTGTGTGTCGGTAATCACATCTTCCAAATAATTGTTTTTGATGAAGGAGGCTGAATCCACGGTGACGTTCGCATTAAACGGATCTTGGAGTGCTGTACCCGATGTTACTGTTCCGTTTTCTGCCGAAAAATAAAACCCGCCTTGCACGGCCATTCCAGCACTTGTTCCACCAATCACGATTCCTCGGTTGGCAATCGCATCGTTGATCAAACTATCCACAGGTGTGTTCCGCCAATAGGAAACGTAGTTCCACTGATCGCCACCCGCCATCCAAATCGCTTCTGCCTTCGAAATCCGCTCCAATACATAAGGGTCATACGCCGCGCTCGAATTATTGAACACAATTGTTTCCACCGAATTCACATTCACGCCCAAACTCGCGTACAAGTAATTGTTGTATCCATTCGATCCACTCGCACGAATTACAAGTACATCGCCCCCATAAGCGCGGTTCAAAAACCACTTCATCGCTTCGTCGTTTTCGCTCGCTCCGCCCATCAAACATATTCCTCCAGGAGGTGTTGGCGACACAATCATATCTGTCATACTTCCCGTGAAATAGGATGTATACGATTGCGAAAATCCGAAAAGTGAACAGGAAAAAAAGACGATTGTAGTAAGAATTCGCTTCATAAGCTTGGTTTTAACTTGTTAAAGTAGGCTTTTTCCCCTACATTCGAGGAATTGCCTAAATGTGAATGACCCATACTAAACGAAGCACGGGGACATACGTTGGTGGGAATTCTTGTTATTTTCCTGTTAAATGGGCATTTTTGGCATTCATTTTGAATTTGCAACACCAAAACTAACTCGATTTCGCAACTCGAAATTGACGAAAAACAAACAATTATGAAAACATTGCTACTACTAATTTCCTTCATAGGATCGCTCTCATTCGCTTACGGGCAGATGATCGACGACAACAAAATTCAGTTCAATTATATCCAATTACCTTATCTGAAGGTGAATCCAGCGTTTACAAAATACGATGTAAAAGTGGTTCACGGATACAATCAAGGAAACCAAGATGCCTTGGCTGCTCACGAACTCAACAAACAAATTGCGATGCAAGTGTTTGAACAACAAATGACAACGCACAAATCTCAGTGTGATACCCTCGACGTAAATTATTTCCGTCTGATGGCGAAATGGGAGAAAGATGTGAACGCAGGAAAAATGCAAGCAGATGGAACGCCGCTTCCTCAACCACCGAAGCCAATTTATCCCGCTCCACCTACATTTCCATCCTTTGAGGCACCTGTTTTAAACTCTCCCATGGATGAAAGTACGGTTCTTAACGGCATCAACATTGCAGGATTCGAGAAGGGTATGGGCGGATTTGTAGTGACGGTGAATATCTTATCGCTCGACAACATTCAAATCAGCGAAAGCAAATCAGGAACAGGCACAAGCACGAAATACAAATACACTGCAAGCTATTCGCTTCCAGTAGAAGTTACGGTAGAAACACCGACTCAAGGAAAATTGATTTACCTCCGCATCTTGGAAGGACGACAATCGTACACCGTTGGAGAATTCGCGAGTTCGTATGATTATAAATTGTACATGTTGCAAAACAAAGCGCAGTTTAATGCCAACCTAGAAGCTTCTGCTCGAGCAAAAGCAGTAAACGAGACCAATGAATACTTGAACGACCAAATTGGATTTGTACCACGGACCCGCTACGCAGAAATTTATGATGTGAAACGTTTCAAGGATTACGATTACTCCGATGTTACTGTTGCGTACACGAAAACGGTGCAAGCTCTTCAGTTGGTATCGCAAGATCGAAACCGAAAATCGGCGATTGCGAGTATCGATTTAGCCTTGGCCGACTGGAACATGATTATGAAAGAGAGCAACAACTACGACAATAAGGCACGGATCAACGATAAAATCACCGCGATGATTCAGTGCAACATGGCGGAATTGCTCGCTTGGAAAGGCAAATACGACGAATCGGAAATTCAAGTGAACCTAGCGATTAGTGAAGGAGGAAAATTCAAGCGACATGCCAGCGGTGAGCAAGCATTTTATGCCGATCAGAAAAGACGGTGGAATGCTCATTACTAAACCCTCGCCAGGTTATTACGAGCAAGCGAGCGAACGCTTGATGTATCGTACCTTAACGCAGGACGATGTTGCTTTATGGACACCCTTTTTTAATAGGGACGACTACCAACGATTTTTAGGACAGGACATTACTATTCCAGGATCGGAGCGTTCGAAGGTATGGATCGAGCGCCAAATTCAACGCAAGAACGAGAACCTTTTTGGGCAGTTGGCGGTTGTTAAGAAATCGACGGGAAAGTTAATAGGTCTGGGCGGAATTATAGAGCGCGAGTTGTATGACAAAGTTGAGTTTGAGACCACTTACTCCCTCCTACCCTCCGCATGGGGAAATGGATATGCACGGGAATTGGCAAAGCATTTCATGGATTACGCCGAGGCCAACATTGACACAAAAAGTGTGATTTCGATGATTCATCCTGAAAATGAGGCTTCAATTAAGGTAGCTTTTGCGAATGGGCTCAAACTAGACGGTAAGGCGAAATTTATGGGGATTCCTGTGGAAGTTTATAGGTTCGTATTTTAGCATTCCCAAACGGAGGTTGTTTGTCGCTCATTCGATCTCCCAAACCGAAATTTTGTCACTTCTTAGTTGCCTAAACTGAAATTTTTTCAGTCATCCTTAACAGATCTTAACGTAAAAGCTGTCAAAATTTCAGACTTTACGTTTTGGAACACAGCTTGTTGACTTCTTTCTAACGATCAACAAATGATCATTTATTTGAGTTAATATTTAATGTTTAACCCGTCTCTCAGTCAGAGAGCTTTCTGGCTGGCGGACACTAAAATTTAGGAGAACTTAGCTATGGGAACTTTAGTAAAAACAAACGGCAATTTATTTCCAACGGTCCCAACATTTTTTGATGATTTATTTACACGGGACCTGTTCAATCGGTCGAACCAAAATAATGGAGATGCGCTACCAGCGGTCAACATTCGTGAAACTGCGACTAGTTATGAACTAGAAGTGGCTGCACCTGGAATGTCCAAAGAAGACTTCAAGGTTGAGTTAGACAAAGACACACTCATCATCAGCGCTCAAAAAGCGAGTGAGTCGGAGGACACCGAAGGTACATACACGCGTCGAGAGTTCAATTATCAAAGCATGAAGCGATCATTCAGCCTACCGCAGCGAATGGTTGAAGGTGACAAGATCGTTGCGAAATATAACGACGGTATTTTGCACATCACTGTGCCCAAAACGGATGAGGCAAAAGTGAAACCATCACGGCTCATTCAAATTTCTTAAGGTGGTAAAGGGCGCTCCTTGCGCCCTGCCCCTTTTTTTAGTTTTAATTTGTTCGTAAACACAAAATACTTAACACTATGAAGACGTCTATGATCAGATTATTTAAACCCGGAGATCGGGTGCAGCGCAAGTCGGGAGGCCCCGTCATGATCGTACAGAAGTATGCGCGCGAACACAGTATTTTATTGGGATGGTACGAAAGTAATTATTCGGTTGAGTGTTCTTGGTTGGGTCCAAACGGCTTCCACAAGGAGATCATTAATCAGAATAATCTAAAAAAAGCGACAGCCAGCTATCGAAAAAGAGCGCCCCTGAAACAAAAAGGAAAGGATGCTGTGCGCAAACTTCACCGCAAACCGAGTAGACAAGACCAAGCCCAAAGAAATTCAATGTGATGTAAATTTTTGAACTCAGTCCGAAATCATCAACTCCTGTCGATATGATTTGTTCTCTCGTTGAATGTTCAGAAAGTAATATCCCGGCATTAGTTCGGGTAGTTGGAACGAATTAAAGCTTTCCGAGAAGAATTCGTTGTACACAAGCTTTGAATCCATGCTAAAAATGGCAATGTGCGCATTGCCGATGCTCTGATTCAAATAAATTTCGCGGGCGCTTTGAGCTGGATTTGGGTAAATTTGAAGTGTTGTGAGCGGATCTATCTCGTCCACGGCAACCATAAGTTCATGAAGCCGCACAAGCCCCTTTGAGTAGGTTCCAATCCACACATTTTCGTCCGCGTCTTTCGTAATCGACAGGATGTGATCTTCTGGTATGTTTGAATTAGATGTAGAATAAAAGGCCCAAGTCGCATTGCTCCGCTTAATCATCACACCAAGTAAGTGCGTTCCCATGTAAATGTTGTTCATGGGATCGATTTTCATGGTTGTGAGGCTATTGGTGAGCAACAAAGAATTATCGGAATTAAACACGACCCATTGTTGATTTCCTGGATCGGTGAAGAGACCTCCAGCAGATCCTGCATACCAAGGTCTTCCCAAATTGTCCATTTCAACTTTTATCGCCGAGTTGTCTGGAAGCCCCGAATTCGCAATAACGTAGGTCCCGACAATATTCGAAGCGTCATCCATGTATATCAGTCCTCCATTAATGGTGCCGATGTATTTTTCGTTATCAACACCCACGCCAATGGACGAGATGTTGTTGGTTGCAATCGATGAATTGGCGGTGGTCCATGTCGCCCAAGAAGTGCCATCGAAGCGCGAAAGTCCCTCGACAGTTCCTATCCATTTGTGACCAAGTTTGTCGATGGAGATCGTTTTGAGAAAATTATCAGGTATGTCAGAATTGGCCATGTTAAATGCTTGGAAACTCACACCATCATACTTCACAAGTCCGTTTAAGGTTGTTCCAATCCACATGTTATTATTCGAATCTACTGCCAAGGCACGGATATAATCATCGCCGATATTCGAATTTGAGGTGTTGAAAATTTCCCACGTTCCATTGCTGAGATGCGCCAATCCGTGATCGGTTCCAATCCAGAGTCCATTCGAGTGATCGATCTCCAAACAGCGAATAGTATTGTTGGGCAGCGGCGAATTTGCCTCATTAAACACTTCCCAAGAGGGAATCGCAGTTTGTGAAAACAGAAAAGTTCCACTGCACACGTACAGTGGAACTATCAGAAAAAAAATTGTTTTTAACATCAAGGATTATTGAATCATCACGCGCGTTGAATAATCTTTGTCTTCGAAATGAATGTTTAGGATATACATCCCTTTTGCCAATCCTTCTTGATCGAAATTCCACGTATTAACCCCCGGTTTGTGGGCGAAGGTGTTCGTTTGCACGCGCTTCCCGATCATGTTGATCATCTCGATTTGAACCTCTCCGTCATAATCGGTAGCGAACTCCACACTGAATTCTCCATTGTTTGGATTTGGCATGAGTTTAATCGATTTTTTGAAAGCGATATTTTCCCCGATTCCAGCACACGATTCGACCACTGCATCCACAGGAACCATCACACT
>CALFOS010000144.1 GCA_937919725.1 uncultured Fluviicola sp. | reverse complement strand
CTGGTGCTTGTGAGTGCGTTGATTTCCAGTGCACAAAAATCCCTCACAGCCCCGCTTGATTCTGGATTGATACAACTTTCGGGCGTTGTAGTTTCTGAAGAAACACTGTCCGAACTACCTTACACCACCGTTCTTGACCGAACAAACCGACGTGGAGTTTTTAGTGATTATTATGGTTATTTTACCTTAGTCGTCTATCCAGGTGATACGCTTTTGTTTTCGGCTTACGGTCACAAAACATCCAATTATGTGGTTCCAGATACCTTAACGAGCGATCATTACTCGATTATTCACGTGATGGAAGTCGATACGATTGATTTACCAAACGTGGAAGTGTTTCCGTGGCCATCGCGGGAAGATTTTGCGCGCGCATTTGTGAACATGGATCCGTATGATGATGCCATTCGTAGGGCGCAACGCGAATTGTCGGGTGAAAGTTTGGCTTTTGCTGCTGCGCGATTGGATGTGGATGGTTCCTTGGCTTATGGAAGTGTGCAAAGTCAATATCAAACACGCTTGTACACGAACAATCAATTGCCAGCGAATAATTTACTGAATCCGTATGCGTGGTCGAAGCTGATCAAAGATTGGAAAGAGGGGAAGTTGAGTAAGCAGTAGGTGCAATGAATGCGCTGAAAGGATAAAATTGGTTCCGCTAATATTCTGAAGCAGTCAAAAAAAAAGCACCTCCTAACCAAACAATGATCAGGAGTTGCTGACTTTAAATTTTGTATCCAATTGTCAATTGAATCCAACGATTTTTGTACCGCGGAGTACTTGATGTTCCGTCACCGTTACTCGTTTGGAAATCCCCGCCAACTCTACCTGAAATTACTACATGCGAGAAAAAGCTATCGATTTGTTGAGCAAAGCATGTCAAGGAAGGGGAATTGCTGGGAAAATGCTGTTGCTGAAAGTTTTTTTTAAAGCTTAAAAACAGAACGGGTTTACAAAAATGAATATCTTAGAAGAATAGATGCTGAAATGTCAATTATTAAATGGATAGAAACTTGGTATAACAGGAAAAGAAGACATTCAGCGTTGAATTACAAAACTATCAGCGAAATTGAACTAGAAATAATAACAAACAAGCAGCGTGACTTAACTTAGTGTCCAGAATTATGTTGCTAGTCCAAAATAGCTCAATTGATAGATTGCGATTGATAATAAAAGTAAGATGTGTTTCATTTGTGTAGAATTAACCCAATTTTTCACTCATCGTAGAACGCTTTGCGCGGTTCGATTTGAAAATGGGATAACACAAAAAGAACTTCTCAACAGGATTGGACAATGCCGAAATATTCAAGTTGTCGGATGCATCGGACAAATCGACCACCGACCCGTTTTTCATCAGTAAATTGATGTTTTCACGGTTGATATTATACGCTTTGTTCGTCAACTTCTCCGAATATACAAAGTGATCGATTTGATCTTCTCGCAGATCCATTTTGTCGCTCACGTATTTCTTTACTGCCTCAATTCGCTCATCAGTAAACGGTTCTTTGGAAATCTCAATTTTGAACAAATCGCGCTGCACAAGCCTACGTGCTAGATCGGAAAGGACTTTATCCTCGTGAAATTGCCACACTTTCATCGCGCCCATAATGTCGTAATCGTCGAGTTGTGAAAAATGATCCAACGTCCGCGGATTATTCTGGAAATCTTCATTGGAAATGTGTTGCTTCAAAAAGTAGAGGAGCGATGGACTTCCGAAAATTTCGGTTCCATTCAATGCCAATTCTTTCGCGCGACGCAATACGTGAATCAACATATATTCT
>CALFOS010000143.1 GCA_937919725.1 uncultured Fluviicola sp. | reverse complement strand
ACTCAAAAAAGAAAGTTCGCACAGAGATGTGGAATTGGCTGATGGAACAAATGACTACGAATATTTAACGATGCTTGAATTCAACCTGGAAGAAATTCTCCTCGATTTTTCTCCCGATTTCGTTTTCTATCAATGCGGAGTAGATGTGCTGGAAACAGATAAATTGGGTCGATTGTCACTTTCCATCGAAGGTTGCAAAAAGCGCGACGATTATGTTTTCGAATTAGTAAAAAAATTGAAGGTTCCAATCGTCTGTACAATGGGTGGTGGATACAGTCAGGAGATAAAAGTGATCATTGAAGCACATGCAAATACCTTCAGATCCATTCAAAATAATTTATTTTAGTCGGTGATTCAATCAAATTATATATCTTTGTTTAGAATTAGTCTAAATAGATGCAAAAGGAGGTTCTTCCATTTATTTCAAATCCTGTCATTATTGACTGTTCTTTGCTATGCAAGAAATCGAAGTGTTGTAAGAAATACAAGAAAAAAGGTGATCATTGTAAGAAATGCCCGAAGATTTAGACTACAGATAATCTCTTTTTCGTTGCTCTTTTTCATAGTATCGCATGCACGTGCTCAAAGTGCAGAAATCACGATTGGTCTCAATCGATTGGACTATCAACTTGGCATCGGATACGGACATCACTGGCGACATTTTCAGTTCACTCCGAAATTTGAAATTGGCATGACATCCACTTTTAAGCAAAGTCGCTTATTCCCAAGGTATTCAATCGGTACGGGTTATTTTGTGTTGCGCTCCAAAACCTTGGAATTAGGCCCCGAGCTCACGTATGCTTATTCTCGACTTCGACTAACAAATAACGGCAAGACCGCGCATCATTGGAACGAGATTCTTTTCGGCTATCGATTACAAGTTGGTCGGGCAATTAAATTGGTACATTCGGCCAATTGTGGATGGATGAATGAATCGTTTTACAACAACACCTTGAATAAGCGAGTGAATTTTAATAGTTTTGGGTTCTATGCACAAGTCGGATTTAACTATACTTTTTAGTGTCATTTTACTTCTTTTTTCTTCATGCGAGAAGAAGGAATCATTCGATTCGATCGAAATTCTCGGTCACGCTGGAAATGGTTTGTCAAGTGCTAATTCTCTTTATCACGATAACACCTTGGAATCTATTCAATTAGCGCTACTCACGGATGGGTGTGATGGTGTGGAAGTTGACGTGCGTATGTCGGCCGATCACACGCTTTGGTTGTACCATGATACTGAACTCGAATCTGAAACAAATGGAACAGGGTGCGTCTCCTTGAGTTCGGATAGTTACTTATCGAGTTTGCACTATACCACGATCGACAAGGAATCTCTGATTCGATTAACCGATATTCCGAAAGATTATTTGGTAAATAAAAAGGTGTACATTGACGCCCGTCCCTCAGAAAGCTGCACGAATTCGATCATCGATTTAAATGCCTTTGTCAATCAGTTGATCGCTTTTCGGAGTGCTTGTCTGCCAACAACAGAAATTATCGTAGAATCGAATGATGTAAATTGGGAAAGTGCTTTGAGTGCGAATGGATTCACGACGATCAAATTCATCACAGATTTTTCTCAATATGCGTCGGTAGATGATAATTTTGCAACGGTAGATGTGATCGTTTCCACCAATGCGACGCTAACAAAAGATAATATCGCCCTGATTCACGCCGATGGTAGGGAAGTCATTCTATTTGGAATTCGCAGTGTAAAATCTACGAGAGAGGCATATTCAAAGCATCCCAATGGAATTCTGGCAGATAATTTACGAACCGCGATAATTGAAAAACGCTGATGGGAAAGAACAAGAAAAACCGCGTAGATGTTGTTTATTCAACCAATCCTAACTTCAGTTTTGATCATGAAGAAGATGAATTGGAAGAAACGCAAGCACCGAAAGATCAACTCCTCTATGTATCGATCGATCGCAAACAGCGAGGGGGCAAGGAAGTTACGCTAGTGGAAGGATTTCTCGGTACCGACGAGGATTTGAAGGAGCTTGGGAAAATGCTCAAAAGCAAGTGTGGAGTTGGAGGAACAGCCAAGGATGGTGAAATCATGGTTCAAGGAAAATTCAAAGATAAAGTGGCCGAATTGCTCGAGGAAAAAGGCTATCGCGTGAAAAAGAAGGGGGGGGATTAATGAATTGGGCTAGCTAGATTTTTGGATTAGTTAGATTTTTGGATTTCACGTGTCTACTTCAATCCAAAAGCGAAGCCCGTCTAACAATCCAAATATCCGAGAGCGCAGCAAATTCAGAAAAAAAAAGAATGCTTGATTCTGCATGCAATCGAAGTCAACCAATAATCCCGAAAGAATTTTTAACGCAAAACCAAGCAATCTAAACCAAAAACAAACGAAAACTTTTTATGAGGAAAGTTCTCAGTCTACTAACCTAACTACAGATCTAAGATACGACGGATTCAACTCCCTTTTTCAAGAAAAATGTAAACGGTATCATCTATTGATTAGAATGTAGCAGTTACGCTAGAGATTGCAAATATCCAGTATTAAACCGATTTATCATGTGGAGTGATTAAAGAAATAGTTGCAAACGAGATTCACAACTGAAAATAAATTATCTTTGCTACGATGGAAAAGCAAGTCATTCTCAATTCGAAACATTTTGAGCTCACAATAAACAGACTTTGCTATCAATTAATTGAAACTCACAACGATTTTTCGAACACCGTTCTCATTGGACTTCAACCGCGGGGTGTGAACGTTTTGGAGCGAATTAAAACGCGCCTCGAAACCATTTTGGGCAAAGAAGTTGTCTGCGGAAAACTTGACATTACGTTTTTCCGTGATGATTTCCGACGACGAGAAACTCCGCTCATTCCAAGTACGACAAACATCGACTTTGTGATTGAAAATAAGAAAGTTGTTTTGATGGACGACGTTCTCTTTACTGGGCGAACGATTCGATCTGGTTTAGATGCGCTGCTCGCCTATGGTCGTCCCGAAAAAGTAGAATTGCTTTCACTTATCGACAGGCGCTTCAAGAGAGATTTGCCTATTCAGGCGGATTACGTTGGGAAAATGGTCGACACATTGATTTCGGAGCGCGTTTCGGTAGAATGGAAGGAAATTGAAGGAGAAGATAAAGTCATACTTTTTACACCAGACACAAATGGATAGCTTAAGCGTTGATCATCTTACGGGAATTAAACACCTGACTGAAAATGACATCGAACTCATCTTCAAAACGGCAGATAGCTTTAAAGAAGTCATCAATCGGTCCATTAAAAAAGTTCCATCGCTCAGAGATATCACGATCGCTAATTTATTTTTTGAGAATTCAACCCGCACACGACTTTCATTCGAATTGGCTGAGAAACGACTTTCGGCAGATGTTGTCAATTTTTCCGCTGCAAGCAGTTCCGTTAAAAAGGGTGAAACACTCATCGATACGGTTAACAACATTTTATCCATGAAAGTGGATATGGTCGTGATGCGACATCCGAATCCAGGCGCGGCAAAATTTTTGTCGGAGCGGGTGAATGCTCGAGTGATAAACGCTGGCGATGGAACGCATGAACATCCAACTCAGGCACTTTTGGATGCCTATTCGATTCGAGAGAAATTGGGATCAGTGGCAGGAAAGAAAGTGGTAATTGTAGGAGACATATTACATTCCCGCGTTGCATTGTCGAATATTTACTGCCTTCAAAAACTTGGAGCAGAAGTGATGGTGTGCGGTCCTACTACGCTCATACCGAAATACATTCACGAATTAGGAGTGCAAGTGGAGCACAATCTCACCAACGCCCTCGAATGGTGCGATGTTGCGAATATGCTTCGAATTCAACTTGAACGGCAAGACATTAAATACTTCCCATCGCTCAGGGAATATTCGATGCAATACGGTTTAACGAAAGAAATTTTGGATCAACTCCCGAAAAAAATCGTGGTGATGCACCCAGGACCCATTAACCGCGGAGTTGAAATTACGAGTGACGTAGCCGATTCCGATCAGGCGATTATCCTTGATCAAGTAGAAAATGGTGTTGCTGTGAGAATGGCAGTCATCTATTTGTTGGCTTCGAAAATTAAGCGACAATAAATTTTAGTACATTTGAGTGAAACAACAGCAAACGAATGGATTTTATAGTAAAGCAGATAGATCTCACGGCAGTCGTTAAGACAAATGTTGAAAAATTGAACGCAACGAATGCGTCAGAACTCAAGGCAGAATTGGCTTTGCTGAATAAAAACAACATCAACAATATTGTGATTGATATGTCGGGCACGAAGTATTGTGATTCCTCTGGATTGAGTGCCATTTTGCTAGCGAATCGTTTGTGCAAAGACACCAACGGCCGTTTTGTTTTGTGTGGATTACAAACGAATGTGCAGAAACTTATCGAAATTGCTCAATTGGATCGCGTGTTGAACATCGCCAAAAATGAAGCCGCTGCGCTGGATTCTATCGCTCAGTGAGTTTCACGGTTACCATATTGGGGAGTGGATCGGCGGTACCAACTGCTTCGAGAAATCCAACAAGTCAATACATTCAATGCAGTAGCCGAACAATTTTAATTGATTGCGGAGAAGGAACCCAAATGCAATTCCGGAAATTGGGATTGAAATTTCAAAAAGTCGACCAAATTCTCATTTCGCACCTCCACGGGGATCATTATTTTGGACTTGTTGGTCTTCTCAGCACCATGCACATGTTGGGGCGCACTAGATCTATTCAAATTTATGGACCGAAAGGTTTAAAGGAGATCGTTGAGATTCAACTGTATGCAGCCGGTTCACGCTTGTCCTTCGATGTTTTTACAACAGAAGTAGCGCCCGAAACAAATGGACTTCTTTACGAAGATGCCAAAATAAAAATCACTTATTTTCCGCTAGCGCATAAAATTCCCACGAGCGGGTTCATTATTCATCAAAAGGAGAAAGACAGAAAACTCAACATCGATCAAGCCCAATTGGATGGGGTTAAAATCGAGTATTTTCATCGACTCAAAAAACGAGAAGACGTGATCGACGAGGATGGAAGGCTGTTTCGTTTCGAAGATTACACCACTACTGGATGCGCCCCGTGCACTTACGCGTTTTGCTCGGATACCAAATACCACGAGCCGATCGTTGAATACATCAAAGGCGTCGATGTACTGTATCACGAGGCTACTTTCACCGAACTCCTACTTGATCGTGCCATCGCTACTAAACATTCTACCGCAAGGCAAGCAGCCGAAATCGCCAAATTGGCTGACGTTGGGCAGCTGTTGATGGGGCACCTCAGTGCTCGTTATGATGACGGATCGGAACACGAGGCAGAGGCACGGCCGATATTTGAAAATTGCCTATTTGTGCAGGATGGTGAGACGTATACTATTCAAACCTGTTAAGAGCTTCTAGAACGATTATTGGTTCATTCTGAGAGATTATTTCATAATTTTCGTGATTGTTTCACACAGAACATGTTTTCAAGTTTATTATCAAGAGAATGTTGCAGAAACGATTTAAATGCAAGACGAGGGGCGACCAGAAGTGCGCAAATAAGTGAAATCCTCCTAGAACAAAATAAATGAAGAAATAATTCAACGAGATTTAGTTATCTTTCATTATGAAAATCAGTCTAATTTTTCTCGGTTTATTCTTCTTTTCTTGCTCAGCAGATGTCAAGTCCAAGCGAAATTTAGTTGAAAAAGTGATTCCAAACGCATCCAAAATCGCGGGTTTTTCACTCGAAATGCCATCGGATTCAATCCCGCTAAGAAGTATGGAGCCCGTAGTAAAGAATGGAGCAAATTGGGTAGCCCTCATTCCGTATAGTATTATTCGTGAGGGAAAGGCCAAGGTGGAATACTACGACAAAGGAATGTGGTGGGGAGAATCTCTCTCAGGAACAGCCGAAATGTTTCGAATGGCGAGACGATCGGGGCTGAAAATCATGTTAAAACCCCACGTGTGGGTTATCGGGCAGGGCTGGCCAGGGAAATTCGACTTGAAAACGGAAGGCGATTGGCTAATTTGGGAATCGAGCTATCGCGACTATATTTTAACCTTCGCGAAAGTTGCAGCAAAGGAAAAAGCAGATATTTATTGTATCGGAACAGAGTTTCGCATTGCCGTTGTGAAGCGACCAGAATTTTGGAAACAACTCATTAAGGAGGTTCGCGAGATCTATCCGGGAAAGATCACGTACGCATCCAACTGGGATAATTACCAAAATGTCACGTTTTGGGATCAACTCGATTACATCGGCACAGATGCCTATTTTCCACATTCGAAGAAAAAAGAACCCGAACTGGCTGAATTGATGGAAAGCTGGGAGAAGGAAGGCGCAATGTTGAAGGCTTTTTCCGAAAAGTGGAATAGAACTGTTTTATTTACCGAGTACGGTTTCCGAAGTATCGATTACGCCGATGCCCTCCCAGGGAAGAATGAAGCGAAGTTGAAACCAAATATGAAGAATCAGAAGACGGCTTATCGCGCGTTTTTTCAAACGATTTGGAAAGAAGACTGGTTCGAAGGTGGATTTTTATGGAAATGGCAGTTCCGTGAAAAAATTGGAGGCAAAAATGATACAGACTTCACGCCTCAGAACAAACCAGCTCTTAAGTTGATTCAGAAATATTACCAAAAAGCGAGTTGATTTTCATCAATTACACTTATTTGGTCTAAAAACGAAGTAATCAACGCCATTTAGTGAATAAGTAATCTAAAGATCAGTCAAAACAGGCGTTTCTACTTCTTATATTTGGTAGTTGTCCAATTGAATG
>CALFOS010000142.1 GCA_937919725.1 uncultured Fluviicola sp. | reverse complement strand
TCATCTGGAACAAATGTTACGTAGGTTCCTGTAACATTTGTTGTACCGATTTCGCGCACATCGTATTGTGGCTTACCAATTTTGTATTCTTGCTCGTAGATTTTTCCATCGCGGTGAACGGTTGCTTTCAAATCTTTCGAAAGTGCATTCACACACGAAACTCCAACTCCGTGAAGTCCTCCAGAAACTTTGTACGAGTCCTTATCGAACTTACCACCCGCGTGAAGCACCGTCATTACGACCTCTAAAGCTGATCTTTTTTCTTTTGTGTGGATGGCAGTAGGAATTCCACGACCATTATCTCGAACCGTGATCGATTCGCCCGCTTCGCCTTCGTGGATGATGACATCAATCGTGTCACAATGTCCAGCCAAAGCCTCGTCAATCGAGTTGTCTACTACTTCATAAACCAAATGGTGCAAACCTTTCACACCTACATCGCCAATGTACATTGCGGGACGTTTTCTAACCGCCTCTAAACCTTCGAGTACCTGAATATTATCCGCAGCGTACTCTTGATTCTTATTTTCTTCGCTCATAGTTAAATTTCGTTTCGGGAGTCCCCAATTCAGTAACGAACAAAGATAGCCAAACAAGGTCGTAAAACCAGCCCGAAACGCGAATGAATGTCCTAACTTATCAACATTTTACGTTGGAAATTGTTAATAGAATGAACCATCCCTGCAATCTTCCAAAAGCATTGCATTAATTAATCAATAAAGAACCGATTTTGGAACATTATTTGATTAATTCAGTATAGACTATATAAATTGTCTCCCATTTTTATGAAGATTCGTACGCTTTTTGCCTTTTTGTTGTTTTCGTTTTCCATGTTTGCCGCCGATTTTAATCCTGCGGGGACGTGGCAAGGCGTAATGATGCGCAAAGGAACGCAGATGAAAGATGCGGTGATCGTTTATTTCGAATTTGTCAATGTGGATGGACACCTCACGGGTTATAGTCGTGAAGAGGTGTATGATTCGCCAAATTTTTCGGTCAAAAAGCTGGATGGCGATATGAATAATGGTCGCGTAGACATTCGACAAATTGTGGAAACGAAAAGCAAGAAGTCAGGGCGTACGCAATGGTGTCGTGTTTCATCGGATCTCACTTACGATCCAGCAACGGGCTATTTGAAAGGCGAATACGTGGCGACCGATTGCCGAAATGTGGTGGGCGACTTCATCCTCTACCGAGCAGATTTCAAGATGTCGACTGGTGAAGAAATGGAAAGCACGCAAATTTGGTTTAAGCAATTTGTGAAAGATTACGCCGAAGGTTTGAATGCGCCCGAAATCAGAAAAATAGAGCGTGATAATTTCGTGTTTCAACCGATTTACTTCGATTACGACAAATTCGACATCCGAGTAGAACACAACGCCTTTTTGGATGCCATGATCAAAATCGTGAAGGGTCACTCCGATTTACGTGTAAAAGTGACAGGACACACCGATTCTGACGGCTCGGACAGCTACAACGACACGCTTTCCATGAACCGTGCGCGAGCGATTACCAATTACTTCGTGAAACGCGGATTGAGTGCAGATAGGCTTGTAATTGAATTTAAAGGCGAACACGACCCAGTTGGCTCGAATAACAATCCCGAAGGAAAACAGCGCAACAGGCGCGTGGATTTTAAGTTCATTTAATGATCCTATGAGGATTACGGGAACATTAGATCGTTGAATCTAGCCAATCATCTAATCAAGGCAATGAAAAGCACATTTACTCCAGCTCACTTCAGCGATCGGAATTCATCGATAAAAATGGCCTAATTTCTTTGTTCCTTTTGCGTTCGGGATGGAAATGGAAAACCCACAGTGAGGCACGAGCGAGGATTTGAAATGGACAGCGCGTAAAAACGCCCACAAAAAAAACCTTAATTCACCACTTCTACTTTCTGACTTCGCACCTTGAACTCAAAAATAATTCCTATCGATGGCTGTAAAATTCCATTCGTGTTTTCGACCAATTTTGTTTGGTATCGACTCGGATCGTTTGGATCTGTTAACGGATTTCCATTCTCGTCTTTCACCACCAACAAGATGGGCGCGAGCGTTGTTTTGTAGGCGTACGCATTTTGGATATCGAGGTAGAGATTGAGCGTCATCTTCTTCAAATTGAAGCGTTTGTCGATACGGATATTGAGTTGGTGATAGTCCGTTCCGCGCGCTGTGTTGAGCTGATTGTAGTCCAAAATTCCTTGTCCGTTCACGTCCCACACTTGCTTGATCGATGATGTTGCCACATCTACGGGTGTATAGGGTGCGCCACCCGAAAACAACCATCGGAATCCAACTTCCCAGCCTTTTTTGAAGCGCTTCCCTGCCGTTGCCGAAACGATGTGTTTACTGTCCCATGACGATGGCGCGTAGGTTCCATCTTTCGTTAAAAATTCGGAGTTGACGAATGTGTATGCCAAAATTCCGTAAAATCCTTTCACGAGTTTTTGTTGATAGAGGAATTCCAGTCCGTAAGCTCTTCCTTCGGAGGTAGATGTTACTTCTTCGTTGCCTACAATTCCAAAATCGGAACCAACATTGGCAAGCGAAATGGAATCGGTGATCGAAAATGGATAATTGCTATAATTTTTCCAAAATCCTTCGAGGGAGAATTTCGCTTTGAATTCGGATAAAAATGATGCTCCAGCCACGAAATGATCGGCGCGAATGTATTTTAGATTGTTGTCCTTGTTTACCAAACTTCCAGTTTGATCTCTGAATCCGAGAACGGTGTACGCTGGCAATTGGTGAAAACGTGCCACATTAGCACTCACAGCCCATTGCGAATTGATACGGTAACTGAGCGAAAGCATGGGCGAAAGTTGATTGAGAGGATTTGCCAAGCTCGATGAATAAGTAGAAACGTCGGTTCGAAGTCCAGCACTCACGTCCAATTTATTGCTGAAAAAAGCCTTGCTCACCTGCCCAAATGCGGCTCCTTTGCACAAAAAGAGGTTCGATTCATAATCGATCGTAATTGGGATACCTCCCACAGTGACTCTATTGAACGTTGAGTTGAAATAACGCGCATATTCATAGCCCAATCCCGCAGTGATTCGAAATCCGTTTTTGATCCACGTATTCTCGAATCGGAATTTATTTTCGGCTTCGAACGAGGAATAATCGAGCAAGCGATTGGCATCGGTTTCGATGTTTTGGAAATATTTTTGGGATTGATTTTTCAGCATGTTTCGACTGAGGATAAAGCGCTGAAATCCACTTTTTCCGTAATGTAAATAGTTGATGCCAATCGTGTAATTCCACTGGTCTTGCGTGGGAATATTTCCGAGGTAAAACTCATTCAACTCTCGCTGATCCTTATTGGTAACGCCATCGTTCGCTTTTTGGTTAAGCACAAAATTGTCCAATGCTCCGAGTCCAATGATGGTAATTTTATTCTTTTTGTTGATTTCGTAATTGACCTTGAATTGTGCATCGTTGTAGGTCGGCAAAAACGGTAGTTTGAGCGCTGCAAAAAGCAATTGCAAATACGATCGACGAGCAGAGAAAATGAAATCCGCCTTTTTTCCGATTGGTCCGTCTAAGGTGAGTGCCACATCACTCGATCCAATAGCAACATTTGCCAAAAGCGCGTCTTTGTTTCCATCTTTTTGCTTGAAGGAAATAACGGAGCTCAATCCATTGGCCATATTCGCAGGAAATGCACCGGAGTAGAAATCGACTTCGCGGATAAAATTGACGTTGAGCAGTCCAACGGGCCCTCCACTACTCCCTTGAGTAGCAAAGTGATTGATGTTAGGAACTTCGATTCCGTCCAGGTAGAATTTATTTTCGCTTGGCGCACCGCCACGAATGATAATGTCGTTTCGGAACGAAGCTGGCGAGGCCACACCGGGCAAAGCTTGAAGCACCTTGCTCACATCGCGATTGGCACCTGGCAAACGTTCTATTTCTGCTGAGTTTAAGGTTTTAAGCGAAACGGGCGATTCCTTGCTTTGTTCGAAAGGTTTTGCGGTCACCGTCACGTTTTCTTTTTCTACTACACGCAAAGCGCCGAGCGCAAAATTCAACTCGACAGATCGTGCGTTTGTCACATTGATATCGTTGATGATGAGTGGTTCGAATCCTTCGGCTGTCGCTTGAAACGAGTAGATTCCTGGAGAAATATTTTCGATAAGGAATTCTCCCAAATCATCAGAAAAGGCACCCATCTGTTCGCCAATAACTTGAATTTTAGCAAATTCGATGGCTGTGTTGTTAAAATTAATATACAC
>CALFOS010000141.1 GCA_937919725.1 uncultured Fluviicola sp. | reverse complement strand
ATTTCCAGCACCCATCGCCTTTGATCGAGCTTCTGTGATCCTTGTCAATACTTCTTTTTCGTGATCCATGTAACCCTTCACCGCTCCAATCAACTGAGGAATGAGGTCGTGTCGTTGTTTCAATTGCACGTCGATATCAGCAAATGCATTTTCGCGTCTATTGTTCAAACGCACGAGTTTGTTATTCGCGGCGATGTACCAAATGATGATAATCAATACGATACCGCCTCCAATTAATAGTCCAGTCATGTGTGTAATTTAATTTTAGGTTTAAGATAATAAAAGTTTCAGATTTGGAGATGATTTTAGAAAGATGTTAACGAAATTTCACAATGTTCCTAATTCTTGAAAGACAAAATCCCGATCTACTTCGCAGCAGTCGGGACGTCAAAAAATCTATTCTAGTTCTCCTAATTTCCTTTCAATGCTTCCGCACCTCCAACGATTTCGAGAATTTCGTTTGTGATGGCTGCTTGACGCGCTTTGTTGTATTGCAACGTTAATGTACGTTTCATATCGCCAGCGTTGTCGGTTGCCTTGTGCATTGCCGTCATTCGTGCGCCGTGCTCCGATGCGTTTGAATCCACCAGGGCTTTGTACAATTGCGTTTTCAAAGATTTAGGGATCAAGTCTTCCACAATTTCTTGTTTCGAAGGCTCGAAGATGTAATCTCCAGTTGAAGAACCCTCTTCTCCTTGGTTGATTTCGATTGGCAAAAATTGCTCTGCCATGACTTCTTGTACCGCTGCGTTTTTGAACTTGTTGTATACAACTACAATCTTGTCAACTTTGCCAGCTTTGAACTCATCCATTAGGAATTGTGCGGTTACTGCGCTCCGGTGGAAAGTCAAATCATTGAACATTTCTTCTGGTCCGCCCAAACCTTCTGGTCGGAAGTTCATTTCGCTGCGCTTAAAGGCATCGTTGAATTTCTTTCCAATCGCGATCACTTTTACATTCTTGCCAGCGTATTGCTCAGCGATGATTGCGTTTGCTTTTTTTGTGATGTTGTTATTGAAACCACCACACAATCCACGATTAGAAGTTACTCCAACGATGTATACCGTCTTCACTTCGCGTTGATCAGCATACGCATTTTCAGAAAGATCCAATGTAGC
The DNA here is from genome assembly GCA_937919725.1 of uncultured Fluviicola sp. Classification (GTDB taxonomy): domain Bacteria; phylum Bacteroidota; class Bacteroidia; order Flavobacteriales_D; family Crocinitomicaceae; genus UBA4466. The sequence goes on along the minus strand of CALFOS010000141.1, from coordinate 19,959 downwards.
GCTCAGATTCCCCAAAATCTCTTGCAACTTTTCTGAATACGGACGCATTTGCGTAATTGCATCTTGCGCTCGTTTCAATTTTGCAGCAGAAACCATTTTCATCGCAGACGTAATTTGCATCGTCGATGAGATCGAAGTGATTCTGTTTTTTATCTCTTTTAAGTTCGCCATAGCGTCCAATTAAGAATGATGAATTAAGAATTAAGAATTGAAGTTGGCAGTAGGTGATGCTACTTTATGACTTCATGTTTTTTTGAGTTGCATTGATGATTGAAACCAACAATCGAATTAACTCCTCATTCTCCTTCAATAATCCTTTATCTACTTTTATAATTTTTAAATCAATAATCCGTAACCAGTACTTTGTTTCGTCTGCTTCTTTCAATGAGATTTTCAACTTATGGATGAAATCCTTCTTGCTTTCAGCTCACTGCGCCTCAACGATATTCGCCCCGACACTTGTTCCACTTCTCACTAGTTGTAATGCTAATTCAAAATGTTTTAACTCTTTTATTTCTTGTGCAAAATCAACTATGTCAAACTCAAACGATTTATCTAAAAGGACATTTCGTTTTTCCATAGCGATTTGAATTAAGAATGTAGAATTAAGAATTATCTTTCATCCTTAATTCTTAATATTTAGAAGCGATTTCTTTCGCTACCGTTCCAAGAACGTCTGTCAATTCATCCGAGTATTTCCCAGCTTTCAATTGATCCAATACGTCTCTGTGTTTCGCGTTCAGGTAATCCAAGTATTCTTTTTCGAATGCTTTCACTTGATTGATTGGAACATTTTGAATCATTCCTTTTGTACCAATGTAGATGATTGCAATTTGCATTTCAACTGGGTAAGGATCACCTTCCTTTTGTTTCAAAATCTCCACATTTCGAGCTCCTTTGTCCAATACTGATTTTGTTGCAGCATCCAAATCCGATCCGAATTTCGCGAATGCTTCCAACTCACGGTACTGAGCTTGATCCAATTTCAATGTTCCAGCTACTTTCTTCATCGACTTAATTTGAGCCGATCCTCCAACACGCGATACCGAGATACCAACGTTAATTGCTGGACGAATACCCGCGTTGAACAAGTCACCTTCCAAGAAGATCTGACCGTCTGTAATCGAAATTACGTTCGTTGGGATATAGGCAGAAACGTCACCTGCTTGTGTTTCAATAATTGGAAGTGCTGTCAATGATCCGCCACCTTTTACCAACGGTCTCAATGACTCAGGTAAATCATTCATTTGTGAAGCAATCGTATCATCATTGATAATTTTCGCAGCACGCTCAAGCAATCTTGAGTGAAGGTAGAATACATCTCCTGGGTACGCCTCACGACCTGGAGGACGTCGAAGAAGAAGCGAGACCTCACGGTAAGCTACCGCTTGTTTCGATAAATCGTCAAATACGATCAAAGCAGGACGACCTGTATCACGGAAGAATTCACCTACCGCAGCACCCGTCATCGGTGCGTAAAATTGCATTGGAGCAGGATCAGCTGCATTTGATGCAACGATCACTGTGTATGCCATTGCTCCTGCGTCTGTCAATTTCTTAACGATTCCAGCAACCGTTGATCCTTTTTGACCAATTGCTACATAGATACAGAAAACTGGTTCTCCAGCATCAAAAAATTCTTTTTGGTTAATGATGGTATCGATACAAACTGTAGTTTTACCAGTTTGACGGTCACCAATCACCAACTCGCGTTGTCCACGACCAATTGGAATCATCGCATCAACCGCTTTGATACCTGTTTGAAGAGGCTCAGTTACTGGTTGACGGAAAATAACTCCCGGTGCTTTACGCTCGATCGGCATTTCGTACAATTGACCTTCAATTGGACCTTTACCATCGATTGGGTTTCCTAATGTGTCAATAACACGACCAACTAGACCTTCGCCAACATGAACTGATGCAATTCGTCCGAGACGTTTTACCGTATCTCCTTCTTTTACTTCAGAAGAGCGTCCCAAAAGAACGGCTCCTACGTTGTCCTCCTCAAGGTTCAATGCAATTCCTTGCAATCCCCCGTCGAATTCGATCAATTCCCCGTATTGCACACCTTGCAATCCATAGATACGTGCGATACCATCTCCAATTTGAAGAACTGTACCCACTTCCTGCAGTTCAGCTTCCGAACGGAATCCTGATAATTGCTCTCTTAATATTGCAGAAACTTCTGCTGGTTTTACATCTGCCATCTTGTGTCGTTTTAATTGGCGTGCCACACGAATGCGACAGCCAACAAAATTATCGTGTTAAACGTTGTTTTAAATTATTCAATTGATTCACAACCGAAGCATCAATTTGTTGATCTCCCATGCGAACCACGAAACCACCAATGAGTGATTCGTCTATTTTCTCTTCTACTTCCAATGTTCCTTGTACGGAAGATTGAATTTTTGCAACAATCGCATTGCGAGTGCTTGCGTCCAATGGCGCTGCAGACGTCAATGTCATTGGTACAATTCCTCTGAGTTCTTGCACAAGCGCTTGAAACGCCAAGGCGATATCGCCAAGGATAGATTCGCGTCTGTTGTTGGTAACTAAGGCAAGGAAATCTTGAGTTGATTTCTCGAACGGCTCGAATGCCCTTTGAAAAATCTCAATTTTCTTATCTGCTTTCACCACAGGACTAGACAACAACAACTCAAAATCGCGCGAATCGTTTACTGTAGCCGAAAAAACCAACATATCTCCCAAAACGGAATCCAAGTTACCTTGTTCAATTGCCAAATCCAGTAAAGCTCGTGCGTATCTTGCTGCTACTTTTGTATTCCTCATCGTTGGATGATTAATTCATGTTAATATCTGCAGCCAATTTGTCGGCCAATGCTTTTTGTTTGTCAGCCGCGGATAACTCACCACGCACTAACTTCTCTGCGATTTCGATTGAGAATCCAGCGACTTGTGTTTTCAACTCTGTGATCGCTGCTGCTTTCTCCGAATTGATCGCCTCTCGCGCACTGATCATAACTTTCTCTGCTTCTTCTTTCGCTTTTCCTTTCGCGTCAGCAACCATTTTGCTAGCCGTTTCCTTCGCGTCCTTGATCATCGAGTCACGTTCTGCGCGTGCTTCTTTCAATAAGTTTTCGTTTTGCGCTTGAAGTGCTACCATTTCCTGCTTCGTTTTATCAGCGAGATCCAAGGATTCTTTGATGGTGTTTTCACGTTCGTTTACTGCACTTAAGATTGGCTTCCACGCAAACTTAGCGAGTAAGAACAACAAGATTAGGAAAACGATTGCTCCCCAAAATATCTGGCCGACTGCTGGTGTAACTATGTCCATTTCTTTTACTTTTTTCTAATTCTTTAACTAAATAATTGACGATAGGCTATCCCTATCGTCAATCAAATTTTCTAACCTTGCAACATTGCTACAACGATTCCGAAGAGGGCAGCACCCTCAACCAACGCTGCTGCAATAAGCATAACAGTTTGAATTTTACCAGCAAGTTCCGGCTGACGAGCCATTGCTTCTAGTGCAGAACCTCCAATACGACCAATACCGATTCCGGCACCGATTGCTGCAAGACCTGCTCCGATAGCTGCTATTCCTGTGATCTCCATGATATATATATTAAAAAATTACTAATTAATGATGTGCCGATTCTACCGCCGAACCTATAAACAACGCAGAGAGCATTGTAAATATGTACGCTTGTAGAAAAGCCACTAACAACTCCAACAAAGAGATAAACAAGGTCATCGGAACTGAAAGTCCAGACCACCACGCGCTCTCGTTTACAAAAATGATTGAGATCAATGAAATCACGATTATGTGTCCTGCAGTGATATTTGCGAACAACCGAATCATTAAGGCCGCTGGCTTAATGAAGATTCCGAGAATCTCAATCGGAACTAAAATAATATAAAGAGGAATTTTTGCAGCCACGCCCATTGAATTTCCTAATGGATCAAAGATGTGCAACCAATATGTTTTGCGAGAGTTCATCATTTGAATGATGAACGTGAATGCTGCGAGCAACAATGTGACCGAGATGCTTCCAGTCATGTTTGGATTTGAGAGGAATGGTATCAGACCCAGCAAGTTACCAAATAGAATAAAGAAGAATACTGTTAACAGGTATGGAAGGAATTTCTTGTACTTGTCTCCTTCAATGTTCTCAGCGGCAAGGTCCTTGATGAACAAGATGACCGGCTCTGTAAATCCTGCAATTCCTCTTGGCGCTTCTTGTTTTGGTTTCTTGTAGAACTTCGCTGTCTTGATGAATACGAAAATCATTAAGAATGCCACCATGAACATGGTAATCACGTTTTTAGTGAGCGAGAAATCAAGGATTACTTGTTTCGCGTTTTCTGCCGCGTGATCTTCGTGGTTCAATTGAAGCTCAGTTGCTCCTTCTTCGAGTAGGTAAATTTTTTCGTGCAATTTCACGAATTTCATTCCTTTCTCCTCAACGATTGTTCCTCCTTCATCATCGTGATGAAAAGCAGACGACATGAACGTTACCAATCCTTTATCTGTCCAAAGAATAATTGGCAATGGAATTACTAGTGTATTAGTAAAGTGAAACTCATGCGCATCGAGTGCGTGGTGCACTGCGTGCTTAGCTGCTTCGAATGGTTTCTCTTCCGTTTGATGAGCTTCTGCGTCGGGGTTCTCAGCATTCGCCATAACGCCGAATGAACTCCCAAGAATCATAAAGAACAATAAACCTCTAAAAATCAAATACTTCGAACCATTCATTGCGAATTCAGCTTTTAAATTTCGGCACAAAGATATAGTTATTTCAACAATATGAAAAGAAATCAGGGTTGAGTTTGCCAAAAACTGGAAATTTTAGACCAATCTTTGAAATCCTAGTACGAAACTGAAGGGGGAATCAATTTTCCAGTTCTACTAGCTATTAGGACCGCTGCAAAGCCGCCAAAGCTTCGTTGTTCCGAAAATTCAACGCTAGCATTAACAACTTCGTTAACTCAATCGTGAAAGTTTCAAAATGCCCAAACGCACAGCGTTCCGTAGGTAATTTGACAATTAACTGCGTTGCTGCTTTCAGCGGTTTGCAACAGTCTCATAATTTATTAAAAATGAATTCGAGGAATTTGGGAGGATCAAGAATCCAATTTTACTGTGGATGTACCATTTAAGTTGACCAACTTTATTAGTACGTATGTTTCCATAAATAAAAGCGGGAAAAAGACGAGAAAAAACTGGTAAACGATTGGTCGAGAAAATTCATCCTTATAGATGAGCCAAGGTGTGAAAAAGAGGAGCACCAAAATCATTTTGACTACCATGTAGATGAAGAAGCCTTTGCTGACTGAGTTGTCTGTTTTCTTACTCGCTCTGTGGATGAAGTAAAGTCCACCAAGTGTGAGGGGAACAAGGAAAAGGTAGATCAGCCAGAATTTACTGAGCGCATAGACTGGAGGCAAGACGAAGAGTACCAACATGACGTGGATAATAAATAGTGCAGCCGAAACCAGGATAACTGGCAATGCGATTTTTTGGAACGACGGATTAGTCTTCATCTGATAGTTTAAGAACTCCTCTTATTACGAAGTAGAGGCTCAGTGCGATGCCGAGCAATGAGAAAATTATGGTGAATATTGGTTTCTCATTTTGCATTTTCTTGTCAAGGGCATCTCCACCCAATGCGCCACCAGCGATAAAAACAGCCATTTGAATACCGAGACCAGAGAACCTGACAAATTTATTACTGTTACGTTTCTCTTCGACCATTGAACAAAGTATTTATGCTGAAATGGGAACTAATAGACTACGCTTTCCTCTTTTACCGACTGATTAGCAGACGATTTCGTAGAAAGGTTGCTCATTTTACATTGACCCGAGAACTGTGCTCCTTCTTCAATGTGAATTTTAGCGGTCGTAATTTCTCCTGAAACTTGTGCTTTCGACCGCAAGGTGAGCAAGCCATCCACTTTCAAAATTCCTTCGATTTTCCCTTCAATATCCGCATCGGAGCACACCAAATTCCCTTTGATCAAACCTAATTGTCCAACGACTACTTTGGCTGAGGAGGACACATTTCCTTGGATTTCTCCATCAATGCGCAGGTTCGATTCCGCTATGAAATCTCCAATAATCTTCGATCCTTCCACGATTACGTTCAATCGGTCTGGACTTTCTGCCAACATTCCACCTTTCTTTTTCATAGCTTAATAGTATTCTTCATAAAATTTATCGTACTCACTTGAATCTTGTTTCTGCAATAAGATAATGAGATTTTCTTGAGTAACCATCATTATCTTCACTTTTTGCAAATCGAGTAAATACTTCCGTGTGTTCTTATACGCCGTGATATAACGTGACGCTTCCGATTCGTTCTCGAACTCATCCACTAATATTACGCTGCCTTCTTTGAATGCTTTGGATTTCACTTTGAGGTTGTCTCGGCTAAAGAATTCGCGGTGAAAATCGGTTATTCGCGCCTTCGCATCTGATGTACTGTACGTTATTTCCGGGAAAATAATCACCGTCATTTTCACACGATCGTTGTACTTGTAAATGGATTTGTTCGTGAAATCGACTTCGATATTCTTCGAATAACCATTCTTGATGATGTCGATCATTTCCTGGGCACGTTTCGCTTCGGCCGTTGCTGGATATTCTAGCAATACCATGTTGAGAACCGGAATGAGCGTGTCTTTTTTATCGAATCGTTGTCCGAGGCACATCGCCTTGAGAAGCATGTACTTCGATCGGAAAATATTATCTTTTTCCTGGGTGATCACCTGATCGGCTTGAGCAATTACGGGAGCGTACAATCCTTTATTGTATCGTTCGAGCACTGTTGTATACGATTCCTCTGCCAACGCATCGCGTTCTTTCTTCTTGATGAAATAATCTGGATCGCGGAGGTAATTCGCGTAATCGCTGTTCGGATAATTATTGTAGATGTAGTTTTTCATCTCCTCAGCCCGGCTTGGATCTGAGTTCAAATACATAGTATACAATTCGTAGGCCGAAAGAAGGTTGTGCTTGTTCTCAATTTTTCGATCGAGTACATTGTTGAAATTGGATTCGGCCAATTTCTGTTCGTTGAGTTGTTCTTTGTAGAGGTAACCGGCGTTGTAGTATGCTTCCAGTAAGCGTTTGTTCGATAGTGCTAGTGCCGAATCGCTGAGCGGAATTCCCTTCATCAATTTCGCAACTGTGAGTTCATTCGCATCTTCATCCTTTACCTCACTCGTATCGACATCATCTATTTCAGGAGCGTCAATGGCAAAAACAGCCACTTTGTCTGATCGGCGCCAATCGTCTTCGTTATCTCGAACACCCCACAAGCGCTTGAATTCCTCGAATCCCTCCGATCTCGCTTTTGCATTGTTCCAATACCATTTGGATCCTGTGCCGGTCTGAACGAATAAATTTTCATTTTGTTGAAGCTCCAACAATCGCTGAGCGTCCTTCTCCTTTTTGTCTCGTTGCTCTTTCTCAATTTTCTTGATCAAGTCCTTCAAAAATTCCTCTCGATCGCCTTCTGACATCGCTGCAATTCGTTGTACGCTGTCTTCGTAGTTGGCTGTTTCTACGGCCTCTACTAAATCTGATAATTTGATCGCTTTGTTCCGAATTCCGTCTGCATTCGGGTACGTATCAGCAATCACCCGACCGCATGAGTCGTAGTATTTTTGAGCACTGATATAATCTTTTTTCACGAAGCTCATGTTACCCATTCGATCGTATGCCATTCCCTTTTGACGCGTATTATTCACCGAATAGAATGCCGACTTGGTGAGGTAAACTATACCCAAATCTTCGTTGCCGTTTCGAATTTCCAAGTCTGCAAGAGCATAGTAAATCTGATCCTTGAACTCTGCATTCTTTTGATCCTTCAACATTTTTTCCAAATCCTTCTTCACTTTGTCTCCATCGCCGAGGAAGGTTCGTTTCAAGCGTGCATTGAACGCCATTTTGTAGGATGCTGTTCCGCGAATCACACTGCTGAAATGTTCCGTTGCGCCAGCTCTGTTGCCCTGCTCTTCGTGCAATTGTCCGAGAATGAAATGAACGCGCGCCTTTCCTTCTTTATCGCTCTGTCTTGCATGCTTCAGTGATTCTTCCAGGTGTTCAATTGCTTTAACCTTCTCTCCTTGCATAAGGGCGAGTTCCGCTTTGGTTTTTTCGAAATCGAATCGAATTTTTTTTGGAAATTGCGCTGCCTTTTCTTCCTTACCCGTGGAGGAATTTTTCACTGATTTTTGGTTCCCTGCTTCTTGTTCCGCTAGTGCTTTGTCGAGGTTGTCGAGGTTGAATTTGGCATCCGTCAACTTGTTTTTAGCCATGTTGGTTTTCGCCATCCACAATTCTCCAATGAAGAGCGATGGATCGTTACCATAGAATTTTCGGATGAACTTGAAATTTTTCATTGCACCGTCGTAATCACGTCGGTAGTATAACGCTTCGCCAATCAAGGTCCAGTTTTCGTCGATCCATCGGTTGTGTTCTTCTTTTTTTCGTGAGGGCTTATCGTTGTTTGGCATCGAATGATCTCGGATCACCTTGGTGCATTTCACGATGGCAGTATCGATAGCAGGATACATACCCGAAACTTCTTTTTCGTCTGGAACAGGGTTGAGTGGCAGGAGCGAGTAGTAATCCTCTTCTCTCGAAGTTTGATATGTTTTGATGGATTGCTTAATCAGTTCGTTGGCATTGAAATACCCATTAAAATGGGCATTGAGGCTATGGTAATTTCGCGTAATCGGCGTGTTCTTTTCTGTTGAACAGCCGACCACAGCAAAAGCTATTGACAAGCACATACCCCCTAATTTGAGTAGATTTCTCATGTATTTTCGTCGCAGTTTGTATTCTTCATTCTGAAGAACTCCCAAAAATCGAATTTATTATGTTTGATTTCAAATAAATACGTGTATTCTAGGCAATATTCGTGAAAACTTGCTGGATATCATCATCGTCTTCGATTTTGTCCAACATTTTCTCAATGTCTTCTAATTCCTCTTCTGTAAATTCTGTGGGGGATGTTGGAATTCGCTGTAAATTCGATTTCAGCACATCAAGATTCATTTCTTCTAGGCCAGTTGAAAGTGTTCCAAACGCGGTGTAATCCCCGTAAACAAATACCCGGCCATCTTGTTCTTCGATCAACTCCAAACCAGCATCAATCAATTCAAATTCCATTTCTTCAAGGTTCATCTCTTCGGTTTTCTCGAATTCGAACACACATTTTCGGTTGAATAGGAATTCTAACGATCCATTTGGAACCACCGATCCTCCCGCTTTATTGAAGTAGGATTTCACGTTCGCAACCGTACGCGTAGGATTATCCGTCGCACATTCCACGTACACAAGCACACCGTGTGGACCTTTTCCTTCGTATAATATCTCAGAAATCTGATCTGCATCCTTAGCCAACGCCCGCTTGATAGCTGCGTCGATGTTGTCTTTGGGCATGTTCTCCGACTTCGCGTTCTTGATCGCGGTGCGCAAGGTAGAATTGGTATCGGGATCCAAACCACCTTCTTTGGCAGCAATGGTAATTGCTTTCCCTAATTTCGGGAACAACTTCGACATCTTATCCCATCGTTTCTCTTTTGCTGCTCGGCGGTATTCAAATGCTCTACCCATACTAGTTGTTTAATTTGGTGAACAAAAATAACTGTTTTCTCAACAAGCGCAAACCTTTGTTGCATCTCATTTGTACGATACAAAAAATCGCTCACCTTGAACTCCTATTATTTTTTAACAGCACAACGGCGAAAAAGATATTAATTTCACACCCTCAAAGCTTAAATGATTCTATATTTTTGACGCCATGGATCAACTCACCCAAAAATCAATTCTAGTTCTTGGAGCTGGACTTTCATCTTCGTCTCTCATTCGTTACTTGCTTCAGTATTCGGAGGAGTTCAACTGGAGAATTCGAGTGGTGGATCAAGACGTGGAGCTGGCAAAGCAAAAACTTGAAGGTCATAAAAACGGTATTGCCTTGTCGTTTAATGCGATCGATTCCGTGCAACGCAAGCCAGAGATCGAAAAAAGCGATTTGGTTATTTCTATGCTACCGGCTCGTTTTCACTACGAAGTGGCGCTCGATTGCATCGAATTGAAGACAAATTTGATCACACCTTCTTATATCTCGGAAGAAATGCGTGCTCTTGATCAGAAAGCGAAAGATGCAGGAATCGTGATCATGAATGAAATTGGCGTAGATCCAGGATTGGACCACATGAGTGCGATGAAAATTATTCATGCGGTTCAAGGAAAAGGTGGGAAAATTACAAGCTTCAAATCTTTTTGCGGTGGTTTGATTGCACCGGAAAGCGACGATAATCCATGGAACTATAAATTTACGTGGAACCCAAGAAACGTAGTGCTTGCTGGACAAGGCGGAGCTGCTTCATTTATTCGAAACGGACAATATAAATACATCCCATACAACCGTTTGTTTGAGCGCTTGGACTATCTCTCGGTTGAAGGCTACGGTGATTTTGTGGGTTACGCGAACCGCGATTCGCTCTCGTACCGAAAGACGTATGGCTTAGAAGATATTCAAACGATTTTTAGAGGAACATTGCGCCGACCAGGTTATTGCGAAGCGTGGAATGTGTTTATCGAATTGGGGATGACGGACGACACTTACAAAATGGACATCGACAAAAATATTACTCCACGATCCTTGCTCAACGCCTTTTTACCGTATCATCCCACACGCAGCGTAGAAGAAAAATTAAAATTATTCCTTCGCGAAGACCGCATGCACCTTTACCACCGTTTCGAATGGCTTGGTGTTTTTGAGAACGAACCTTTGATCGATTTTGAGTTCCCAACTCCTGCGCAAGCACTACAACAAATCTTGGAAAACAAACTTTCCCTGAACGATGGAGACAAGGACATGTTAGTGATGATTCACGAGTTTGAGTATGAACTAGGTGACAAAAAATACGGCATTTCATCGCACATGGTAAATATTGGTGAAGATCAAGTGTACACTTCTATGTCAAATACCGTTGGACTTCCAGTGGCTATTTGTGCCAAAATGATCCTCACCGGTGAACTCAAAACAACAGGTGTCACCTTGCCCGTGCAACCCGAAGTTTACAACCCAATCCTGAACGAATTGGTCAATTTGAATATTTCTTTCGTAGAAATGGAACGCGAACTCTAGTTTGCATCATTTCAATTATCTTTGCAGCTTATTGAGTCGTTGGAGCATTTTCAGCGAATCGTATCCCAACTATTAAAGTGATTCTCAGTTATGAGCAAAGATAAATTCACGGTCACCGCCGCACTACCTTACGCAAACGGTCCTCTTCACCTCGGTCACGTGGCTGGAGTTTACCTTCCCTCGGACATTTTCGTTCGCTTTTTGCGTATGAACGATCACGATGTTGCATTTATTTGCGGAAGTGATGAACACGGTGCTGCAATCACTTTGCGGGCAAAGAAAGAAGGAATCACTCCGAAAGAAATCGTTGACAAATACAACGGAATCATCTCTAAAGCCTTCACCGATTTCGGCATCTCATTTGATGTTTTCCACCGAACTTCCGAATCCATTCACCACGAAACGGCACAAGAATTCTTCAAAGTGCTCGACGAAAAAGGACATTTCACCAAGGAAACAAGCGAACAATATTACGACGAAGAATACAATCAATTTTTAGCCGATCGCTACATCACTGGTGATTGCCCCAATTGCAAAAGCCCGAATGCCTACGGCGATCAGTGCGAGAAATGTGGGTCGGCCTTGAGTCCAAATGACTTGATCAATCCAAAATCTACTTTAAGCGGAAAAACTCCCGTGATGCGTGAAACTTCGCATTGGTATTTACCGATGGAACGCCACGAAGAATGGTTGAGAGAATGGATCAAAGAAGGAAAATTAGACGGCGTTCAGCAACACGATCCCTCGAAATGGCGGAACCAAGTGATTGGACAATGCATGTCGTGGATTGATGGCGGCTTGCGACCACGTGCCATGACCCGGGATTTGGATTGGGGCGTGAAAGTTCCAGTAGTTGGCGGAGACGGGAAAGTACTATACGTATGGCTCGACGCGCCGATCGGTTACATTTCTGCCACGAAGCAATGGGCGCTCGATAACAACAAAGACTGGAAAGATTACTGGACGGGCGATCGGAAACTCGTTCACTTTATCGGAAAAGACAACATCGTTTTCCATGCCGTTATTTTCCCTATTTTATTGAAAGCGCACGAAGACTTGATCCTCCCTAACAACGTTCCAGCATCCGAGTTTTTAAATCTTGAGGGCGATAAATTTTCGACTTCGCGTAATTGGGCAGTTTGGTTGCACGAGTATCTTGCTGCTCATCCCACCAAAATCGATGAATTGAAATACGTGTTGACTTCGATCGCTCCCGAAACAAAGGACAGTGAATTTACGTGGGAAGAATTTCGTGCACGGATTAACAATGAATTGGCCGACAACCTCGGAAATTTTGTAAACCGCGTTACCGTTTTGACACAAAAGTACTACGATGGAATTGTTCCAACACCAGGCGAATTTACAGCAACTGATCTGGAAGTGATCGCAGAAATGAAGGCCCTTCCTCAACGCATTTCCGACTTGGTGTATGCCTACAAATTGCGCGATGCTCAAGCAGAAGTTATGAACCTATCCCGACTCGGTAACAAATATTTGGCAGAAACCGAACCGTGGAAAATGGTGAAAGATCCTGAGAATGCCGAGCGCGTTCAAACGATCATGTACATCGCACTGCAAATTACCGCAAACCTGAGTATCGTTCTTCAGCCTTTCCTCCCATCAACGGCGAAAATACTGAGTACTTTCTTGAAATTTGTCTCAACGCATTGGGAGGCTGCCGGCGGAAACGAGCTGCTCCCAAATGGACATACAATCGGAACTTCGCACGTTTTGTTCGAAAAGATTGACGAACAATTTGTTGCCACAGAACTCGAAAAACTGAACGCCTCGAAAGTTGTTGAACCCATTTTCGATGCCCAAAAAGCAGAAACATCCTTCGATGACTTCACAAAAATGGACATCCGTTTGGGAACGATTTTGGAAGCCGAAAAAGTAGCGAAAGCGGATAAGCTGTTGAAGTTACTTGTGGACACAGGCATAGATAAACGGACCATCGTTTCAGGAATCGCACAGCACTATTCTCCCGAAGAAGTGATTGGAAAAACAGTAACTGTTCTGATGAACTTAGCTCCTAGAACTATTCGCGGAGTAGAATCTCACGGAATGATCTTGATGGCTGAGAATGCCAATGGTGAATTAAGCTTTGTAAGTCCCGAGAAGGATTTTAAGGCTGGGTGTGGGGTGAGATAACTCTTCATTCTAAGTGATAGCCATAATTGAACAAAATTCACAAATTGAACGATCCGATTCACAATTACCAAATTGTAATCGGCTCAAATTCATTACTTTTGTAAAAACACTTCACTTATGAAAAAGAACGCTACTGCATGGCTGCAACTATTTCTAGTTGTAATCATCGTTGGCTTCGGTTCGATAAAATCCCAAGCGAATGAACCCATTTTAACTGATCAAATATCACCCTGTGATGTTGTAGGTAATTGGAACCTAATTTCTCAAAAAGAGGGTATTTCGATCTATTATTCTACTATCTCTTGTAACAATGAATCCTTTTTAGCCATCAAATTTGAAAACACGACCGATGCATCGGCGAATCTGGTTTGGAGTTTGACTCACAACTCAGAGTCTGTTCAAATCACCGAAGATGAGATGCGAGAAGCGAGAATGCAAATTCCTGCTAATACTGCACATATTTTCAAAGGGACCTACATGATCGAAGTGGAAGATGAAAATGATCTTTCCAATTTCCAAGTCTCCATTCAAACCCTCAAAAACTAAAGCCATGTCAAACAAGATAACAACTTTCGTTGTGGGAATAATCTTCTCGACAACGGCTTTTTTAAGCAACGCTCAATGCCCTGTCATTACCTGTTCGCTCGACACGGTTAGCAACAATGATCCAGGCATGTGCGACGCAATAGTGAATTACTCTATGCCAACAGCGTACGATGCGTGTTCTCCAACTGGATCTCAAGTGTTTACCTATACTGGTGCACAACAAGTTTTTACTGTTCCTGCGGGTGTAACAACCCTCACGGTAGACGCATATGGGGCGCAAGGTGGTTCTAATTCACCGAGTACTAATATTAACTACGGCGGATACGTTCAAGCGGATATCGCTGTGACTCCAGGAGCCCTTATCTATGTTTACGTAGGTGAACAACCCACAGGACTGACTGGTGGATTTAATGGCGGTGGAAACGGTGAAACTGCAGGAAAAGGTGGTGGTGGCGCCTCAGATATTCGGATTGGCGGAACTACTTACGCGGAGCGAGTTATTGTTGCCGGCGGCGCTGGTGGCGGAGGATACTGGTCAGGTCAAGAAGTACATGGAGGTCTCGGAGGAGGACTTGTTGGTGGACCTGGTTACCGAACGGATATCTCAAATCCAGGTGGTGATCCTGGCACGCAAACTTCGAGTGGAAATGGAACGTGTGTATCATTTAACAACCCAATTTGCGCTGGTGGGTTTGGATTTGGCGGCTCTCCAACAGGCTGTGGATGTGAAGGCTACGGCGGTGGCGGTGGCTGGTACGGTGGTGCTGGAAGTGGAAACTGTCGCGGTGGCGGTGGCGGAAGCAGCTACACAATTCCTTCAGCAACCAACGTAACACACACGCAAGGAGTTCGGATTGGACACGGTGAAATTACCCTTACTTGGGCAGGAGCAGCCGTGCCGACGATCACTCAAATTGCTGGTTTAGCGAGTGGATCACTATTCCCAGTTGGAACGACAACGAATACCTTCGTAGCTCAAAATTTAGGCGGCGCAGACACGTGTTCATTCAACATTACCGTAGTTGATTCCGAAAACCCATCCGTTTCTTGTCCTGGCGATGTAGAAATTTGTGCTGGCGAAGCAGTGAGTGGAACCACTTCCACGTCGCTCGATAATTGTCCAGGAATCACGGTAACATATGTAATGTCTGGCGCTACAACGGGATCTGGCGCAACGAATGTTGATGGCGTTTTGTTCAATTCGGGAACAACTACCGTTTGGTACACAGCAACAGATGCGGCTGGAAATCAAGATTCGTGCTCGTTCAATGTGATCGTAAATCCTGGTCCAACTGTGAGTTTAACAGCATTCTCAACCGATTCGCTCTGTGATTACAACGCACCCATCTCACTCCCGCAAGGAACACCTGCTTTTGGATCGTACGGAGGAACAGGTGTGAGCGGCAGTAATTTCAATCCTGCTCTGGCAAACGTCGGCGTAAATTGGGTGACTTACACTTACACTGATTCAACGGGTTGTACGAATTCAGATTCATCGGCAATTTATGTGGATGGCTGCGCGACGCTTGATGAAGGTTTCTTGTCAACTGAAATTTTCGTGTACCCGAATCCAACGAATGGCCTAGTGAATGTGACTCTGAACAATTTCAGCGGTTCGTTCAACTATGCCATCACAACGATTGACGGAAAAATTGTGCAGCGAGAAAAGAACCACGTCGGTTCATCAATTATTCTCGATTTGCGCAACGAACAAGATGGAGTTTATCTTCTGCATATCGAACGTGACTCGGTGAGTAGAACGCTCAAATTAATAAAAGAATAATTCACACATTCGAAGCCCGTTAGACTTAGTTTAGCGGGCTTTTTTTCTTACCAACAAAATCATATGATGAATCCTGAGTTAGTCGATAAAGCGCTCCAGTCGAAGGATTTCGTGCTTGCAACTCAGCGCCAACTCATCAAAGATTTTGCAAGTGCAAATACACTTTTCCCCGATAATTTTAACTCGATACCTTACGAAGTAAATCAACTCATCATCGAAATTTCTGCGCGACTAAAATCGATCGAAAACCTCAGTTCAAGTAACCTTTCTCAACTGCTCTATCGAATTGACATTCCCGAAAGTGCACTACCCGATTTGATGGACTCCGACGATTTTTATACCAACTTAGCACAGCTGGTTCTCAAACGAGAAGCATACAAAGTGTTTCTAAGAAGCCAATTCTCGTCATAAACTAAGCCGTTGGCAGGGAAAACTGATCATTTCAACAACTTTTTAATATTTCAACACTTTTCCTCCCAAGTTTTCAATGTTATTGCAACGTTAAGTGTTCAATTTGTCTAAATTTGTTATTCCATAATTGTGCACAAGAAACATGGACAAACTATCATACGTAGGGAATGCTGATGTAAATGCGATTGATCATTTATACAAAATGTACCTCCAAGACCCCTTGAGTGTTGATGAGGGCTGGAATAAATTCTTCGAAGGATTTGATTTCGCCCAAACCAATTACGAAGACGGAGGTGCCATTCCCGAAAATTTCCAGAAGGAATTTAAAGTTATCAACCTCATCAATGGCTATCGTGGTCGTGGACATTTGTTCACCAAAACGAATCCAGTTCGTGAGAGAAGAAAGTACGAACCAACACTCGCTATCGAGAATTTTGGCTTGGACGAGTCGGATTTGGATACTATTTTTCAAGCAGGCGAAGAAACTCGGATTGGTCCAGCCACACTTCGTGAGATCATCAAAGATTTGGAAGACACTTACTGCCAATCAATTGGGATCGAGTTCATGTACATGCGTGAGCCAGGTCGAGTAGAGTGGTTCATCAATCACATTGAGCTCAAAAATCGCCCTGTTTACGATAAGGAACGCAAAATTGATATTTTCAAAAAGCTCAACCGAGCGACGAATTTCGAATCGTTCTTGGGTAAAAAATTCGTTGGACAAAAACGCTTTTCAGTTGAAGGACTCGAAGCGGTGATTCCTGCAATGGATGCCCTTATTCAAAGAGGTTCGGACGAGGGTGTTGAATATTTCGTTGTTGGAATGGCGCACCGCGGACGTTTAAATACGCTCACCAATATTTTCGAAAAACGACCAAAAGATATCTTCTCAGAATTTGAAGGAAAAGAATTCGAGTCGGATGAAACATTTGACGGTGACGTGAAATATCACCAAGGATTTACATCCTACATCACAGCGAAAAATGGAAAGAAACTTGCGTTGACTTTGTCACCAAACCCATCTCACTTAGAAGCTGTGAACCCTGTAGTAGAAGGAATTGCTCGCGCGATGGCGGACAACGATCTACAAAACGACTTCTCTAAAATTTGTCCTGTCCTCATTCACGGTGATGCCGCGATTGGTGGCCAAGGTGTTGTATACGAAACGGTGCAAATGGCACAACTCGATGGATACAAAACAGGCGGAACGATTCACATTGTGACCAATAACCAAGTTGGATTTACAACGAATTATTTAGACGGTCGCTCCTCCACGTATTGCACAGATGTCGCAAAAACTACTCTTTGCCCTGTCTTCCATGTGAATGCAGATGACGTTGAGGCTGTATTGCAAGTGATGGAAATGGCAATAGTGTACCGTCAGCATTTCAAGAGCGATATTTTCATCGACCTGTTGGGATACCGAAAATATGGTCACAACGAAGGAGATGAGCCGAAATTTACGCAGCCGCATCTATACAATCTGATTGCAACGCATGAAAATCCGAGCGACATCTATTTGGATCAGCTGATCTCTGAAGGAATTTTAACGAAGGAAGAGGCGAACAGCTTCAGCGAAGCATACGGCACGTACTTGGAAAATGAGTACGAAGAATCGCGCAAGCACGAGAAAGCACTGGCGTACGACTTCCTTCAGAAATCTTGGGAAGGATACCGACATGGGAAAGACGAAGATTTTGATCTCTCACCAGAAACGGGAATTGCGAAGAAAAAATTGCTGGAACTTGGCGAGAAATTGGCAACGCTTCCGGCAGGGAAAAAATATTTCCGTAAGATTTCAAAGATTTTCAACGAGCGGATGGAGGCGATCAAAAACGACAAATTAGATTGGGGGTCGGCAGAAATGCTCGCTTACGCAACATTGTTGGAAGAAGGTCACCCCGTTCGAATCAGTGGACAAGACGTGGAGCGCGGAACATTCTCGCACCGTCATGCTGTCGTGAAAACAGAAGACACCGAAGAAGAAGTTGTAACGCTGAATTTACTTTCAGACAAACAAGCTCCCTTCACGATCTACAACTCATTCCTCTCTGAATACGGCGTCTTGGGTTACGAATACGGTTATTCGCTCGCCTGTCCAAACGGATTAACGATTTGGGAAGCACAGTTTGGTGACTTCTACAACGGAGCACAAATAATTGTCGATCAGTTCATTACAGCTGGCGAAGACAAATGGATGACGCAAAGTGGATTGGTGATGTTGCTTCCTCACGGTTATGAAGGCCAAGGTGCTGAACACTCAAGTGGACGAATGGAGCGGTTTTTGCAGCAATGCGCCGACAACAACATACAAATCGTAAATACATCTACACCCGCGAATCACTTCCACCTTCTGCGCCGACAAATGAAGCGCGATTTCAGGAAACCATTGGTTGTTTTTTCTCCAAAACTACTGCTTCGCCACCCTGATGCAACCTCATCGTTGGATGAAATGGCAAAGGGACGATTCCAGGAGGTAATTGACGATCCAACTGCAAAAGCAGCTAACGTTGATACGCTTGTTTTGTGTTCAGGTAAATTCTACTACGAAGCAAAAATCAAGGCAAAAGAACTCAAGGAGAAAGATGGAATTGATTCAGACAACATGGCATTCGTGCGTGTCGAGCAATTATATCCTTTGCCCGAAGCGCAATTGGAGGCCATCAAAGCGAAATATAAGGCGAAAAACATAATTTGGGCACAGGAAGAACCATCAAATATGGGAGCTTGGACCTACATGGCGATGAGTTTGCGCGATTGGAACCTCGTTGGTGTGAGTAGGAAAGGCTCTGCTGCTGCTGCTGAAGGATCTAAAGATTTGCACACGCGCCGTTTAGCTAGATTATTCGATGATTTATTTACATACGCGAAAGTGAACGCTTAACATACTTATTTAAAGAATAAACGCATGTCAGTATTAGAAATGAAGGTGCCAAGTCCGGGAGAATCGATTTCGGAAGTAGAAATCGCTCAGTGGTTGGTATCTGACGGAGATTATGTTGAAAAAGATCAGGCCATTGCGGAGGTTGATTCCGACAAAGCGACGCTCGAACTCCCTGCCGAAGCAAGTGGAATTATCACCTTGAAAGCAGCAGAAGGCGATGCCGTAAAAGTGGGCGCAGTTGTTTGTTTGATTGATACCTCGGCGGAAAAACCAGCGGATTTTGAATCGAAAGCGGAAGAAAGTGTTACAGCTGCCGTTGAAGCCCCAAAAGCGGTCGAAAAAGCAGCAGCTCCAAGTCCAGATCCTGTGAATAAAACGGATTCCGATAAGACGTATGCAACTGGAGCACCATCAGTTGCAGCAGCGAAAATCATGTCGGAAAACGGCATATCGGCAAATCAATTAAGCGGAACAGGGAAAGATGGTCGCATCACGAAACAAGACGTGGTAGCAGCGATGTCGGGAGGATTTTCCGCAAGCGAAGCGAAAGGTTGGGGCGGAACACGCGATCAACGCCGCGAGCGCATGAAAATGCTTCGTCGTAAAATTGCTGAGCGTTTGGTTTCGGTAAAAAATGAAACGGCGATGTTGACGACCTTCAACGAGGTTGACATGAAACCAATCATGGACATGCGCAACAAGTACAAAGCGAAATTTGCTGAACACCACGAAGTGAACCTTGGATTTATGTCCTTTTTCACCAAAGCGGTAACCGAAGCATTGAATTTGTTCCCTGCCGTAAACGCACAAATTGATGGAGATGAGTTGATTTTCCACGATTATGCCGATATCGGAATTGCGGTTTCATCTCCAAAAGGATTGATGGTTCCTATTGTTCGCAACGCAGAGCAAATGAGCTTAGCAGAAATTGAACGCGAAATCAAAAACTTGGCGATTAAAGCACGTGATGGAAAAATCACACCGGATGAAATGACGGGTGGAACATTCACCATTACCAATGGTGGCGTTTTTGGATCGATGTTATCGACACCCATTAT
>CALFOS010000140.1 GCA_937919725.1 uncultured Fluviicola sp. | reverse complement strand
GCAAGCACGGTAAACTGTCCAGCAGCAGCTGCAGTTCAACCAGCAGGTCCAGGAGGCGTAACGGATATGTGTGGAAACACCGTGACACCAGTTGTCACCTCTTCAGCGGCAGTAGTATGTGAAGGAAACCGAGTTTGGACATTCACTTACACAGATTGTGCGAGTAGCGTTGTTGCTTGGACATATACTTATACAGTTGATATGCCAACCTTCGCTATCGCAACAGCACCAGGGGCAAGCACGGTAAACTGTCCAGCAGCAGCTGCAGTTCAACCAGCAGGTCCAGGAGTTGTAACAGATTTGTGTGGAAACACCGTGACACCAGTTGTCACCTCTTCAGCGGCAGTAGTATGTGAAGGAAGCCGAGTTTGGACATTCACTTACACAGATTGTGCGAGTAACGTTGTTGCATGGACTTACACTTATACAGTAGACATGCCAACCTTTACAATTCCATATGCGAATGGAGCGTCAACGGTAAGTTGTGTTGCAGATGCACAGGTTGATCCAGGAAATCCAGGAGTTGTAACGGACATGTGTGGAAACACTTTAACACCAGTTGTTACAGCACCTTCACCTTCGGGATGTACAGGATTTGGAGCTGTTTGGACCTATACTTATACAGATTGTGCTGGAAACACAGCTGCTTGGACGCATACCTATACAATTAATTTAGCGCCATTCTCGATTGCAACGGCACTAGGAGCAAGCACGGTAAACTGTCCAGCAAACGCTGCAGTTCAACCAGCTGGTCCCGGAGTTGTGAACGATGCATGTGGTAATGCAATTACACCAGTCATCACTTCATCGGCAGCAGTAACATGTGAAGGTAACCGAGTTTGGACATTTACTTACACAGATTGTGCTGGAAACACGGCTGCTTGGACATATACCTACACAGTGGATATGCCTGCGTTTGCAATCGCGACAGCACCCGGCGCAAGCACGGTAAACTGTCCAGCGAATGCCGCTGTTCAGCCAGCAGGCCCAGGAGTAGTAATAGATATGTGTGGAAACACCTTGACACCTGTCATCACTTCTTCTGCAGCAGTAGCTTGTGAAGGTAACCGAGTATGGACATTTACTTATACTGATTGTGCAGGTAACGTTGTTCCTTGGACCTATACCTACACAGTTGACATGCCTACATTTGCAATTGCAACAGCACCAGGCGCAAGCACGGTAAACTGTCCAGCAAACGCTGCAGTTCAACCAGCAGGTCCAGGAGTTGTCAACGATATGTGTGGAAACACCTTGACACCTGTCATCACTTCTTCGGCAGCAGTAGCATGTGAAGGAAACCGAGTTTGGACATTCACGTACACAGATTGTGCGAGTAACGTTGTTGCATGGACATATACCTACACAGTGGATATGCCAACATTTGCAATCGCGACAGCACCAGGTGCAAGCACGGTAAACTGTCCAGCAGCAGCTGCAGTTCAACCAGCAGGTCCAGGAGGCGTAACGGATATGTGTGGAAACACCGTGACACCTGTCATCACTTCTTCAGCAGCAGTAGCATGTGAAGGTAACCGAGTATGGACATTTACTTACACAGATTGTGCGAGTAACGTTGTTGCTTGGACATATACTTACACTGTTGATATGCCTACATTCGCTATCGCAACAGCACCAGGCGCAAGCACGGTAAACTGTCCAGCGAATGCAGCGGTTCAACCAGCAGGTCCAGGAGTTGTAACAGATTTGTGTGGAAACACCGTGACACCAGTTGTCACCTCTTCAGCGGCAGTAGTATGTGAAGGAAGCCGAGTTTGGACATTCACTTACACAGATTGCGCAAGTAACGTTGTTGCTTGGACCTATACTTACACTGTTGACATGCCAACCTTTGCAATCGCAACTGCACCAGGTGCAAGCACGGTAAACTGCCCAGCAGATGCAGCAGTTCAGCCAGCAGGCCCAGGAGTTGTAACGGATCAGTGTGGCAATACGTTGATACCGGTTGTTATTTCACCATTGAGTGTTGGGTGTGAGGGAGGTATGACTTGGACATTTACGTATACAGATTGTGCAAGTAACATTGTTGCTTGGACACATACCTACTCAATTGACATGCCAACATTCGCTATTGCGACAGCACCAGGTGCAAGCACGGTAAACTGTCCAGCAAATGCAGCGGTTCAACCAGCGGGTCCAGGAGTAGTAACGGATATGTGTGGAAACACCGTGACACCAGTCATCACTTCTTCAGCAGCCGTTCCTTGTGAAGGCGATCGCGTGTGGACATTTACCTATACAGATTGTGCTAGCAACGTTGTTGCATGGACGCACACTTACACAATTGATTTGAGCACTTCACCGATTGTGCCAGCAAATGGATCTAGTGCCGTGGCTTGTGTGGCTGACATCTATGTTCCAACTCCTCCAGTTGTTATGGATGCTTGTGGGAACGCAATCATTCCAGGAATGACTGAAAATGCCGATCCAGTCTGTGTAGGGGATAAAGTTTATACATTTACCTATACAGATTGTGGAGGAAATGCGTCCATTTGGACATACACGTTCTCTATTAACGATAACGTTTTGCCTACGGCTAGCAATCCTGCGCCAATTTCTGTTCCTGGTTCGATGGATGTTCCAGTTCCAAATCCACTTGTCGTAATTGATGAAGCTGACAATTGTACGGCTAACCCAACGGTGGTATGGGTAAGTGATGTTTCTGATGGAAATGTGTGTAATTTAGAAGAGGTTACCCGAACATATTCGGTGACTGATGATTGTGGAAATCAAATTTTCGTGACGCAAATAATCACAATTCTTGCGGTTCCCGCGCCAATTGACGCTGGCCCAGATGCAACTATTTGTGTCGGTGAGTTTATTACCCTGACGGCAGGGAACCCTTTGGGTGTATCAGTCTCATGGTCGCCAAACAATCCTCCTGTTGATGGAGTTCCGTTCCAACCAGGTTCGACTCAAACGTATACTGTCACAGCGGATAACTTAGGCTGTATTTCAACGGATTCAGTTACTATTACTTTGCAGGAGTTACAGGAAGTGAGCTTCATTGGAGATGTTTTGTCAGGTTGTGAGCCTTTAACAGTAACATTCACAAATACTTCTACAGCACCAAGCGGATTAGTTAATTGTGTGTGGAATATCAACGGTCAATCTTTGAGTGGATGTGGTTCAGTGGTATATACGTTTGATAATGCTGGTCTATATGATGTTACATTGACGACAACATCGGCAACGGGCTGTGTTAATTCAATTACTTACATAGATTATATAGATGTAGAGGCGATTCCAACGGCTTCCTTCAATGTATCGACGACGGAAGTATGGGATATTGATGCGCAGGTTGATTTCACAAACACATCTGTTGGTGCTTCTGATTATCTCTGGAATTTTGGAGATAATTCGCCATCTTCAATTCTTGATAATCCTTCGCACACTTTCCTTGACCTAGACGGTGGTTCGTATCAAGTTGAATTGATAGCATACAGCCCTCTTGGATGCACAGATACCGCTTACAGAACAATACGTGTGCGTGAGGAGCTTATTTATTATGTTCCAAATACATTCACGCCAGATGGTGACGCCTACAACGAGTACTTTACACCAGTATTCTCTTCAGGCTTCGATCCATATGACTTCACCATGTTAATTTTTAATCGATGGGGTGAAATTGTTTGGGAATCGCACGATGCGTCTGTCGGTTGGGATGGAACATACGGCGGAAGGCTTGTACAAGATGGCACCTATACTTGGACAATTGAATTTAAGACAAGCGAATCCGACAAACGCGTGATGATTAATGGCCTCGTGAATGTAATTAAATAGAAATCCGATTAGTATTCATTTATGAAAAATCCGTTGGGTATAAATACTCAGCGGATTTTTTTATTGGATATGTATTAGCCAAATTTAGGATTTAATGTTTCATTATTGGGTTTAGATACTGCTTCCCTTTTATTCTGAAGTTGGGAGCAGGTTGGCTTCGGCTTAAGCAAAACACGTCGTTCGGTCACCCACGAAGCACATTCAGGAATCCAAGTCTCCTTTCTGCCCCAGTGGAGCCGGTTTGATCGGTGAAAAGGATGGCGTTGGCGCTGTTGTGGGGTGGTTGCTGACCATTGGAAAGCACACGCACGCACTACTGCGCCCGACATGCTAGAGCCGACAAGTAGGTGGAGCAGGAAATGCAGCCAAATCCAAAAATGGCGAACTCGTGGATCAACGACGCAGTGCATCCGAGAATGGTGTTCCGATGGGCACTAGTTCGAAGGATGTGAAGTTTACGTAGTTGGATTTTTGGACGCTTGGGGTTGGATCATTTGAGCGCGTTGCGCTTGGATTTGATCGTGTGGTATCGAGGGAATTTTTCACAATTTTTATGTAAAACTCGTCGAGCTACTAGAGTAAATCCAATGATCCCATGATCCAACAATCCAAAACTCCCCTAATCCCTCTTAATAAATGTAACGCTTCGTTTTTCGTTCTCGTTGATGAAGGTGATCGTGTAGGTTCCAACTGCCAAATGGGCGAGACTGAGGTCTCCCGTTTTAGCACTCACATTAGTGGAAAAGACTTCGCGACCCAATTGATCGACAATGGAAATCTGCTGATAGTTCTCCAATGTTTCGTAGAAAAGTTCTCCGTTTGTCGGGTTTGGGTAAATGCTCACTTTCTCATCTGTAAGGAGCTCGTTGAGTCCAATCGAAGAGCAGTCGGACTCTATCAAACGTAAGCTTAATTCATCAAAATAACTATCGTTGTCGGTTCCTGCCAAGCGGGTTCCTTTGAGTACAACGCGGAGTTTTCGTGTCGCCATTGGAATCGTTTCATGCCCAGTTGTGTTGATCCAAACGGCTGTATTATTTGATAAATACGAAGTGGTTCCGATGAGGTTGTTGCTCGCATTCAAAAACTCGATGTACATTTCTGGCAAGTCGTTGTTGAGTCCCCACGTGCGCAAATATCCGCCGTATTCTACTTGGAATTTTCCGTCGTCAATTTGCACAGCATGCGTACTAACGTCAATTGTTTGCTTTGCGAAACCAGTTGTTTGTTCGTTTAGACAAACACCACCTACGGCAAAAAAGTTGGTTCCTTGATAAACAGGAATGGAGCCACACTCGTTATCAGTCAACGATTCTATATTGCCCGTCCAGTTGACAATTCCCGTTTCTGCGTCGCCGTTGAGCAAGATGTTACTCGTTACGTAATTGACAGGTCCAGTGGTGAAACTGAGAGGCGCAGACCAATCGCTCCACGTTAAGTTGCTGTTTCTGTAACGAACTCTCCAACAATAAGACAAGCTCGCGTTGAGTGCTGCTCCATCTTCGTCCGTCAGATCGTCGTTGGCTTGGGTGTTTATTTCGCTGTACCAATTCGTGGACTGTTTCCAAATATTTTGAACGCTCGGCGTAGTGAAATCGCACCCTTCCACAATTTGCCAGTGCGCTGCTTGATGCGTGTTCGCGCTGTCGCTAAATGGTGATGCTTTCAGCAAAATGCAATTGAGGTCTACTTGACCAGCAGGAGAAATTCCCAAGGGCTTGTTGGGTGCAGTAGGGTAACGTTTTATCGTGATTTGATCGCTCAGCGTATTGTTTTCGAACACAAGATTGTCGCCCTGTGAGTAGCGTTTGAGGACAAATTTTGGCGTTGCTCCAGCTTCTACTTCCACCATCACAAAGCCGTATTCATCTTCGCTGATCACAAATTCGTCGTAGTCAGCGTTGGGAAATTCGCCCCAATTGTCAATTGCTCCGCCGGCCGTTGCCACATTTACCCATAGGTGATTGTGATCGCGCGACTGTCCACGCGAGTATGCGTGTGTGTGACCAAAAAAGTGAACGGAAGGCTTACCGTGCGATGTGCTGAAGGTTTCCAAAAGCGCGATGATCTGGCCAGTGAAGTCTAATTCGCCAGGAAGCCACAACTCCGATTTGTAGGGATGGTGCAATTGTGCAAACACGAAATCGATGGTAGGGTCTGTTCCTGCGTCGTCCAAAACCGTTTGTAGCCAGATGAGTTGTATCGCTAATTCGGGGATGGGACTGTTTGAGTTGAGGCCAATGACGCGCATGTTGGAAATGTCTTTGTACCACCATTCTTCGGGATTCGAAGGTGATCCATTCAAGGGTAGAGTGGTGTAATCAAAAAACAGCGAGCTACCTGGGAATCCGTAATATTCATGATTTCCTGGCACGGGATACGTTGGAACGTAGGGTGAAATGCCAACGGACGGGGCGAAATAGGTGTCTCTCCAAGCCGAATATGTTCCTGTTGCTACCAAATCGCCAGGAATTAGAATGGCTTCAATGTCTTCCATGCCGTTTGGATAATTCGCATTTGCCATCGGAATAATGCCCGAATTGATGATGGTTTCAAACACGTTTGGATTGGCATTGTCGCGCTGCATGTCGGACATCGCAACAAAATTCACCGAGGTTTCCGATGTTTTCGTAGGGTGCGTTTTGAAATGATACGTTGCCGAGAGTTGTCCTGTCGTGGTGCGCGCTTGATAGAAATACTTCGTATCGGCGCTCAAGCCAGTAATTTCCACCGTATGAATTTTGTTGGCGCCTTCTCCGTTGAGCGAAGTGCTGATCACCGTTGTGCTAAGCGAGGCGTCTGTTGTTCCCCAGTCAATGTAACCAGGATTTGCGGCGTTCGTTTCCCACATGATCGTCATGCTAGTCGGGCTGGCGTTTTGCAGATAGGGCTCTACAACAATGGATTGTGCACTCCCACCAAAGTGGAGAGAGGAAATGATGAGCGTGGTCGATGCGCAGAGGAGAGGGCAGAATTGAAATCGAATCATTATAGTAGTAATTTAGAAAAGCAAGATAAGAAAGATTTTTGGATCGACTGGAGGGTTGGATTGGTTGGATTGAAAGGTTTTGATTCTAGCGCATTGGCTTGTCTAACCCGGGTGCTTTTTTAGATACGGTAGGTGAACTT
Source organism: uncultured Fluviicola sp. (assembly GCA_937919725.1). Taxonomy (GTDB): domain Bacteria; phylum Bacteroidota; class Bacteroidia; order Flavobacteriales_D; family Crocinitomicaceae; genus UBA4466. Next base: position 3,158 of record CALFOS010000140.1, on the reverse strand, counting down.
CCATTCACTTTCGAAAGTGTCCTTTCTCTCCATTTTGGACTATTAGATCCATTGGAAGATAAGCAAATGCGCTATTCTAAAATGATTCTACCAGAGAGAAGAATGTTATCAGATCCAATCTCATAGAGAAAAAAGCCTTTTAGATCCATGAAATGAAGTGCGTTTTCGCCTGGAATAATTTCTTTTTCAGAGAGCGATTTTCCGTTCAGATCAAACAAACGGAAAGTTCCGACAAATGGCGCGTCAACGTGAATTGTTCCTCCCGATGGATTTGGGTATACTGTTGTTTGAAGATGGCTGTTTTCGTTCAATCCTGCGCCACTAATGGAAACACACGCCGAGGTGTCTACGCAGCCGTTTTCGCTTAATTGAACAGCATAATTTCCTGGGTTTGGAGAGAAAGTGACACTTGTTGCTCCATTTATCGCTGAGAAATTCGAGTTGCAATCCAGCCATTGATGGGTCGCTGTGGTGCTTGCTGAAGTGAGTGTAGTTCCATCACTGGACACCGCAGTGTTGATCGGAGCGCTTGATCCCGTGCACTCTTTGTTGGCAACTATACGCGAATCGTTGTCTAAAAGTTCGTTGAATTCACTGCCCGAAGCGCAGATTCCTTTCAATTTAAAATCGAGCCAAGGAGTGACGATATCGAACAAAACTTGATGCTGTTGAGCGCGCGTGATCGAGATTGAGCCGCCAGACGATCCTTCACCAAAATCACAATTGAAGTTTGAATTGGCAAAATAGCAGTGTGCGCCGCCCGTGATGCTCACAAAGTATTTGCAGCTCGAAGTTACGGCATTGTATATTGGAAGATGATGATCTGATGGAGGCGTTACGGCATCTCCACTTCCCGAGAAAATGAGAGTAGGGACAGTTACTTGGGCAGCCGCAGCGATTGCCGAGGGAGTTGTTTCTGCTGGCGCCAGGCCAATCACTGTTTCTATTGTTGAGTTGGAGGCCGCAGCTAAGAATGATGCTCCACCGCCCATTGAATGACCCATGATCGCCGATTTTGGAGCGACATGTGTGTTGAAAATCGATCCAGTATTCGTGTTCAGGTCTTGCATTTTTGTTACTAGGAGCGCCAAATCGAAACCAAACTCGCTGTGCGAGGGTGAAAATCCACCTTCGGTTCGGGGGAAAACAAGGATGTAGCCGAGTGGCACTAGCTCGCCCCAGATATTTTGGTAAGCGTCCCACGACATCACAAATCCGTGTCCGAAAACGATAATGGGAAAATCTCCGCTTGCCAGCGCAACATCGGTTCCAGCAGAAGTTGCAGGATAGTAAATTTCTGACTGAATTTGGCGACCTGCTCCTCCTCCAGAACCAAAACCGCCTGTTCGCATTGGGTCGTTGAAAGTGATGGTGGTTTGTCCAACGGAAAAAGGTTGGGCGAGAACAGCAAACTCTGTGAAGAAAGCGAGGGTGAATAAAAGTGTTTTCATGATCGAAAGTTAATGTTTTTCTTATTATTTAATGAGTGCAAGAAATTGAAATGTAGTTCCCTTGGTGATCAAAAGCCGAAAGAAACCGCGGAAGCAATGAAGAAAAGCGTATTTTGGTACCAAAAAAACGACTCAGATGATCTTTAAATCAATTTTATCCCTTGCCTTCGCATGCGCATTTACTTCTTCAACCTTCGCGCAGCAAACAATCACTGCCAACTTGATGAGCGGTGGAATTAACAGAAGTTATATTATATACATTCCAGCGAATTACACGGGAGCGACGGCTGTTCCATTGTTGTTTAATTTTCACGGCTATACAAGCAACGCTCAGCAACAAATGTTTTACGGCGATTTTCGTCCGATAGCCGATACTGCTGGATTTATTATTGTTCACCCAGAAGGAACCCTGGATAATTCAGGAACAACTCACTTCAACGTGGGTTGGGGAGGAAGCACGGCAGATGATGTTGCGTTCACTTCGGATATGATTGATGCCATGGCAGCAGCATACAACATCAACCTCGAGCGTGTTTATTCAACGGGAATGTCGAACGGAGGATTTATGAGTTTCCATCTTGTATGCCGATTGAGCGACCGCATTGCAGCGATTGGTTCGGTAACGGGTTCAATCACACCAGCTACGATGACATCCTGTAATGCTACACACCCAACGCCAGTCTTGCAAATTCACGGCACGTCTGACGGCACCGTTCCTTACGCTGGAGCTACTGGTTGGTCGCAGCCGATCACATCTTTGGTAAATTTTTGGGCGAACTACAACAATTGCGGGGCTCCGAGCACGATCAACATGCCGAACACATCTACATCAGACGGTTCCACGGTGGAGAAAATCAGCTACTTGGGTGGCGACAACTGTTCGGAAGTTGTGCACTACAAAATCACAGGTGGGGGCCACACGTGGGCGGGATCTGCGTTCCCGTCGTCTGGTACAAATTACGACATCAATGCATCCAAAGAAGTATGGAATTTTGTTTCGCGCTACGACATAAATGGAATGATTAATCCGTGCACAGCGAATGTGGAAGCGGTAAGTTCAACAGTCGAATTGACGGTTTATCCAAATCCAGCGCGCTCGGAGTTTTCGGTGAAAGGATTAAAACAGGAAGTTGATTTTGAATTAATTTCGGTCATAGGCGCATGCGTTCAAGTTGGAAAAATTAGCTCAACATCGAATGTGATTTCTGTTGATTCGCTCCACCGTGGCGTTTACTTTTTGAAGGTTGACGGGAAGGTTTTGGAGGTGTTGGTGGATTGAGAATTCAAAAATTCCAGGGTAGAATTCTTCGTAGTCAATTAAATTTGAGTTTGAAGCTTATTGATAGGCACAACACCAGAACTCTTTGGCCCGTTGCTTAGTTTCCGAACGAATCTGCTTTCATAACGGTTAGATTCGAAGTTGGCAAACCCGAATTTGTTTTTTTCTCTAAATGCCAATATTGATAGATATGGGGTATGCCTGAATTTTGGTAATCGAGCTATTTGAAATCCCCTTTATTGGGTGATTTGGAGCATTTAATAAACGGTTGAATCCGAGAATTTTAAAATCATTATTGTACATTGTACAATAATGATTTTTTTTTCATACATTTATTTTCTAGAACGAATTCTACTATGAAAAGATGTTTACTAATCAATAGTGTCCTAAATAAATTTCAAGACACTTAAATTTAACGATTTTATTGA
>CALFOS010000139.1 GCA_937919725.1 uncultured Fluviicola sp. | reverse complement strand
TCAATTTCGGAGCTCATTCTTCGTGAAAATTGAATGAAGAATGTCTGCCGAAGCCTTGCACCGAAGAAAGTTTTGTACTTTCGATTTTCAATGAAGCAACAACGCTCCACATATCTTGATGCATTTATACTTCTGATCGTAATCGTGGTTGCGATGTGGCCGCTAGTTTTCGGTCAAGCTGTTATGAAATGGGACGCGATGGATTTGTACCTTCCGTGGAAATATTTCATCACCGACACGCTTTCACACAACCAACTTCCGCTGTGGAATCCATTCATCAATTTTGGTTTTTCACAAATGGGCGATCCCGGAACGTGGTATCCTGTCAGTTGGGGAATTGGGGCGCTTTTTGGCGGTTATTCCATGGGAGCCTTGCATTTCGAGTACTTGCTTCACCTCTACTTGGGGGGCTTGGGTTTCTATTTTTTGCTGAAACATTTTGGATTTACGCGTACAGTTCTCATCACTTGCTCAGTCGCATACATGCTGTCTGGATTGATGATCGGAAACGCGCAACACGTGGGATGGATCGTGAGTGCCGCTTGGATTCCATGGATCCTAAGTTATTTCCTCCAGCTGCAAGCTCAACCTAATTTTAAAACGGCAATTCAGCTCGCTTTGGTGCTTTTTTTCCTTCTTTCGGGAGGATATCCAGGTATATTTATCGTGATGATGTATGTGCTGATCGGCTATTTCGTAGTGAATTCGTGGAGGCAAATTCGCTCGAAAAACTATCCACTCTATCGCAAACAGTGGATCTACTTGACCCTTTCGTCGGGTGTTTTTCTCTTGATGAGTTTGGCAGTACTCGTTGCCGCATTCGACATGGCACCGCTGATCACGCGAGGAGTTGGGCTGAACGATAGAGCCGACATCTGGAATACACTCAGCGGTTCGCTCACACCTCAAGCCTTAACTTCACACATATATCCGCTCGCCACCACCAAAAACGATCAAGCATTTTGGGGCGCCGATTTTTCGATGACCAATTGCTACTTCGGAGTTTTGCTTCTACTTATCCTATTTTCCGCGATTTTCCGGAAGGACGCGCCTAAAAACAGTCGTGTTTACTTCGGAATTGGTGTTTTGTTTATTCTGATCTCGCTCGGTCAAGCGCTTCCTGTTCGAACATGGACGACCTATCTTCCCTTCATGGATTTGTTCCGATTTCCATCACTTTTTAGACTATTCGCTATCTTTTTCTTCTTGATTTCTACAGGATTTTCACTTCAGCACCTTCTATCAAACGAAAAAAGTCGAAAGCAATTCGTTTACGTAGTTCTGTGTTCAATTTTGATCCTCGGAATCGTGAATCTGGTGCTTCTTTTTGGAATCGAAAAATACAAATACGCCCAAATCATCACCATTGGTTGGCTTCATTTCATGGGGCAAGCCAGCATCAACGAATTGATCTTTTTTCAGGGTGGAATTCTGATTTTGCTCCTATCCATCCTGCTTATTCTCCGAAAATTCAATTGGCTCAATTGGAACAAAGCCATTTTACTTGTTTTCGTGCTCGAAGCGATTTCGTTCACGTGGATGAATCAATACGCGACCATTTTATACGATCGTTCACTCAACGAAGCATCTGTTGGAATGAATACGCTTCCTGAAGGATTTCCATCGCCATCGGCTACCATTCCTGTCTCCGAATTCAGTGATTTCAAGCAGAGTGCGCATTTCGTGCAATTGTGGAAGAACCTATCCATCTACTTCAAACGACCCACTTTCGACGGAATCAGTCCGTATGCATACACGAACACTAGTAAGGCAATTGAATCTGGCGAATATGAGCGAATGTCGCACTATCCTGTCATCTTTTTTGCGGAGAAAATGGATGGAAAAAACTACGTCGACACCTCTTCGATTGACACGCTTTCTGCTCAAAAAATGTGGGTCGAAACCTTCAGTCCGAATGAGTTAAAACTCCATGCTACCTTACCCGAGGCGAGCAATTTTGTCTATTTGCAAAATTACTATCCAGCGTGGAACGCTTATGTGAATGGGAAATGGATCCCGATCCAAAAAGTGAGTGAAACGTTCATGGCTGTAAAATTGCCAAAAGGAGCCTGTACTGTCGAATTCCGTTTCGAGCCGAAAAACGTGATTCGTGCGAGTTTTGTAAGTGTTTCAATGTGGGCTGGTGCGATTTTGTTTTTGATTATTAGCAGTTTCATCAGCAGTAGACATCGCATGAAATCCCACTGATATCGATCAATCCGAATCATTGTAATACACCATTTACTCTAATTTAGAATTTATCTCACCAGCTACTGCGATATCAAACATTCGAGTCGTTTCATCCAAAAATTACCCCGATTCATTCAATTAGCGCAATGATCCAACTAATTCAGATAATGACGAGTGATTGAGTGTGAAAGATCAGGCGGCTCCCGTTGTCTTTTTCTTCTCAAAAGCCATCATTCCCAAAATCACGAAAAGGGCGATCCAAGGTACTCCGTGCATCAGTAAGTCCAACCAATCCATGGCTACCATTGTTCGCCCGTAACACAAATTTTGAATCTGTTTCCAGATGTGCGGATGTGGAACGAACGGTGCAAGACCAAGTGTGAGCGAGGCTGTGACCGCCAATCCCAGGTATTTTTTCATGCTTTTTTTGCTTTGAAAGGCACGATGACCTGTTCGATAAATGTGTCGGGATAATCTTCATCGTTCGGAAAGCCCAATTCAATATCGCGTCCATCACTCGGAACGTACGCGGTTCCGAAAATGTAATCCCAAAGACTGAGTGAAATTCCAAAGTTCATTCCTTTCGAATGGGTGCTCGGCAATTCCTTTGCATGGTGCCAAATGTGCATTTTTGGATTGTTGAAGAAGTACTTGAGCGGACCGTAACTCCATCCCAAATTCGCGTGATTTAAGTGACCGATCACGACCGTGCTCGAGTAAACAATGAAGGCATATTCGAGTTTGAATCCGAAAATCATCGCGAGTGAAATGTATTTGACTGATTGATACACGAAGGTTTCCAGAAAATGATAGCGCAAGTGTGCCGCAAAACCCATTTCCTTTACAGAGTGATGAATCTTGTGAAACCTCCACAGAAAGGGAATTCGATGCAGCATGTTGTGAACGCACCACTGAACAAAATCAGCGATGAAGAAGAAAACAATCAGTTGAAGCGCAAAATGCATGTTCGATAAATCGAGTAGATGACCGCCGCCATAACCGAGTAAAGATTTGAATGCTGTTAAGCTAACATTCGACAGCGCTGCGTAAACGAGCAAATTGAAAATGTAAAAATTGAAAAACATGTAAAACGCATCGAGCCAAAAATCCTTTCGAAAGGCCTTTTGTTTTTTTCGCCAAGGCAATAGAATTTCCAATCCCCAAATGATCAGCGAGGCAAAAATCAACAAGTAGAACATATTGATCGAATCCTTCGGAAATGGTTGCGTGATCGTTTTCCAGAGGTAGCTTGCTTCGTTCTGGTACGTTTTTATGATGATATCGACATAACTAGTCGACATACGGAATCATTTTTGTCCAAGGTCCACCGTTGTATGCTTCTACCCCCGCAGCTTTCAACTGTGCTTTCGCACTACCCGAACGCATGCCTGATGCACACACACAAATAATAGGAACTTCGAGCGATTTGATTTGCTTCGTTCTTGAAGGAATACTTCCAACTGGAATATTCTCCGATCCAGGAATCGCTCCTTGCGAATATTCCTGAGGGCTTCGCACATCAATGATCACCGCGCCGTCCTTTAATAGTTGCGCGAAATCCGTTTTTTTAAACCATCCTTTAAACATAATTCTATCTTTTCGTCAAAGTTACATTACTTAAGATCGTTTTCGTGTAACAGACGTTACAAAAAAAACCGTTCCGACAGTTATCGTTAAGACGGTTTTAAGAATGAGTTGAGTTCGTTTATTGTTCCGCTGGGTCTGGTGATCCCGCTGAAACTCCAATTTCCTCAGTGCTTAATCCTTTTTGACGCACATCCAGTTAGTTTCAGGACCATCAGATTGACCGTCAAGAATTCAGTGAAGAAATCAGTCTCAAACCTAATTATCATAGGGAAAACCTACGATCTTTTAGATTTCATATAAATTCGGTACGCCAACAATGCCGGAAAACCCAAAATGAAAATGAATGCCATGACTAAGCCTTTGGTTGTCAGTCGGAAATCTGCCACATTTTGCATGTCGACTTCATCATATCCAAGACCGATAAAATAGGACAAACTGAGCTGTACATCGAGGGTGTACTCTTGCGTCGGCGTTTTGTAATCTATTTGTCCGTCGAAGATATTGATCGGCAAAATGAAAAATACGAGTGCTAAAATAACGGCGCTCACTACAAAAATTGCCAATGCCCGTGTTTTCGATGATGCCATTCTAGTCGATTAATGTTGTTTGGGCTCAAAGTTAGGTTTATTTTTACACCGAATGAGAAACAAGCTCGCGTACTTTTGTAGTTCGAATAGTTGGGGTGGTTTAGAAATGAATCACCTGCGAAATGCCCGTTGGATGATGGAGCGGAACCACGATGTGCTTATTTTGGGGATTGATTCTTCACCTATTCACACGAATGCTTTGGCGATGGGACTTCCGTTTCGCGCAATATTACCTCATCGAAGATGGTACGATTTCAAAGCGCTTCGAAGGATAATCGATATTGTAGAGGCAGAAAAAATCTCGCATTTCATCATTCGAAAAGTGGGCGATATGAGTCTCGCTGCTGGATTAAAACATACCATCAAAGAACGAATTCATGTTTCCTATTTTATGGAGATGCAACTCGGAATCCGAAAAAAAAGCTTGTTTCACACGCTTCGCTACCGAAATATTGATGTTTGGTCGTGCCCCCTCGTTTGGCTCAAAGAACAGGTTGAATCGCACACGCATTTCCGAAACACCTTGGTCGTAATCCCATCTGGAGTCGAGCTCGAGCAGTTTAATCGCCCTATTTCGAAATCCGAAGCTCGAAAAACGCTCGAATTGCCACAACATGAATTGATTTTTGGAATGGCAGGTAGATTCGATCCGAAAAAAGGGCAACTTCTCCTCCTCCAAGCGCTCCTGAAATGCAAAAACACCGATTTTTTGGTTTTATTGATGGGCGAAACCACCGTCAATGAAGGATCGGAATATAACCAAACGCTCAATCAATTTATTGGACGTAATCAACTACACGAACGCGTTCTTCTCAGACCGCACGATAGCAACATCAACGAATTTTATGCGAGCATCGATTGGATGGTAATGGCAAGTGAATCGGAAACGGTTGGCATGGTGACCATTGAAGCGTTGGCAAGTGGAACGCCAATTGTGGGAAGCAATGCGGGTGGTACACCAGAAATAATGAATGGAGCCGATGGCGGATTGCTTTTTGAAACGATGAATTCGGATGATTTAGCTGAGAAAATTGACGGAATAATTGATAAAGTGATCGTTCTCGAACAGTCAAAACTCACCGCGCTCGCTAGCAAGTTTGATCACCACACCGTTTGTGCTCAAGTAGAAAGCGTACTCGGCATTTCGACAACACACGATTTGTGATTATTTCTCGTTAACTTAGTTGATCGAATGAATCTATATTCCAATAAGCAAAAATGGAAAATCGCCCTGTTGATTTTCGCACTCCTCCTAGTTGGCGTGTCACTTTTTATCTCGAACTCCATCGTTTCGAAGGTTGCTCAGGGGGAAAAAGCGAAGGCTACACAATGGGCTGGAACAATCAACAAGCGGATTGAACTTGTAAAACTGACCAACAATACGTTCTCCGAACTGCGTGAAAAAGAACGCGAAAAAATGCAATTGTGGATCGACGCTACGAAGGAAGTTTCCACGGCCACAAACCTAGATGGCTCCCAGAATTATGATTTCCCTCTCCGCATCATCGCTCAAAACAAAGACATTCCTGTAATCGTTCTCGACGATGAGCGCACGGTATCTGGAAGCAGAAATCTTGGCTTCGACACAAGCGATCTCCGCAAAAAATATCCAGACGTCACCAAAAAAGAATTCCTCAAACTGTTTGATGATTCCTTGGTTGTTCTTGCTGGAGAATGGGAAAAAGAAAATCCTCCTTTCCGAATTGAGATTTATGAAGACCTTTTCATGACATACGCCTACACCGATTCGAAGGAACTTGTGCGATTAGAAAACGAGCGCGACTCCCTCATTCGAGCGTTCAACAGCGATTTGATCAACAACAAAGGTCTGGTGCCTGTTCTTCTCGTGGATGCTAAAACGGATGCGATCATCGGCTCTAACATTGAAAAGCACAACGAAGCAGAGAATAGAACCTACGTTGAAGATATCAAATCACAGAATACACCTATCACCATCGACTTCAACAACGGTGAGAAAAACCTTTTGTACTTCGGAAATAGTCCGGAGTTGAAACAATTACAGTATTTCCCATACATACAATTTGGGGTGATCGGACTGTTCGCGTTGATCGGTTACATCATTTTTAGCACCTTCCGAAAAGCGGAGCAAAATCAAGTATGGGCTGGAATGGCGAAGGAAACCGCGCATCAGTTAGGTACACCACTCTCGTCCTTGATGGCGTGGATTCAATTGCTCGAAGCGCAAGGTGCCGACGAAATGGCCACCTCGGAAATGCATAAAGATATCGTGCGACTGGAAAAAGTGACGGATCGTTTCTCGAAAATTGGTTCTGGAGCGAAATTAGATAGCATGGATGTAAGTGAAACAGTTCGCACAATCACTACTTATTTACGTCCTCGGATTTCCGATAAGGTGGAGTTCACCATCGACCTGCCCGAGCAACCCGTGATGGCAAAACACAACGCATCCCTTATGGAATGGGTGATTGAAAACATCTGCAAAAATGCGGTAGATGCGATGGAAGCCGAAGGAAAATTGAACGTGAGCGTAAAAGGATCGCCCGAATGGGTACACATCGACATCAAGGATACTGGAAAAGGAATTCCATCAAAACAACTGAAAACGATCTTTTCGCCTGGATTTTCGACCAAAAAACGTGGTTGGGGACTTGGACTTTCCTTGGTTCGAAGAATCGTCAAGGAATACCACAAAGGAAAAGTATTTGTGCTCGAATCGCAGATCAATGTGGGAACGACGTTCCGGATTTCAATTCCCGCGGATAAATGATCGTTTACAAAAACTGAGAATTGAATTTCGTTCTCAACTTTTTAGTACTTTCCCGACATGACAGCTGAAAAATCAGAGCATCCGAAAATTTCCCTTTTCCTCGCTTTCTCGCCCTTGATCATCATGGCGGCGTTGGTTGGTGTGTTGAATTTGTGGATGGGAATTGATCTCAAATTTGTGCTCGTTCTTTCTTCCATCGTAGCCGGAATTGTAGCAGTTTACGTTGGTGTTTCGATCAAACAACTCATCGACGATTTTTCCGAAAATATCAAGAAAGCCTTTCCTGCGATCCTCATTTTGATCGCTATCGGTGGAATTGTTGGTTCATGGATGTACAGCGGAACCGTTCCATACCTGATCTATTATGGCTTGCATTTCATTCACCCTAACTTTGTGTTGGTGAGTGCATTTGTAGTAACCGCCATCGTTTCTACCTTCACAGGTACAAGTTGGGGGTCGGCTGCCACAGCAGGCGTAGCGTTCATGGGAATTGGTTTCAGTTTCGATATTCCACTAGAAATGGTGGCTGGAGCAGTGATTTCGGGAGCTGTTTTGGGCGATAAAATCTCTCCCGTTTCCGACACCACCAACATTTGCGCAATGGCCGCCGATGTTACTGTCTACGAGCACATCCGAGGAATGCTGCCAAATGTACTCATCGCTGCCGCGCTTGCCATCGTGGGATTCACGCTATTGGGAATGCTTCTCGATCCAACTCAAGGACAAAACGAGAACGTTGCGCAACTTCTCGACCAACTGGATGCTGTTTACAGTTTCAACATTGCCATGCTTTTGCCCCCAGCGATTGTTTTTATTGGTGGATACAAAGGTTATCATCCCGTTATGGTGATGATTTTATCTTCGCTCGCGGCCGTTGTGATTGGTATGCTGAGTAACGATTTTACACTTGCGCAAGGAAGCGAAGCCATGATCACGGGATTCAATACGAGCATGATTTCTGGTGACATGACTGTTTCCAGCACCCTGCAAACCCTGCTCAATCGCGGTGGATTTGATGGCATGATGACGGGTGCTGTGCTCTACTGCATTCTCGCGATTGCCTTTGGATCATTTTTGGAATCATCTGGCGCACTCAACAGAATTATGCACACCTTGCTGGGAGGCGTTCGTTCCAAATTTGGCTTGATCACCACCACCTTTTTCGCTGGAGCTACACTCAATGGAGTTTCTGGCAATGCGATGTTTTCAATTCTCACCGTAGGTCAATTATTCCGACCGTCATTTCGTGAGCGAAAAGTACCACTGCCGGTTCTTTCTCGTTCGATGGAAAACTCGATGACCTTACTCGAATCGCTGTTGCCGTGGCACGTGAGTGCAATTTACATGTCAGCAACTTTGGGAATTGCCACGGTTGCTTATGCTCCTTACGCACTGTTCAACATGATCGGAATCGCACTTTTCTTTGTACTAGTCGGCCGCGATTTGCGTAAAAAACGGTACTAAAGATTCTGTAAATCCTGCTGGCGCATCGCGATAAATGCCTTGAGTACGCGCTCACCAATGTCTGGAATTTCGACATGAATTAGGTAAACACCAGATGCAATTGGAATTCCAGCGTGATTGAGCAACAACCAATCTTGGTACGTCTGTGGACTGTCTTTTTTGAATTGTTTGATCAATTTTCCTTGCATGTTGTAGATTTTGATCGTACACTTTTCGGGTAAATTGATGATTTTAACCCGTGAATCCAAGCGGCTGCGTTCGTATTCTGAGTAGGCATTGTAAGGATTTGGAACAATGTTCAAAATGCGAAGTGCTTCTGCGAGTTGATCGGCGCTTCCTGTTTCCGTAGCGATATCGTCCATGCTCCATGAGTACATCGGTCTGCCTCCATTTTTTCCTGTGGCAACATAGTTTTTGTATTCTTTGTTCACGCGCAATTCAATCGATACTTCCGTCGGGAAACCATTCGATGTTTTGTATGCATTCTTCAAATTGAACCCATTCGCCGCAAGCGGATACGAAACCCACGAGATCGATGAATACAGGTACTTTTTCGTTGCGTTGTCCGAAGATGGTCCACTTGCATCCACGATTTGGAACAAATTATACAGCTCATTTCCAGCATTGGTATTCGCACTTGAAGGAACGTAGGCTGGGAAATCGCCTGTAGTACCAAATACATCATCGTTGATGGTTTTATTTTTGTAACTCCAAATGTACACCGGATGCATTCCACCCATGAGGGGCGTTCCAACACCATCCACAAGACGATCCGTAGGATTCCACATCATGTCCGCACCGTTTTCATTTCCTAAGAACGAGTTTTCGCCAAACGCCATATACAAACGCGCTCCCGATTCAATGTCGATCGCGTAGCCAGGGAACCATGACATTCCCGTTCCCGTTCCGTCGGAGTTTCCATATTTATCAACACTGTTGCTTTTTCTTAGTTGACCTGCTTGTGCTCCGTTCACATTGAGCGTAGCATCTCGACCCAATTCAATCACCGGACAGCGCGTCCATTTAGAACGATCATTTGTGAGAATGATGTCCACTCCAGGAAGGTAACTTAGGGAAGAGGCGTTTTTGAAAGAAATCGCTAGGCTGGAAGAGTTGTAGTAGGCTATTGGAGAATAATCTTCCTTATAACGTACCAATTTGTGAGGTGCAATTGTTCCTTCGAGTAGTTTTTCAAACAGTTGATCGTCATCCGCTCCAACTAAATCTGCATAAATACAAGGATCTGTAAAAAAGCCCAACGGAGTACACTCATACCCAGGATCTCCAACCGTTGAATTTGGCGTATACGTTCCAGATCGAATCCAATTCGTAGGAAAGAAAGCATCATTATCTTGAACACCCGCCAACCAGCGTTTCGAACTGTCTGCAAAATTAATTTCGGATCGGATGATATCAGTTGTAAAACGATCCGCCAAAGTTCCAGCAGTTGTTTGCGTATACCTACGTTGCTGAATCTGGACGGAAATTCCCCATTGAGGGATCAGTTGTTCGTTATTGACGGCAATGGTTCGTTCAGATGAAACGGAGTCTATTATTGTACCTCCTTCTTCGTCGTAGCGGAGAATTACCCACGAAGCGGTGTCGGCATCGTTAAAGGAAACGGACGAATAATTTCGGAATTTACATTCAAAATAACCATCTGCTACGTTGAGCGGATCAATCACTTTTATGTTGAGTGGTCCTCTTCCGTATTCGTAGGTCGGGGTAGACAACACTCCATTCGCGATGATGAGATCTTTGGATGCTTGCGTAAGTGCAAGGTCGTTGTTTCCATTTCCGTAACCATCCACTCGCGTGATGCGCGGGCTCGATCCGTAGGAGATGTTTTGCGCTGTTCCATTTGCTTCGGGCGCTGGATTGTGCGGAATTACTTCCACTATTTTCACTTGTCCAAATGCCGCTTTTCTGCTCGCAATGTATTTTTTCTGTTGTCCATCGAGCGCCAAAGGATCAGTAGGAATGTATTCTTTGAAATTGTTGTAAGCATAAGCAATCGCGACGAAGTAGTAGCGTTTGAAATTCACCAAACGCGTTTCACCTTGTGCGAATAAATCATTAGTCACACGGAAAGAGTGTCGGATTCCTTTGTCGGCTCCGTTCACGCGTTCCACAGGAATACTCGCATCAAGATCTTCATCAAATTCAAAATTGACAATTCGCCCTACTCCATCTTCGATATCACATTGTGCGGTAAGTCGGGCTTTGGTAACATCTTCCAAATCGGATACCGACACATCGTCACCAGAAAGTTGATAAATCTGGTACCCTTGGAAACGGTAATTGAGATCGGCCGTAGCATCTGGCGCCACGATGAATGGATCAAATTCAACGTATTCTTCCTTATAATTATTTGAATTTTGTGGATTGCTGAGCATGAGAATAATTTCCCTATCGAGTTCTTGCGCGAACATATCAGGCGCATGCGGTGCATCCAAAACACGGAAGCAATTCTCGAACAATTTTTGTGCTTTGTCATCCGCTTTTCGAAGTATTTCAACAGAAGCAAATGGATCACCACTAAGCGAACGCGCCCAAACTACTCCAACGGTAATATTGTTCACCGCGCCCGGTTTTAGAACAAATGGACCTGCTGATTGCACGAATCGTCTGTCGTATGGGGAATTACCTGCACTTTGTTCTGTCCATGGAAGTTGCGCCTGACCTCCCGTTCCCCAACCAAGCGGATCGGTGTCCCCGGGAAACATGAACTCACACGGCACAGCAGGGTTGGCATTTTGATCGGAAATGTGACCAGTTCCTCCGTAATAGAATGGTGTCCCGTCTTTCCAAAATCCGCGGAGATAATTGTAATAATCCGCAGCGTTGATGGGATCTGTTTGACTGATGTTTCCTTGTCCAACGTTGCTATAATATAAGAATCGTCTCATTCCAAAACGCTCGTTGTCGATGATTCCATCGCCGTAACCAATTCCGTTTAGCGCTTGACCAGCACCAATTCCATACGCATTATCAACTCCATCGTCATCTTGAAATGGTCCTTCGAAAAAGTCGACTCCAACTGCTGGAGGATTACTTCCGTAGCCTTTCCAACCTGCGTTGTCGCCATCGTAATTGTCGCCGTTGTAGTAGTACGCCAATCCGCGGTTGACGTCACAACCCACGTAATCATCGTTTGGATCTCCTAAGGCGCCATCGGTGAAATAACCAAAATACGTATCGTATAAGGTTTGCGTTCCGCGGTTGATCAACTCATAATTGTAAAACGTCATATTGTCGATTTCATCATTCGATGAAAAGGCAAACGCTTGCGCACGAATTTCCATTCCAATGGGATCAGCTCCTGTTTCGGTATGGATATTTCCTTTATCGTTCATCACCCACCAGTAATTCAAATCCCCGAACAAAGAAACGCGTCTGTCTACTCCGCACACTTTCGTTTTGTAGATGTCGTGCCACGGATAATCGCCATTTTCCCAACTGTAAATGCCATCTTCATCTCTATCAAAAAATGGAGCGAGGTAAAAATCTTGTCCAAGTGATGGATCGCCATGAGCCGGCCATTCCTTGATGATCAGCGGGATTTCGTAGGCTGGATAGTTCTCTGATTGGGTGTTTGTTCCATTTGTTTGGTCGTTCAATCCCGCGGTAAACCATGCATCAAACTCGCGGATTTCATCCTGACGGGTTACGAAATGACGGTCGTATTTTTTACAGTTATCGTAGAACGTTTCTGCTGCTCCTTGCGAGAGCGGTCCTGTCCAATAATCTTGACCGTTTCTGTAGCGCAAGGCTGCCAATTTCAGTTGATTGTTCACATCTGTCCCTCCCAACCAAAGCGCGGAGGTGAACAGCGCCATGATTCCAGAATTTTTTGGGACTTCGTACATTGACAAATTTTGTCCCGGCACTTGCCACATATTTCCAGCGGTGTGCATCATTGCTCGTACATTGTTGAGCTCCATGAAAGTTGTGGTGGTGGGCGGAGTACATCCTGCTGCTTTCTCTATTCCGACATTAGGTAAAGCCTTACCTGCATAAGGTTGTGCTATAGCGAGAGAACATGAACAAATGAGTATGAATATGAGTATTGTTTTCATAATGCAGCTTTGAAGTACCAAAATAAGGATTTATTGGACTTAATCGGACAGGGAAACACCGAATTATCAGCAAAGTATACGAATCAAATGTTCACTTTTTTGCCAAACGTTCCACGAAGGTGACCAATAAGGTGGTGATGTCGTCGTATTCCACAAAACTGAGCGCTTCGTATGTGTCAAAGACATCGTGGTAATTTTTGTTGGGTCCCATGGTGTAAATGAAGAACGCTGGCACGCCCTTTTCGGTGAACCAGTAATGATCGGAATTGGCCGCTGGACCACGCGACTTTATTTTGGTGAGCAATTGTTTTTCGTCGTTGATTTCATTAAGAAGTGTGAATTCTTTCGCGAAAAGTGTTGCATTTACAGCAGTCACGCCCTCTTCTCCCGATCCCATGATGTCAAGGTTGATCAAAAAACGGATTGTTTTAAGTTTGAGAAT
>CALFOS010000138.1 GCA_937919725.1 uncultured Fluviicola sp. | reverse complement strand
TGATCAAACGGTCAAAAAACGGCAAATTCGAACAGATTAGTGATAATAAAGGTTTGGTTTCCAATGATTTATACAACGGATTACGCGATCGCGAGAACAACCTTTGGTTGACGTCTGGAAATGGTGTTTCTTGTCTACGAAGCGAAGAAATTATCTCGTTTGATGAAACATCTGGACTCTCGGACCAAAAAATTACGGCCGTTCACGCGCTTTCCAACGGGAAAATTGCCATCGCTACGAATGGAAAAGGAATCAATATTCTTTCCTCATCAGGAGAGGTGCTCACATCCATTTTACCCGAAGAATTGGAGAATCAAATGATTACATCCTTATTAGAGGTTCCTGACAAAAAAGAACTTTGGGTAGGACTGAACCTCGCCGAATTTGGGATTTTAGTACTCGATTTGAAAAACGATTCCTATGCGGTAAAACGAAAAATTTCACACCTCAACTCTGTTCCTGTAAAAAGCATCACCAAGCTAGAATTGGGCAAAAAAGGTGAAATTTGGATTGGATCCTATACGAATGGCCTGTTTAAAGTCACGGATGACGGAACGCGTGTTTACTCCAAAAAAGATGGACTTCCATCCAATGCCGTGTACACATTCAGCCTCAACCAGGCCAATCAACCCGTTGTGAGTTTGTATCAAAAAGGCGTATTTGTGTTGCGAGAAAATGGGTTTACCTCACTTTCGAAAAAGTACCAACTCAAAGAGAAATTTGTGCAATCGATTGCATGCGGCGAGGATGGTACGATTTATCTCGGGAACAAAACCGAAGGCTTGAGCGTCATATTTCCATCTGGAAATGTTAGCCATTTTAGTACGAAGGAAGGCCTGCTCTCCAATCTTGTTCAAGCGATTTACGTTGATAAAAACAGGGTGTGGTGTGGAAGCGATCAAGGTCTCAACAAACTCATCTTTTATAAAGAAAAATTAGTGAAGATGGAGCTCTTCAACGACGAAAGTGGATTAATCAACTCCGAAGTTCAGCAAAATGCATTGCAACTTTCGGCTAGACAATTGTGGGTGGGAGCGAGTTCTGGGCTCTCCTGTTTCAACGTAGATTATAGCCGTGCTTCAAATGTTCGCGCTCAAATCGAACTCCAAAATGTGAAGCTGTTTTTTGAAGACGTCGACTGGGAAACGAAGAAAATTTCCAATTTCACGAAGCGAGGTGTTCCATCCAACCTCACCCTTTCTTACAAAGACAATCACCTAACTTTTGTGTTCAACGCAGTCACTACTCGACCTGTGAAGTACTCGTACTTTTTGAAAGGCTCGGATAACAACTGGACGCCATTTGTGGACGCAAAAGAAGCGACCTACACAAATCTAGCACCGGGATCGTACTCATTCATGGTGAAATCCTTGGATTGTTACGGAAACGAAAGCGCAATTTTGAAAATTCCTGTGCTGATCAATCCACCGTTTTGGGCAACGTGGTGGTTTAGAATCGGAGCGGTTCTTCTTGGAGTTTTCCTTATCTATTGGATTGTGAAACGCCGTGAACGAAAATACCGCGAACATCAACAAACACTAGAGTCGACGGTGGCAGAACGAACCAAAGAAGCCGTAGATGCGACGGCACGTGCTGAGGAACAACGACAACTCGTAGAATACAAAAACAAAGAAATTTTGGACAGTATTGCGTATGCTAAACGAATCCAATCGGCGATGTTACCCACCGACGAAAGTTTGCAGCGTGGATTTCCGAATTCGTATATTTATTATCAGCCGAAGGACATCGTAGCGGGAGATTTTTACTGGTTCCTTGAAATCGATGGACTAAAGTTTATCGCTGTGGCAGACTGCACGGGACACGGTGTACCTGGAGCGTTGATGTCTGTGGTGTGTTACAATGCGCTTAACCGTGCTGTCCACGAACATGGTAAACGCGTGACGGGAGAAATTTTAGATCAAACCCGCGAAATAATTTTGATCGAATTGGCGAAATCCGACCAAGGAATGCGTGACGGAATGGACATTTCATTGCTGATGGTGGACGAATTGAATCAGAAAGTTCAATGGTCAGGAGCGAATACTCCACTCTGGCTAATTCCAGCAAAATCGGAGGAACTAAACGAGATCAAAGGCGATAAACAACCGATTGGTCAGCACATCAATTACACGAATTACACGAGTCATTCCATTAAATATCAAAAAGGAACACTTCTCGTACTATTCAGCGATGGTTACTCGGATCAATTTGGCGGAGAAGCTGGAAAAAAATTCAAATCACCCAATTTCAAAAAACTCATTCTGGCACAAAAAGATCGAACCATAGAAGAGCTCGGCGATGGGATCCGGCAAAATTTTGTTGACTGGAAAGGCGAACTCGAACAAGTGGACGATGTGTGTGTGCTTTTGATTAGGATTTAGTGAGCGAGATCACTTTTCTACGCACGATTTCGCATAGCGCGATGGAAGAAGAATAATCCGATCAGAACGATAATGGCTGAAGCAAAATAGGGCGAACCATAAATGCGCTCCCTTTCTGGCATTCCGACGGTTGTCCAATCCATGAGCGTCAGCATCAAAACAGGACCAATAATTTCTGCCAAGCTGATAATACTCGTGATCGACCCCTGCAATTCACCTTGTTCCGAACTCTTCGTATTCGCCGACATGATAGACTGTATGGTTGGTCCGGCAAGTCCAGTGAACGCATACGGCAGCATGAGCGCGTACAACATCCATCCGTGATTTGCGAAACCAATGCCAATCACAGCGAGGAAAAAGACAAACAATCCCATGTATGCTGTTTTTTTATCGCCCCATCTTTTAGCAAAAACTCCTGCCAATCCACCCTGAACGATGGCGATGCATACTCCCACCACGGCGAGCGAAATTCCTACGCCCAATTCAGTCCACGAAAAGCGCTCTTTGGTGAGGTAAACCCAGGTATTTTGGATCGCTGTTCCGGCGAGGTAGTACATGAAAATCACCACAAACATATTCGCTAAGTCCTTGTATTTCAAAATCTGAATAAACGAGCCAATCGGATTTGATCGTTTGAGCGAAAACGCTCTTCGGTGCTCTGGTGCCAATGTTTCCTTCAACACAAAAACTCCGTAGATAAAATTGAGCATTGATAATCCAGCGGCAAACAAGAAGGGCACGCGTATTCCGACATCTCCCAAAATTCCACCAATTGCCGGTCCGATGATGAATCCAACTCCGAACGCCGCGCCAACCATTCCGAAATTCTTCGTTCTCGTTTCGGGTGTGGAAATATCAGCTATGTAGGCCGTTGCCGTTGAGTAACTCGCGCCGAACATTCCAGAAATACATCGACCGATAACCAACCAAAACAACGATGGCGCATAAAACATGATCACATAATCAATAGATAGCCCAAATAGCGCCATTAAGAGGACGGGTCGCCGCCCGTAGCGATCGCTCAATCCTCCCACAATTGGCGCAAAAATGAATTGCATCACGGCGTAGGTCATGGCGATATAGCCCGCGTACATTTTGGAATGATTGAGATCAACATTGCTCGTTTCCGCAATTAAATCTGGCAGTGTAGGGATAATAATTCCAAGGCCCGTCGCATCAATCACG
>CALFOS010000137.1 GCA_937919725.1 uncultured Fluviicola sp. | reverse complement strand
GAACTGATTAATGAAGTTCGCACGCTGCGAGAAACAGAACGAGGAAATCGAGAAGATGATAAACGATCGGACGCCGCAATGGAAGATCGAAAAAGAAAGGGATATTTCTAATGGGAGGAGGAATCATAACGATCGCAACGGCTGGCAGTGTCGACAATGGAAAGAGTACACTCATTGGGAGATTGCTTTTTGATACAAAGTCAATTTTTGATGATCAGCTTTCCGCTATTCGCCAAACAAGTGTAAACAAAGGAAAGTCGGAATTAGATCTCGCACTATTTACCGATGGCTTGCGCGAAGAAGTCGATCTTGGAATCACGATTGATGTAGCATATCGCTATTTCTCAACTCCAAATAGAAAGTTTATTCTTGCTGACACTCCTGGACATCTAGAGTTTACGAGAAATATGATCACTGGGGCGTCTAATGCAGATGCAATTATCATTTTGATTGACGTCACGCAAGGAATTACAGAACAATCGAAACGGCATGCTTTCATTGCGGGACTTCTGCGCATTCCAAAGGTAATTGTTTGTATCAATAAAATGGATTTGATCAATTGGGACCATAAGCGATATCAATTAATTGTGGACGAATTCCGTTCATTATCCATCCGTCTTCATGTCGAAAATGTGGTGTTCATTCCGATCTCAGCCCTCGATGGTGACAATGTGGTTAATCGGTCTGAAAAGCTGAAATGGTACGAAGGTCAATCTCTTCTGAACATTTTGGAGTCAATTCCCAATCCTGAGGTGAAAAACGAGTCAAATCTTAGGTGCATCGTTCAATGTCAGCTGGGAAAACACGATTCGAATTTTTATTACGGAGTAAGCATTTTACAAGGGAGATTAACCGCCAATTCAACTATTGTTGTGTATCCTTCGAAAAAATCCTTCCAGATTTCTCAATTGATGAGTGGCTACAATGAAGTGGAGTCAATTGAATCTTCGTGTGTCGGAAAACTTATTCTTGATGCTCCTGAATTAAAGCGTGGTGACTTATTGATATCTGGGATAAATGATCCAAGACAGTGTTTAGAAATGAATTCGATAATCTGTTGGCTCGATATTCAAAATTACCATCCGAAGAATAAACTTGTACTACTGCATGTAACAGGTGAATACACGATTGAATCGCTTAGAATCGAATATATTATTGACTTAGAATCACTAAATAATATAGCAGATATACAAGAGTTGAAGATGAATGATATTGCGAAAGTTCAATTGATCTTAGATCGAAAAATGACTTTCGAAAACTACGAAACCAATAAAGAAATGGGAAGTTTTATTCTCGTCGACCCAAATTCGAACAGAACTGTCGCCGCTGGGATGATTCGGTAGAACGAAATTGATTATTTTCCTAAAATTCTTTTCCAAAATGACTTCTTCGCGCTGTCATTTGATTGTGCAAAATCAAGTTCGTCCCTTCTGATGGGGTGATTGACGTGACTATCCAAAATGGCAACTGGATTCTCCGATGGAGGACGCTCGAATGTTTCGGTACGTAAATGTTTATACTCATACATGAAATTGTCGCTCGGAGAATGAATTTCTAAGGGATCACCTGCTTGTTTTTGGAAATAGATATTCAGTGGAGCATCTTTCGGAATCACCGAAAAACACGTTGCGATGCGTTCCGTTTCACCGTAATTTGGAGGAGATCCATGAATGATATTCACGTAAAAGACGATCGCTTCACCCGCTTTTAAACTGACTGATGTCGCGACTTTTTCCAACTCGTCGTTGAAAGGTGCGTAGTTCGGAAACAAATACGCCGACCCTCGCACATGTCGATCAATCTTATGACTGCCTTCAACAACCCACAATCCACCTTCATTTTTCGTGATTTCATATAAAGGAATCCAAACGTTAATTGCGAAGTTTTCCTTCTCGTCGACCACATTCCAATCCTGATGCACTTTGAAAGGCGTTTCTCCCGAATCTTTAACGATAAACACATTATTCAATGTTCGATAATCATTAAAAACGTCCGCCGTGGGTTTCGCATAAATTTTTGACAATCGATTTGCAACTCGCATTTTGTAATCGTAATCTTCACACCACGAAGTCATGTGGATACCATCAATCTTGCCAGGAGCACCATCTGGATGGATCTCATTGTAAAAAGAACGTAATTCTTCCAACTCAGCCTCGCCAATGAAGGGAAGCGTGACAAATCCTTTTTCGTCGATTTGGGACTGAAGATCTTGATTCTTGAAGAGTGCTTTTGGTGTCATCACGACCGTTTTAGAAAACTGAAAATCCCTTTCAATTTTGGAACGTCGATTTTCGTCATCGCTGCGACTTCCGCATCTGCTTCCTCAAATCGATTCACGCCATCTGGTTCTGCAATCAGTTGACAATTTGTGGTGGTTGCTTCGGCACCTTCCAGTTGATTGACCACATCAATATCATTCAATGCGCACAACTCTTCAAATTCTTCTGCTCCCATTTCAGGAAATAGGCGTGCTTCAATTTTTCCTTTCTCACCAAAATGTGGTCGGTCGGTGCAATTGTAGAAAAAATGAGGATAATCCATCATGTAATTGTCATCGTGCGTGTACATTTCCAATGGTGAATTCTCCTCTGGAGCACGGTAACAGGTTTGAAACGGTGCATCCTTAGGGAATATTCCACAAATCACTGCGACTCGAGGTTGACCTGAAGTATTCGCCAGTGAATTATGAATAATTCGATTGTCAAAACACATCACTTCTCCCGCTTTCATGTAGATCGGTTTCAAGTATTTTTTAATGGTGTCGTTGATCTTTTTGAATGGGAATCCAAAAGAAACTCCGCGATAAGGCGAGAAAAACCAGTGCGTTTTTTCAATAATAGCCAAAGCTCCATTTTCGGGTGTAATATCGTGCAATGGAATCCATAAACTCAATGGAGAAAAGTTAAATTCATCTAAGGCAGTAGTGTCTTGATGAACGTAAAACTCGCTTTTTTCACCTGGCAATTTCACCACAAATGCATTGACCACATTTTTATAATCTTTGAAATAGGCGTCAAGGGTTGACTTCAAAATTTCACCAATCGTTTCGTGAACGCGCTTTCGGTAGTCTTTGTCACGTGAATACATGCTGTAAAACATTCCACCTTCTTTCACATCGAATGAATGCTCAGCATTGAATAATTCATTCAACTTCTCCAATTGTTTAGCCGAAAGTGCATCAAATTTAGAAAATCCAGTCTCGTGAATTTGTCCCGCTAGAGAATCGTCTTTAAACACAACGTGCTTGACGGGTTTCCAATTGAGGTATGTTTTTTTGACCGTTATTGCCATGGGTGAGTGCAAGTTTTATCCAA
>CALFOS010000136.1 GCA_937919725.1 uncultured Fluviicola sp. | reverse complement strand
TCCACAAAGATGCCGGGTGTGACGATGATCTCTGGATCAAGCGCGCCGGCTTCTAGTCCAGATTTTGGAGTTTATTGCGCAAACGCGATTGTGCCAGATTTATCGCCGCTAATTTTTGACCGACCGATAAATCCTTGAATACGATCAAACTATCTGGAGTTAGCGTGCTATCTTGCTCTGAAATTTGAGGATCCGATTCGTTCAATTTTGAATTTTCACTGAATTGCTTCGCAATGAAGTACGGATGATCTGCCTTTAAGTTTTTCAAGAAATTATCAACGATTCCGTCCGCATTTTTCTGTATAGAATCGAGCGTGTAGTTGATTTGGAAGACGTTTAACATCTCATGCTTGTCCTTGAACATGTCTTCGTCGGAACGGTCGAGAATGAAACCGCTCAGGTCGATTTTGTAGGTCGCTTGATCGAACGACGATCTTCTGCTCGGACGCGTACTAGCCGATCCGTGCACTTTTCCATCTGGACCAAAATTTGGAGAAGCGGGAGCCAATTCCTCAGCCACGTAGCCATCCTTCAACTCAAAAAAGAGAAACTTCCCATTTTCGGACTTGTACACATTCCCCGATTTTGCCCGAACTGATTTGATAATCGTCGGGTCGGTGTGGTCGTGAATGAGAATTCCTTTAAATGTATCGTTTGTTCCTTCGTCGATTTTGATCGCGTAGCCTTCGAGTTCCTTGCTGTAGGTTCCTGGCGTGAGGATGGACGAAATTTTGGTTTGTTGAATGTCGAAAATCAGTGAGTGCCATTTTAAGTTCGCAACGGGAATGACGTAGTTTGCGAAATAGAAGGTGCTGATCGCGATAATAATGACGATTCCTGTGAGGGGCCGCAAGATCTTGTAGAGCGACATGCCACTGGATTTTAGCGCAGTGAGTTCGTTGTTTTCTGCCAAATTTCCAAGTGTCATGATAGAGGAGAGGAGAATAGCGAGTGGAAGCGCGAGTGGAATTAAGCTCGCCGACACGTAGAAAAGCAATTCCAAAATAACGGAAACGGAGAGACCCTTGCCCATCAAATCATCGATGTATTTCCAGAAGAATTGCATGATGAGGATAAACATAGAAATGGCGAAGGTGACCAAAAATGGACCTGTAAACGAACGAATGCTAAAAAAGTAGAGCCGCTTCAAAATTGCCAGTTAGAATGAGTACTGCACTAAGAACGCAGGATAAGAAAAAGTATTTTACGCGCCTAGAATTCGTTTGAGTTGACCGATTTGCTCTTCCCACAAAAATTTCGATTCTTCCATCTCATCAGGCTCTGCAAATGCAGTGAGCGTGAGAACGACTGCTTTCGTCATTGGATCTACTTCAAATCGAAGCTCGAAGTATGTATCGAGTCCTTCTTCTTCATCTTCAATCCATTGAAAGCGAATTCGAGAGTTGTTCTTTTTGGTGATCAATCGTGCTTGTTCTTCGCTTCCGTCCCAGAAAAAGGTATACACATCGTCCTTGATATTCACATCGTCCGCAAACCATTCACTCAACCCACTTGGGGTACTGATCATGTTGTCCAGCACCTTCGTTGATGTTCTCAACAAGAAATCCATCTCGTATTTTTCCTTCTCTGCCATTTGTTGTGATTAATTCTGATTAACTTCGTATCTGAAATCCGCGAATATACACATTCTTATCCAATGGCTTTAAGGCATTCGTACGAAAAATCTGGTAACTTTTTGTTCAAACACCGAGGCGAGTTTCCACTTGTTCTCTTCGCAATTGCAGTACCAGTGATTTTGCTCACGAATAATGCATTTCTTCACTCCTCTAATTTCGTTTATTGGAGCTTACTTTTGGGAAGTATTCTTGTATCATTTGTTGGTCAACTTATTCGATTTGTGGCCATTGGGAAAAGTGCGAAGCAAACTTCTGGACGCAACACTTGGGGGCACGAGGCAAAGGCATTGAATACAACGGGTATTTATTCTATCGTGCGTCATCCGCTCTATCTAGGGAATTTCTTTATTTGGATTGGAATAGTGTGTTTTGTAGGGAATCCATGGTTTTTGGTGATCGCATGTTTACTTTTTTGGTTGTATTACGAGCGGATCATGTTTTCGGAGGAAGTATTTTTGGAGAAGGAATTTGGTGACGAATATCTGCAGTGGTCCATGAAAACTCCTGCTTTCATTCCGTCGTGGAAAAATTGGGTTAAAAGTCCCGTCAAATTATCGATGAAAACACTACTTCGACGCGAATATCCGGGTGTATCTGCAGCAATCATTGGATTTCTATTTGTTGATTTCGTTCGAAGCTGGGTGCTTTCCGGATCGATGCAGTGGTTGTGGGCGCATGCAATTGTTCTTTTGGTCGCATTGTCAATTTCATTCGTTCTTCGAACATTGAAGCATTCCACGAACCTATTGCGCGAGGACGATCGGTCTTAAATCAGCAGAACACTTCCATTTTTTCCGACGAGCACAGCTTCGATTTTTTGGTCAAAGTTTGAGCCAATCAATCAAGCTTTGGCCATTTCATAGCGAGGAAAAAACCAATAACACATTTCTTTTCCTCTCCAAATTCCGTATTTTCATCGCCCATCAATAGTCCAACGATTTTGAAAAACGACCAACCCTGTCCGTGCGGACGTCCTAAATCTTACGCCGAATGCTGCGCGAAATCCCACCAAAACGTCGCAAACGCTATTACAGCAGAAGATCTCATGCGCTCGCGCTACGTCGCATTCACCATGGCGAATGGAGATTATCTGCTTGAAAGTCAACACTCCATGACGCGACCAAGCGACCAAATCGAAGAAATCATTTTGTGGGCGAAATCAGTGAAATGGTTGAAGTTGGAAGTTGTGAGTACAACGGTCGGAGGTGCAGACGATAACGAAGGAACGGTGGAGTTCAAAGCCCATTTCAAAGAAGGGTCTAAGAAGATAGTAATCCACCAGCACGGGAAGTTTGTGCGCGAATTTGGGCATTGGGTGTATTTTGATGTGGTGAGTTAATTCGCTCGTTGAAATTCATTTCAAGCAGTTCTGTAGATAAACAGTTGATTAATTCTACCTTTGTGGAAAATTAACGCATGTCATCTTTCGATCAATTCCATCTTAAAAAACAACTGAATAGCGCCATTAGCTCGATCGGTTTCGTGGCTCCAACGCCCATTCAGGAACAAGCTTTTTCGGTGATTTTATCAGGGAAAGATGTGCTCGGGATCGCACAAACGGGGACGGGGAAAACGATGGCTTATTCGCTGCCGATTTTGGAGGAGATGAACTTCTCGGGTCAATTGAACCCACGTGCGCTCATCCTTGTGCCTACGCGCGAGTTGGTGATTCAAGTCGTCAACGAAATTGAACGATTGTCGGAGTTTATGACCGTTCGAATCCTTGGGATTTATGGCGGTGTGAACATTAAAACGCAACGGTTGAAATTGTTTGAAGGCGCCGATATTGTAGTAGCAACACCGGGACGCATATACGATCTCATTTTGGATCAATCTTTATCGGTCAAAGGAATCAAGAAATTGGTGATTGATGAAGTAGATGTCATGCTCGATCTTGGATTTCGTCGCCAGTTGATGAACATTATGGAACTTTTGCCACAACGCAGACAGAACATCATGTTTTCGGCTACGATGACGGATCACGTGAGTGAATTGATTGAAGATTTTTTCATCGCCCCCATCAAAATATCGATTGCCGTGAGTGGTACTCCTTTGGAGAATATTGAGCAGGAATGCTACAACGTACCTAACTTTTTTACAAAAGTAAACTTGCTCAAACACCTCATGAACGACACCGATCGTTTCACGAAAGTACTTGTCTTTGTGGCACATAAACGGATGGCGGATCGACTTTTCGCGGAAATATCGGGAGATTTTGTGGATCAAGTCGGCATCATTCACTCCAACAAGACACAAAACTACCGCATCCGATCCATAGCCGATTTCGACAGTGGACACAACCGAATTTTGATCGCCACCGACATCATGGCACGCGGACTCGATTTGGATAAAATTTCGCACGTTATCAACTTCGATACACCGAATTTTCCCGAAAACTACATGCATCGAATCGGTCGAACAGGTCGTGCCGAAGAAAAAGGAAACACGATCATGTTTTCTACCGAGAAAGAAGCAGGCTGGAAAGCATCGATCGAAGAATTGATGGACTACACCATTCCTGTGCTCGATTTCCCAACAGAGGTGGAGGTCTCCAAAGAATTGCTCACTGAAGAAAAGCCAGAAGAAGAACAATTAAAGGACCACGAGCGAAACGAAAAAAAGCGAGAAGGAGCTGGTCCAGGAACGCATGAGAAAAAAGCGAAGAACAAGAAGGTGAATTTGGGCGGAAGCTACAAGCGCGAAGTGACCAAGAAGTACAAAAAACCGCAAACTCGTGGCGACAAGACGTATCATAAACGTAAGAAGCGAGGCTAGGATCTTGGGGGGAGAATTTAAAAGTCATCCAAAAACGACATATCTGTCAACGAGCCTAAAAACTCGATTAAATCTGCGCGTTCTTCAGCCGTTATGGTAAATGAAACGATTCGTTTGTCTTTGTTTACATGATTTTCCCCTCCAGATGCATAATGCGAAATCACTTCATCCAAAGAAGTTAAACTTCCATCGTGCATGTATGGATACGTGAGCGCTACGTTGCGCAAGCTCGGCACTTTGAATTTCCCGATGTCACTTGAATCGCTGTTGATTCGAAAGCGACCTTTATCTTCCCCAAAATCTTCGTACAAGCCGTTGTTG
>CALFOS010000135.1 GCA_937919725.1 uncultured Fluviicola sp. | reverse complement strand
CTAACATTTGAACATTTTTGCGTATTTGCCCGTAGATAGTTTCCCGAAAAAATCGTCCTGCAACCGAAGCACAATTTTGCGTTGACGCGTGTTCATTGGCGTGTTGCGATGCGCTTGCCAAAAATGGGCTTTCTCGTATACGCGCGCCAAACGTACGGGCGCAGTGAGTATGGCTCTGTGCAAATAATCGAAGAACCACGTGATCCATTCGGTGATGTCCAAATCTCCGCTTTGTGTACGTTCGAGGATGTCGTAATATTCTTTTTTGTGCAGCTCAATTTCAGTTGACATGCTGTAAAACCGTTGGTTCGTTCTGTCGGTGCGCGAAAGCTGTATTTCTGCTATTGCGCGCGCCATGCGCCCATTTCCATCGTCCATTGGGTGAATGGTGATGAACCAAAAATGCGCAATTGCTGCTTTTATGATGGGGTCGATGGTCGTTGGAGCGTTGAACCAGAACAAAAAACGATTCATTTCGGTGAGTATTTTGGGAGCGTTGGGTGCTTCGAAATGTACTTTTTCTTCTCCCATTCCGCCCGACACGAGTTGCATCGGACCGTTTTCGTCTTTCCGATAGGCGCCAACGGTAATCGGACGACTTCCGCTTCTTCCTATAGGAAAAAGTGCTGAGTGCCAAGCAAAAAGCCGTTCATGCGTAAGGATGTCTTCGTAATTTTGTGTCGCGTCGAGCAACATTTCCACAATTCCATCTATTTCTCGACTGGGCAGTAAGATTTCTGCGGTTTCGAGGCCCAATCTTCGCGCTACCGACGAGCGTACTTCTTCTGAGTTGAGGTATTCCCCTTCGATTCTGCTCGATTGTACAATTTCGGAGGTGAGGGTGTTCAAATTTGCTTCGTCGCGCAATTCAACGTTAAGCGATAGCATCTCGCTCACCCAAAGTCCTTGCTGATGGCGTGTGTCGCCGAGTAAAGTAGCGAAGAAATCTGTTCTCCACGTAAATTCTGGCCAGTCTGTTCGTTGATGGATATACATTTCCATTGTTTTTCACGAAGTTAGTATTATTGCGGAGATTGGACAATTATTCTCCGCGTTAATTGCGCGTAAAATAAGCGTGTACCTCGAAGTGACGCTTGTGCAAGGGGTAGCAGTGGCATCCTCCGACGTTTCAGTCGGGGATACAGCGGAAAACCCGACGCCGACCCACCTGCAAGGAGGTCGGGGATGCACCCAACTACTCTTACGTGCATGATATTTTCTAATACCCATTCTTCGATTTCGTATAATCGGGGGCGAATTTCTCGGAATCCAATTCGGGGTATTGCAAGTCCATTTTTTTCAATTCATTCACCAAAATATTAGCGGTCGAGTAGAGCTTTGTCCAATTGTGATCGCAGGGAATGATGTGCCATGGAATCGGATTGCAGCGTTCGAAAATCGTTTCGTAAACGCCTATAAATTCGTTCCAGTTCTCGCGGGTTTCCCAATCGCCGTCGGAGTGTTTCCAGTGCTTTTCTTTCATGTTGATGCGTTCCATGAGCTTTTCCTCTTGCTTTTCGTGGCTCACATTGAGGAAAAACTTCAACACCTTGGTTCCGTTGGCTTCGAGGTGCTGCTCGAATTGGTTGATTTGCTCGTAGCGCGCGTCGATCGTTGCTTTGTCGATGTAGCCGTAAACGGAAGGGACCAAAATATCTTCGTAGTGCGAGCGATTGAAAACAGTAATCATTCCTTTCGCGGGCGCACATTTATGAATCCGCCACAGAAAATCGTGTGCAAATTCATCGTCGGAGGGTTTTTTGAAGGAGTGCACATTGACCCACGCCGGACTCACTTTTTGGAAGAGCGATCGGGTTAACCCGTCTTTTCCAGAGGCATCCAATCCTTGCAGAACGACCAAAACACTTCGTTTTCCTGCGGCGTAGAGTCGTTTCGAATATTCGTATACATCGTCTATGAGCGGATCTGTGAGGTCTTTGATCTCGTCTTTATCCCAGTTTTCGGGACCCGTTGTTGGGTGATTTTGAAGGATTGCCATGCTGCTAGTTTAAAATGATGTAAACGGGAAGATGATCGGAATATCCTCCGTAATATTTTCGTCCACCGTATGTGGCGTTCGGTTTTTCGTGTCCTGTGCTTCGGTTTTTGAAGATGAGTTCCTCGCGACGTATGATTTCAGCGTCTTTTCCTTTCACACTCAATCCTGATTTCCCATCATAAATGGCTTGTGAAATGATGATTTGATCGAGGACCGCCCAATCGTTGTCGTAAACGGATGTTCCTTCGCCATTGATATGTTCGTCGAAGAGTAAATTAATGAGGTCGCCTTTTCCTTCGTAGCCCGATTCTTTAGCGCGGAGTGCATCTTTGAGGCTTTTGTCGGTAGGATGATCGTTAAAATCGCCTAAAATGATGATGTTGGCATCTTCATCAGCTACTAAGATTTCGTCTACTTTTTCGCGCAGGATTTTGGCCGCTTCCACGCGTCTTGGTTCTGTTTTAAGCTCTCCTCCACGCCGAGAGGACCAATGATTTACAAAGACGTGTGTTTTAATTCCACCGCTCAGTTCGCCTTCAACATAGAGAATATCGCGCGTCACAAAGTTGGGATTGTCATCCATTTTCACAGGCATTTTGTAGCTCTTGACGAGTTTGAATGCACTTTGATCGTAGATCAACGCTACATCAATTCCGCGTCGGTCGGGCGAATCGAAATGGGCAATCGCGTAGTTGGTGTTTTTGAACTCACCTTCCATAATTAAATCTTCGAGCACGGCGCGGTTTTCAATCTCGGCAAGCCCAATCATCAGTGGCGGTTTTTCAAATTCGGAAAGTGCGTCGACGATGCGTTCCAATTTGGTGTGATACCGCTCTTCGTCCCATCTATTGTCTCCACTTGGCGTGAAATCTTCATCATCGGTGCGCGGATCATTCTTGGTGTCGAACAAATTCTCTACGTTGTAAAAAACGACAGCTCTTCCTGCAAATTCACTCATATTTTTTGACTCATTTTGTTGAAGTCGATCTGTTAAGTCGCCGCCGATACTTCCTTCTCCGCAGGAAATGATTAGGGCAGTGCTAGCACAAAGTACGATGTATTTGTTCATCATTTATTTTCCGCTTAAAATTCCGAGTAATCCGCGTGTAAGTTGACCAATCCAGCCGCCACCTCGATTACCCGTAGCGCCTCGTGTAACGTCGGTTGTTACGTTTTTCCACATGCGGTCTCGTTCCACTTCTTCTTTCTTTTGAGCACGTTCCTGTGCTTTTCGAAGGCGTTCGAGTTCTTTTATTTGGTCACGTTCGCGTTTGGTTTCATCTCGTTCGAGACGTTTTATTTCGGCATCGCGCAATTTAGATTCTTTTTCGCGAATCATTTCCTCTGCTTTGTCTTGCTCGGCGCGCGCGACTTCTTGTTTTTCTTCTGTGGAGGCACGTTCAATTTTCCCGGTCAATATTTCGTACGCACTTTGGCGGTCAATCACTTCGTTGTATTTCTCAGCAATCGTTGATTTTGCTACCAAGGCATCCACTTCAGCTTGATCCAGCACGTCCATGCGCGAAAGTGGCGCCCGACAAATAGTTGCGGCAAGCGGGGTAGGAATTCCTTTTTCGTTGAGAGCCGTTATCAATGCTTCTCCAATTTCTAATTGTGTGATGAGGTCCACGGTGTTGTAAAATTCCGAGATGGGGTAGTTTTCCGCGGCTTTTTTAATTGCTTTTCGATCTCTCTCAGTGAAAGCACGCAAGGCATGTTGAACTTTCAATCCAAGTTGAGCCAAAATATCATCGGGAACATCGATAGGGTTTTGTGTGCAGAAGAAAATGCCAACTCCTTTCGAACGAATCAGCTTAACGATTACTTCCAATTGGTCGAGAAGCGCCTGAGATGCTTCTTCAAAAACAAGGTGTGCTTCGTCGATGAAAATGCACAGTTTTGGCTTGTCCATGTCGCCTTCTTCTGGGAAAGTACTGTAGATTTCCGCCAACAAACTCAGCATAAATGTGGAGAATAATTTTGGGCTGCTTTGGATGTCCATCAAGCGCAAAACCGATATGATTCCGTTGCCATTTGCATCTTTCCTAAGTAAATCAGTGGGTTCGAAGGAGCGTTCTCCAAAGAAAGTCTCGGCACCTTGCTGTTCGAGTTCAATAACTTTTCGCATGATGATGTTCACCGTAGCGGAGGCCACAGCACCGTATTCAGCGGCAATTTCTTCCTTTCCTTCGTTGATAACGAATTGGAGGGTTTTGCGCAAATCTTTGAGGTCGATGAGCGGGAGTTTTTTCTTATCGGCAAACACAAAAATGAGCGAAATCACACTCGATTGTGTGTCGTTGAGGCCCAATATCTTCGAAAGTAGAACAGGCCCGAATTCGGAAATGGTCGCTTTTAGGCGTGTTCCATCGCCATTGGAAATGGTCATTAATTCCACGGGAAGCGCCATCGGTTCGTATGGTAGGCCTATTCCAGCATGACGATTTGTGATGAAATCGTTGGTGGTTCCGGGTGCCGCCAAGCCGCTCAAATCGCCTTTGATGTCCATCAAAAGTGAAGGAATTCCTTTAAGTGAAAGTTGTTCTGCAATTACTTGGAGTGATTTTGTTTTCCCGGTTCCTGTCGCTCCAGCGATCAATCCGTGTCGGTTCAGTGTTTTGAGTGGAACTTTGATGTGCGTATTTGGAATGAGTTCTCCATCTAGTTTTCCTCCTCCGAGGATGATAGAATCTCCTTTAAAAGTATACCCTTGTTCGATTGCTTCTTGAAACTTAGCTATTTTTGACATATTATTGGGCTGAGATTAAGCGAAAAAAGAGGAATCCGACGTCGGAGCCCTCTCTGTAAAAATAAAAAAACTGTGCGATTAACGGTCAAATGGTAGTGTATTTGCCGATTACTTTCCGAAAAACTTACTGATCAATCCAACGATACCACTTAATTTCTTTTTAGGCGTACCTTCTTTGGAATCATTTTTGTCGCAATCGAACATGTCTGTAACGTTCGACAGCATTCCAGCAATTCCGCCCTCGTCGTTTCCTCCGCCAGCAGACAATTTGTTAGAAACCTGACTCAATATCCCAGGAATTGCTCCCTTTGCTTGTTTGGCCACACCTTCTGGTATTCCCACTTTTTTGATCAATCGATCGATAAAGTCATCTTCCACTTCTTTGGCCATCACTTCATCTTCGGGAGTATTTGGATTCTCCGAAAGTAGACTCGACATCTGCTTTGGGTTGTTGCTGAATTTCGTTTTGATAGCACTTAATGCTTGGTTCGCGATGGATTATGCTTGAGCTGGTGCAACACGAAATTTGCTAAGTAGTCCTTTAATGGTTTCGTTTTCGAGTAGGTCTTTTACGTCAATCATCTTTTTCTTATAGAGTTATTTGTAGCTCCAAACTAATGATCAAATGACGATTAGAAGAAGATTGCGGGCTTTATTCCATGAATTACGGGAAAAATCGGGTGAGAGGGTGCTTAAAAGCATTCGAATTTTTTTCGTGTTATTTTGCCATTTGCACATTTCGCAATATTGCGAAATGACATTAACAATTCGTTAAAAAGTCAACAAAAAATACATCATCGAATGATTCTAGCTAAACTTCCAATCGAAGTCAGCAATGTCCAGCACACAGGCGGTCAACAAATCGATACTTCCTTGAATATCATCCTTGTGCGCCATTTCGATGACTTGGTGCAAGTGTCGTGTAGGAATGGAAACTGCTCCAGCAATGGATCCACCTTCTGTCATGCGTTGAATTCCTGCAGTATCTGTTCCGCCAGCCGTCAATATTTCTGGCTGCCACTTAATTTTGTGTTTGTCTGCTGTTTCTTTCATGTAGCGCACCATGCGGTAATCGCAAATCGTCGATGCATCCATGATCTTGATCGCCGTTCCCTTTCCGAGTTCCGTAATTTTTTCATGGGCTGCAGCGCCAGGGAGATCGAACGCGATGGTGGTGTCTAATCCAAAGCCAAAATCGGGGTTGATTCTCAAAGCAGAAACATTTGCTCCGCGAATTCCCACTTCTTCTTGCACGGTGAAAACGCCATAGATATCGTAAGGAACTTCTTTGTCTTTCAAGTTTTTGAGTGTTTCGATGAGGATAAATACGGCCAAACGATTATCCAAGGATTTTCCGTTGACACAATTTCCCATTTCGATAAACTCGCGTTCTCGTGTGATTGGGTCGCCGATAGTTATCATTTCCTTCACTTCCCCAGCCGTCAATCCGGTATCGATAAAAT
>CALFOS010000134.1 GCA_937919725.1 uncultured Fluviicola sp. | reverse complement strand
CACCAATAACAGCACACAAAATAGGCTCAACACCGAGAGATACCAAATTCAATGCCACATTTGCCGCTCCACCCAATCGATCTTCGGTTTTTTGAAGATTCACAATAGGAACTGGCGCTTCCGGGCTAATACGCGTGACACTTCCACGCAAATACGCGTCTATCATCACATCTCCAACAACAAGGATGCGCTGCTGAGAAAATTGATCAAATAAAGCGTGTACGTCCAGTTTCATTACGTCAGTTTTTCAAGTGCTTCGCGAATCCGTCTCATCGCTTCCGTTAATATAGTTTCAGATGTTGCGTACGAAATTCGGATACAGTTCGGATCGCCGAAAGCATCACCCAAAACCAACGCCACAAGCGCTTCATCGAGTAAATAAAGTGATAAATCGTTGCAATTATTGATTGTCCTCCCGTTGTAGGATTTCCCGAAGAAGTACGATATATCTGGAAAAACGTAGAATGCACCTTCAGGCACGTTGGCTTTCACTCCTTCCATTTCGTTGAGCGCATCCAAGACCAACTTTCGTCGACTTGCGAAGGCAGCAATCATATCTTTCAACACCACTGGATCCGCCTCCAATGCCGCAATAGCTGCTTTTTGAGTAATCGAAGAGGTAGCGGATGTGAATTGACCTTGCATTTTCGAACACGCGTCGGCAATTTCTTTGCTCGCTCCGAGGTAGCCCAATCGCCAGCCCGTCATCGCCCAAGCCTTCGATACTCCGTTCACGGTAACCACTTGATTTTTTATGGATGGAAATTGTGCCAAGCTTTCGTGCTTCGATGTGAAGTTGATGTGCTCGTAAATTTCATCGGCAATGATCACTATGTTCGGATGACGTTCCAACACACTTGCTAAATCGGCCAACTCTGCTTTGCTGTACACCGAACCTGTTGGATTACAAGGCGTCGAGAAAATAATTAGCTTTGTTTTATCCGTAATGGCTGCCTCTAACTCGGTACCCGTAATTTTAAAATCGTTTTCAATTCCTGCGGGGATCACCACAGGATGCCCTTCTGCCACTTTCACAATTTCCAAGTAAGAAACCCAGTAAGGAGCAGGAATAATCACTTCATCCCCTTCGTTCACCAAACTCAATACAGCATTAGCGATCGATTGTTTTGCTCCGGTAGAAACTACAATTTGATCTGGCGAATAGTCTAAATTATTGTCTCGCTTGAATTTTTTTGAAATCGATTGACGCAAGTCCAAATAGCCAGGAACTGGCGTGTAGAACGTATAATTGTCTTCCATCGCTTTGATAGCAGCCGCTTTGATGAAATCGGGAGTATTGAAATCAGGTTCGCCCAAACTGAGGGAAATAATGTCCTTTCCTTCCGCTATCAATTCTCTACTTTTGCGAGACATCGCGATGGTTGCGGATTCTTCCATCGTATTAATTCTGTCGGATAATTCGATCATAATTGTGTACAACTTGTTCAAGTTTTGCAAATCTACAATAATGCGACGAAGCGGACGATGAATCGGAAAACTTTTAAAGATTTAATGTGAATAAAAATGGTGGTGCGAATGAATCCTCTGGAGAAAATAAGGCTAAATTCGTACTATACAAATGGGAGAAGCAAAATTTATAGACCTCGAGAAGGTAATTAGTGAAAAAAATCCTTCGGTATTGAAGTGGCTGCCTGGATTTGTGCTGAATTACCTTAAAAATATCATTCACGAAGACGAAATCAATAATTTTCTTGAATTACATAAGGATAAGCACGACGAAGAATTTTGTCAGGCGGTGGTTGATTACATGAATTTGACTATTGAAGTTGTGGGACTCGAGAAAATTCCAACAGACGAGCGAATTGTTTTGGTGATGAATCACCCGCTTGGTGGCATGGATGCAATGATTTTGATTACAGCACTCAACGGACAGCGAAACGACTTGAAATTTATCGTGAATGATATTTTGATGAATTTGACGAACATGAGCGGAATGTTTGTGGGAGTGAACAAGATTGGCGGACAAAAAACGGGTACGCGTGAAAAAATCTATGAACTCTTCGGATCGGACGATTGTGTATGTATTTTTCCTGCGGGATTGGTTAGTCGGAAAGTGAATGGTAAAATTCAGGATCTCGAATGGAAAAAGTCATTTGTTACGAATTCAAAGAAATTTGATCGCAAAATTATCCCGATTCATATCGAAGGACATCTCTCCAATTTCTTCTACAACCTGTCAAATCTCCGTCGGAAAGTGAGAATTAAGGCAAATATTGAGATGCTATACCTGTCGAATGAGATGTTTAAACAACAAGGACGACACATAAAATTTGTTGTTGGTGATGCAATTGATCCAGCAATTTTGTATAATACAGCGAAGTCGGAACACGAAATTGCTCAAGATATCCGAGAAAAAGTATACGAACTGGCGAAATAAGACAAGATGAAACCGATAATTGACCCCATAGATAGAGCACTTTTGAAAAGCGAACTCACCAAAGATCGCTACCTACGTACAACGCGAAAAGGCGGCAATGACATATATGCTGTAAATGCACATAATGCACCTAATGTATTGCGTGAAATTGGCCGATTGCGGGAAGTAACCTTCCGAAATGCTGGCGGCGGAACGGGCGAAGAAATCGATTTGGATGAATTCGACACGTCGGATCTATGCTACGATCAATTAATTGTCTGGTCGCCCGAAGACGAGGAAATTATTGGCGGTTATCGCTACATTTTGTGCGATAAAATCTTGGGAACAAACGAGGACGAAATTCCATTATCGACAAGTCATTACTTCGAGTTTTCGGAGCGATTTGTGAACGAGTACCTACCCTATACGATCGAATTAGGTCGAAGCTGGGTGCAACCAAATTTTCAA
>CALFOS010000133.1 GCA_937919725.1 uncultured Fluviicola sp. | reverse complement strand
CTCCCAATTTCTTGAGAGCTTTCAATTATTCTGTGGTGATAGCTGGAATCGAACCGTTGAAGCACTGCTTCGACGAGCCAAGCGGTAGCGCCAGCTCTGGTTCAGAAACACTAAAAATCAAAAAAGCTCCCAATTTCTTGAGAGCTTTCAATTATTCTGTGGTGATAGCTGGAATCGAACCAGCGACACATGGATTTTCAGTCCATTGCTCTACCGACTGAGCTATATCACCAACCTAAATTGTGGGGGCAAAGATAAGGTTTTCTTTTAATTATGAATACCTCGCTCTGTTTTTTTTTCAGTTCGTATCTTTACACCATGCAAAACAACTCCATCTTCATCATCGATGCTGGGAATTCTTCCATCAAGGTGGCGCGCTTCACAGATCATCAATTGTTAGAGGTTCAACGTTTTCCTTCGGATGATTTGACAGGAATTGCTGCTTTTTTCCAAGAAAACAAGGGGGAATATGCCATATCTTCTGTGCTATCTGATGAAAAAACCAAGGAGCTTCAAACCTACATTTCTGGAGTTTTCCTTCTGAATCCTATGGTCAAAGTTCCACTCAAGCTAAATTATGGCACAACAAATACGCTTGGAATGGACCGGCTTTGCAATGCAGTCTTTGCGTATAATCACTCGAAAACAGATTTCGCCGTGGTGGTAGACATTGGAACGTGCATCAAATTTGATCTCATACATACGAAAGATGGCTATTTAGGTGGGTCCATTTCGCCAGGAATTCGCTTACGTTACAAGGCACTGAACGATTACACAGGAAAATTACCCTTGCTTTCCAATAAATCATTGGTGGATTACGTTGGTACTTCTACCGAGCTGAGTATCCAATCGGGTGTAATGAATGGAATAAACGCCGAAATCAATGAAATGATCCGCCAATATAGAGAACGCTTTGTAGGCTTAACTTTTTTTATGACGGGTGGCGATACGCAGAACTTTGATATCCTTCCAAAAAATGACATCTTTGCAGTCGAAAATTTAACCTTGATCGGGTTATATGAAATATATCAACAGAATGCGTAAACTTCTTTTCTTACTCAGTTTCATCGTTTTGGGAAGTAGTTCCATCGCGCAGGTTACCTCAAATTCTCCTTTCAGTTCCTTTGGAATTGGCGAGGAAGGCGGGTTAGATCATGCCAACATTTCTGGAATAGGGAACTCTTTCGGGACAGCAATCGACTCATTCACACTGAATTATTACAACCCGGCGAGTTACAATGCCCTTTCTACAGGAAACCCACTCTTCTCGATGGGAATCTCCACAAAAATTTCTCAATTCTCCGAAGGAAGCCTCACCAATCTGAATACCGTTTCATCCATCCAGCATTTTGCGTTTGGATTTAAAGTGAGAAAATATTTTGGGATGGCATTCGGATTGAAACCATACAGTCGAAGAGGTTACGAGTTTTCAACCTATGACGCAATTGGTTCGGACACCATTAAACATACATACTCTGGAACGGGCGGATTTAATGAATTGTTCTTGGGCGTGAGTTCGAATATTTTCAAGTTGTCCGCTACTCAATTATCTGTCGGAGGAAATTTCGGTTACGTTTTTGGAAGCATCGAAAATCAGCGTTCGAGTACCTTGAGTTCACTCGGTTCGGGAAAGGTGGGAGGTGTTGATCTGAAAACAATTCGAGCAAAATCGTTTCACTACGATTTAGGAATGTACTTCTCACACAAGTTCAATCAATCGAATGAGCTCATGCTAACTGCCGTTGTAGATCCAGCGCAAAAATTGAACACCATTTATTCATACGGACGCTATTATTCGCCAGACGTGAACAACACCACGATTTATGACACCTTGGAATACTCTGGATTGGTAAAGGGTCGAATTCAAGCTGTTTCGCGCTTCACGTATGGACTTCGGTACACGTATTCGCGTCACGTAAACAAAGATGCGAACAAAAAACTCAATACCGCAGTTGCCGTTCACGCATCATATAGCACAGCAGACTACACAAAATACACTGTTCCCTTCGACACTACAAATGCTAGTTTCTTTAAATCAACGAAATTTACCGTCGGTTTGGAGTACATCCCAGAAACGGACTTCATTAATAATAAGCCAATTACGAAGTATTATGAGCGCATGCGCTACCGTATTGGTGCATATTATGGGACTTTGCCTTACCAAACAAGTGGAATTCAAGTGACAGATTTTGGCACAACATTTGGATTAGGTTTACCCGTTGTTATTAAAAACTCGCTTTCGTCCATTAATTTTGGATTTACCGTTGGACAAAGAGGGATAGGAAATAAACAAGCATTAGGTGAAACGTATTACGGAATTAACTTTGGAGTTACCATAGCACCGCTAGGCGACAACTGGTTCCAGAAACGTAAGCTGAATTAATTAAAATGACAAAAATGAAATTTGGAAAATTACTTTTAGTTGGAGCAATCGGATTCTTAACACTTACAGCAAGTGCACAAGATGAAAACCGCGAATGTGATAGAATGCGATTACTTGCCGGTGAAAAAGGTGTAAACGTAAAGGACTTCAAAACCGCGACAATGTACTACCTCAAAGGAGAAGTTATTTGTGGTGGATACGACAAAGAAAATTGGGACCGATTGATCGGTAGTGTTTTAACCGTGATCTCAGAAGAAACGGATGAGGGAGTTAAAAAATTGTACATCGATACACTCTTAGCGGCATTTGATCGTCAGGAAATAGCTGGATTCTATGAGCAAAGATATAATTTGACACGCGGTTTGTACTTGATGCAATCTTCCAGTCCAAACTCAAAAACATCGGACATGTACTTCCAACGTGGAATTAAGGAGGAAGGTCTGAAAACGCACGAGTCGTATATTATCTACGCATACTACGCAACATACTTGATGTACACAGAAGCGAAAGGCGAAGAGCAAGCGAAATTGAAAAAACGCTTGATCACTGATTACTTCACATACTCTGAAATGGTGAACGAGGCGAAAATGTCTCCTCTTACACAAGAAACATTGACAAGCTACTTGAACTTCGTCGTTCAAACATGTGAGGCATTGCTTCCTGAAGTTCCGGAATACATCAATACCTTGCCAGAAGAGAAAGAAGCAGCCATTCTTGCCATCAAACGCATGATGACCCTTCTCGAAGAAAGAAATTGCGAGAAAAGCAAAGAATACGGCGACTTGATTGATGCATGGATCAAACGCGATCCAAGCTCAATTGATGCAAAGCTCAAAAGCTTGGAACGCAAAAGTGGTTCAGAAGCACTTCCTATCATCGAAGATTTGTTGAAGAACACCGATGATCCTGAGCTAAAAGCAAAATTGATTTATCAAAAAGCACTCATTCAGTTCAACAACGGACAATACTCAGCGGCTTACACAACAGGTAGAGCTTGCAGCGGAAAATTCAAAGCAGACGGAATGTACATCGCAGCGCAATGTGTAGCGAGAACAGCAAACGGATGTGGCGACAGTACTTTCGAACGTAAATGCAACTACATCTATGCAGCGCAATTGGCTGAGCAAGCTGGTCAGGGTGGAGCAGCAGCAACGTATCGAAAATCAGCACCAACATCATCTGAGTGTTTCAACGAAAACAGCCCATCGTCAGTCACATTATCTTGCTGGGGTGTAACGGTGAATCCTTGCCCTTGATTGAATGAGAAATAGTTCAACGATATACACATACTGGATACCTGTCATATTTTTGGCAGGTATCCTTTTTTCATGTGTAAACGATTTGGACACCATACAAAAAATAACCTACGATCCAAAAGCACCCAGCGAAACGTCCACCAACCTCGAAGTGCTCTACACCGATTCTGGCTACACTCGGATCAAGATTTTCGCGAAAATCGCTGAAACATACACCTCGCCCGAGCACGTGACCAAGTTTAAAGACGGCGTTCAAGTTGAATTCTTCTCTGAGAAAGGCGAAATCATTTCCAAATTAACGGCACTATACGGCGAGGTAAACTTTAAATCAGGTTTGATCACCGTGCGCGACTCCGTCATCCTCCGAAACCTCAAGAAAAAACAAACCCTTGAAACCGAACAATTGTTCTACAATCAAACGAACGACACTATTTTCACGCCCAACTACGTCATCTGCAAACGCGAAGGAAAAGGAGTGATTGGACGAGGTCACGGATTAAAAACTACCCCATTTTTCAACTACGCCGAAATTCTTGCCCCCGAAGGGAAGGTGGACTTCTCGGATGATTAACTACTTTTGTAAAAACACATTGTTATGGAACGCTACAATCAAATCATGCTTTATTTCTGGTTACTCGTTGGAGTCTTTGCGCTCGTTGCGGTAACCTATTTTGGATCTATCGAAGGGTTTGCAAAATGGGCTTACTATTATATTTTCGCAGTATTGGCATTCTTGATGTTCTTTATGCGCCGCTACATGATACGCCGAATGAAAAAACACATGGAGTATCTTCAGGAGCAAGAAAAAAATGCTAAGTCTAAGAACAATTAAGCCGCCGCTGCGCCGTTTATCCTAAAAATACTTAGTTCATCAGCGTAAAGCATTCACTAGCGGATTAGTAAGGTACCGTCGATGAGCAAATCCCTATTTTTGAGTAAACATCGGTTACTAATGTAACTTTTCGCGTTATCTGAAGGTCTAATGAATATGAAATTTCACTTTCTTGTTCTTTTGTTGATTCTTTGTTGTGGCAATACAGCATGGTCACAACGATTGGTGAGTGGAACCATCACCGACGAATTTGACGCTCCCATCCCCTACGCGAAAATCTATGTGAAAAATAACGCCGATCTTCGAACTGAAGCAAACATCAACGGTTACTACGAAATGCGCCTCATGCAGGGCGAATATTTCTTAGTGATCGCCGCTCCAGGATTCGATACGCGCGAAGCATACCTCACCGTTTCCGACGTTCCCGTTGTAAAAAATATGCAACTCTTCCCATCGGCGCTCGACTTAGAAGATGTGGAAGTTTCCGCTAAAAAATCGAACCCAGGACGTGAAATCATGCTGAAAGTAGTGGCCAAACGCGACTCCATCAGCCAGTGGAACCATCCATATACTGTGCAAGGCTACATCCGTGCGACGGAAAAAATCGACCGAGAAGAGAAAGATGAGAAGGACGAGAAAGAAGAGAAATCGAAGAAGAAAAACGATGAACCCGTGTCGACCAATCCAAGCGGCGTAGAAGATCCATTCGCAGCAAAACAATCCAAAGAACTCGAGAAATTAGCCAATTCGATGAACATCGTGGAATCGAACTTCACCTTGAACTACGGCGATCGAAATCACGTCAAAGAAATTCGCAATGGCTACGAACTCCGCGGACAGAAACGCAACGCACTCTACTACACCACCACGGTGAAATCGAACTTCAACTTCTTCGAAAATCTTCTTCACCTCGACGATTTACATCAAACGCCGGTGAGTTCTCCCATTTCTGTCCCAGGAATTCTTTCGTACAAATACCGCTTGGTCGATCAATACGAAGAAAACGGACAGAAAATTCATAAGATAAAAATCATACCACGCTACTCCTCTACCTCCACCTTGGATGGTTACATTTATGTGATCGACTCGCTTTGGCTGGTTCAAAAAATCGACCTCACCATGGAAAAAGGAAATTTGCTGGTGTACGATTATTTCCAAATTGAACAGGAATTCGAGCATCCTGTGGATACGCTTTGCCTCTTAACTAAGCAAACTTTGACCTACGGCGTGAAATACAAAAACGAAGAATCGAATTGTACGACCGTTGCCACCTTCAAAGAGTACAATTTTTCGCCCGATTTTGGACCCAAATTCTTCTCCAACGAAGTTGCCGTTACCGAAAAAGAAGCCTACGATAAAGACACCAGCTATTGGGCAGCCAGTCGAGTCACCGAACTTTCCATGGAAGAACGTCGCTACATCATCGTCAAAGACAGCATTCACGACGCGCACAACCGCGTAGAATATTTGGACTCGGTAGATGCGTTGTTCAATAAAGTAACCGTTCTCAAAGTGCTTTGGTTTGGAATCGAGCACCGAAATCGTCCAAAAAAAACACAGTGGTATTTAAGTTCAATCGCGGGACTCGTAGAACCAATTTCCATCGGAGGGCCACGCATCAATCCAAGCTTCGATTTCTTCAAAAAATGGGACAACGAAAAAATTCTATCCACCGATTACGATTTGTCCGTCGGTATTCTCAACGCTGATTTCCGGGGTGGAGTTTCCGCCTATTATCGCTATGAACCATTCCATCAAGGATATGTTCAAGCACGATTTTCACATAGAATTGGGGTAATTCGAAACGCCGACGCCTTCACGCAAATCTACAAACGCGACAACTTTTTCGAAGTAACCGACCTCGCACTTCGGCATGGATATGAAGTCTTCAACGGATTTTACATCTATAACTATCTCAATTTCGCCGAACGAAGAAGCATCCAAAATTACAAATTCATTGCAGCCCTCGACGAAATTATCCCAAACAACGATCCCACGGAATTCGAACCCTACCAAGCGCTCATCACCAGCATGACAATCGAGTACGTTCCGAATCAAAAATACATGCGCGAACCCAACCGGAAAGTGGTTTTAGGTTCCAAATGGCCAACACTTTACGCGTACTATGAAAAAGGAATTCCAACCATTTTCGGTAGCGACGTCAACTTCGATTACCTCGCCGGAGGAATTCGCCAAACATTCAAAATTGGAACACTCGGCACCTCGTCGTATCATGCGCGCGGCGGAACATTTCTTTCTACAAAAGTGCTCAAAGACGTCGATCAAAAATTCCAGCGACGAAGCGATCCCATCTTTTTCACCGATCCGCTCAACTCGTTCCAATCGCTCGATTCCTTACTCCCAACCAACCGGTTTTACCTCGAAGCGCACTACCTCCACCACGACAACGGCGCGATTCTCAACAAAATTCCGTTCATGAAAAAGGCGCGAATTGGTTTAGTGGGTGGCGCGAGTTATTTGTACGTTCCCGAGCACAATTGGCAACACTACGAATTCGCCTTAGGACTCGAACGCACCTTCAAATTTTCCAAGCGCCGACTTCGATTAGGAATTTATGGAACCTACGCCGATGGCAATCGAATGGACTCCCGCTTCGGCTGGAAAGTTTCCTTCGCATTGATGGATGATCGTGATATGAAATGGAATTTTTAGGCTTGCCCATCAAAAAAAGATTTCTCTTTTGATGTGGGGCGTTCCCCAGACAGTTCCTCAACATCATTTCTCCTAATTATTAAACCATTTTTTCTGATCGGAACGTCTGGGTCGGGCAATCCGCTTTATCCCCGTCCATCAGCTGACGGACGGGAGATGCCGCTGCTGTCCCTAACGCGCGCAAGCGTTGAGCGTTCGTCCAATTGAATCAGTCCCACCATCCTCCAACCAAAACCTACTCCCTAAGTAAGTCTCCTTATCTAATGCCTAATGTCTGCCGTCTCAAAGTCTAAGGTCTTCCTGTCTAACGTCTCAAAGTCTAGTGTCTAACTAATATTCTTCTTACTTTTACACCACCAAAACGGCAAATTATGTACGGAAAAATGAAAGATCACCTTCAATCAGAACTGAAGGCAATTGAAGAAGCAGGATTGTTCAAGCGCGAGCGAATCATCACCACTCCGCAGGGAGCGAATGTGCACGTAAGTACGGGCGAAGATGTAGTCATCATGTGTGCGAACAACTACCTCGGATTATCTTCTCATCCAGACGTAATTCAAGCAGCGAAAGACACACTAGATTCGCACGGTTTTGGAATGTCGTCTGTGCGATTTATTTGTGGAACACAAGAC
Organism: uncultured Fluviicola sp.; assembly: GCA_937919725.1. Lineage (GTDB taxonomy): Bacteria > Bacteroidota > Bacteroidia > Flavobacteriales_D > Crocinitomicaceae > UBA4466. The sequence continues at coordinate 17,230 of CALFOS010000133.1, read as the reverse complement.
ATTCACAAAGAATTAGAGGCGAAAATTGCAAAATTCTATGGAACTGAAGATACGATCTTGTACGCAGCGGCATTCGATGCAAATGGTGGCGTTTTTGAACCACTTTTCGAAGCGGAAGATGCAATTATTTCGGATGAATTGAATCATGCATCAATTATTGATGGGGTTCGTTTGTGCAAAGCACAACGCTACAGATACAAACACTCCGACATGGCCGATTTGGAAGAACAACTCAAAGCAGCACAAGCGCAACGCTTCCGAGTGATTGTTACCGACGGCGTTTTCTCGATGGATGGCGACATTGCCAAAATGGATGAAATTTGTGCCTTGGCAGAAAAATACGATGCTTTGGTCATGTCAGACGAATGTCACTCAGCTGGATTTATCGGGAAAACAGGTCGAGGCGTTCCAGAATATTGCGGAGTTTCCGACAAAATGGACATCATCACAGGAACACTCGGAAAAGCACTCGGCGGCGCCATGGGCGGATATACAACGGGGAAAAAGGAGATTATTGACATGTTGCGTCAAAAATCGCGTCCTTATTTGTTCTCAAATTCGCTCGCGCCAGCCATCGTAGGCGCTGCTAATAAAGTATTCGATATTTTGAGTGAATCCACCGAATTGCGCGACCGTTTGGAAGTGAACACAAAGTATTTCAAAGACCGGATCATCGCTGCAGGTTTCGATATCAAACCAGGAAACTCGCCAATCGTTCCAATAATGTTATACGACGCGGCACTTTCGCAAAAATTCGCGAACCTCTTGCTAAAAGAAGGAGTGTACGCCATCGGTTTCTTCTATCCAGTAGTTGCCAAAGGCGCAGCACGCATCCGCACGCAAATTTCTGCGGCACACACCCAAGCCGATTTGGACAAAGCGATTGCAGCATTCATTAAAGTTGGAAAAGAACTCGACGTGATTAAGTAGGATGATTTCACTTGGACTCCCGCACGAAATTGACGAAATTATTGCGCTCACGAAACGGTGTGGGAAACACATGCGCGATCATGGAATTGATCAGTGGGATGAAGAATATCCTGATCGAGGGAACATTGAGAATGACCTGAAGACAAAAACACTTTTTGCTTATCGAGACGGGACAGAAATCCGTGGTATTGTGGTTCTCAACGAAGCGCAAGATGACGAATACGCAGAAATTAATTGGTTGACTGACTCATCATCACGCAATCTTGTTGTTCATCGTTTGGCGGTAGATCCAGTGTTCCAAGGTCAGGGAATAGCACAAAAATTGATGGATCACGCCGAAAAATACGCAGGCGAACAAAATTACGATTCAATTCGATTGGACACATTCAGTCAAAATCATAGAAATCAACGGTTTTATGCTAATCGCGGATATAAAAACCTTGGTTCCGTTTATTTGAAGTACAAAAAAGAGCATCCCTACATTTGTTACGAAATTCTGATCAACAAATGACCATTCGAGAACTCATAGCAAACCTCGAAGCACGATTCGAACGCCTTGCTAATGCCGAAAAAGCGATTAAGATGAGCGCCTACATGAAGCATCAATTCATATTTTTTGGCATTTCGGCACCCGATCGTTCAGCAATTCAGCGCGATTGGTTTCCACTTGTAAAAAAGCACCAACCCGATTTTTGGACCTTAATTCTGGAATTGTGGGAGAAAGACGAGCGCGAATTTCAAATGGTGGCCGTTGATTTATCGAACATGCTTGATTTATCAACTAAAATATAGAGCCCAGATTGATTTCGACTTATTGAAGAGCTTAATTGACGAATTCAAATGGAACAACGAATTTTTCATTCAATAAGCCATTGGTTGGAGTTTGCGACAGCATTCGAAGTGTGATCCGAAGTCAGTTGAAGTGTACTTAGCAAGCTCTGGATTGAAAGGAATCGCTTTGCGCGAAGCACGGAAATATATCTAGTTAGCTCGAAAAGCTCATTAGAACGTCCAAAAGAACTTACTCCATTTCCTCGTCATACATTTCCTCCATCGAACGGAGCATTTCTGCTTCGGAAATACGCGCTTCGTCATCTTCGAAATCGGCATAAAAGGGATATATTTTCCTGAGTTCGGCTCGGATCAAGGATTTGTCATTTGATTCAATAGCATCGTTCACAATTCCAAGAAGAATCATGTTGAGTTTGGTCCTGACGAACTGCCCGTGGATGTCATACAAGTTTTTAAGATCGTTCAGAAAAAGCTTCATCGTAGCATCTTTTCGATCATCAATACCTAGGCAAAAAACGATAAATTCATCCTCATCTTGGAGATTAGGTTTAGTATAAAGCTTGAGTGATTCTGACAATACTGCGTCGTAATCCCGTTCCGAATTGAGCAATTCAATGAGGTAACTCGCCAAAAAAGCTCGATCGCGTTCACCTGCCTCGTATTTCTGTGTGAGCTGGTAAATCAGCGTTGTTTCTGGGTGCACCACTTCGTTTCCTGCCGTTTCAAGCTCATCGGCCCCAACAGCCCCAACAATTTTTTTGAGCAACCCCATGTCTGACTCGAGAAATAGTAGCGTTGGGTATGAGTCGAGATCGAAATCGTTCATGATTTGCAAGCCGTCGCCTTCTTCGCCATCGAGTTTTAGACTGACGAAATACTCGTTCATGAATTTACCGAGGCCTTCATCCACAAACACGTTCTTTGTTAAATACTTGCACGGTCCGCACCATTCTGCAAACACATCGATGAACACCTTTTTGTTTTCGGCTTTCGCTTTTGCCAAGCCTTCTTTGAGCGTGAGGTGCTGGAAATTGATTCCTTCGGCATGCGTCATCTCCGCGGACAAAAAGAGAACCGCAAGCGTAAAAATTATTTTTTTGACTGATTTCATGAATCGTTTGTTTCGATTTCTAGTACATAACTAAGAATGACGCCAAGGTTACTGCAACATCCAATTCGCATGAGTAAAAAAGCAGATTTTCTATATGTGCACCTCGTCGTTGATGGTCCAAGTCCAAGGTTGACTGAACGTTTCAAAGGTTTTCAGTGTTTTCACATTGAGCTTTTTCCAAATCACTTCCTCTTCCGATTCGTCTTCCTCTTCAAACATATTGTAAAAAGTAAGGCTGTATTTATTGGTTGAGAAATTGATACTGAGATCTGTTGCGTCGCCATCTGCGCGGTGGAAAGAGGAATCATTCGCGCCGATTAACTTAAACAATCCATCTTGAAAACGCCAAATATAGCTGGATTGCGATGTTTCCCACGAGCCCATACTCCGGAAATCTTTGAAACTAATTTTCAAAGTTCCATTTTTGATTTCAATTCCTTCAAATGGATCGTCCATGATAACGTCCTCATGAGCGAGGATAAACGTTTTGCTTTCTGTGTTCAATTCATAGCAACCTTTGGTGGCTTTACCAAATAAAATAAGCAACGTTCGTGAGTTTTTATCGATCGTCATTCCGTTTTCCTTTTTGATATTGGCGGCGTCTGTTTTTTGAATGACCATGGCTACATCTTCGATGCCATCTTTGTTGAGATCGCCTGTGGGTTGCTTAATGATTTTCCAGCCCTTAGGCACGAAGGACTTCAAGTCATCACATACATCTTGATCCGCTGCAGTAGCAAAAGACGATTCATTTTCAGATGGATCACCCGATGGAATCGTAGAATCGTCGCGCGAAGACGAACAACTAGCGATGGAAAAACTCAGGGCGGCAATAAAGTAAATTGATTTCATAACAGAATTGTTTGTGATGAAAATAAGCAAACCATTCCTCAAAATGAAAATACTAACTGATTTATTCCTGCTCAGACGTAGATTTATCAGATTTTAGCTCTACTGATTCGATCTGACTTGTTTAAATTCCATTACTTATTTCTTTTTGGATTTCTTTTTAGAAGAAAAGTCGCAGGAATAGCCCAAACCGATCACAAATTCGCTTCGTCCGTCCGGATAGCGCCATTGGTTGAGTCCGTATACCTTGATGTCCTGATGATCACCGAGGGGGTAACTCAATCCCAATTTTACGCGGTATTTGTTGATGGCATCTACCGATTGAACTTCGGAAAAAGTGTAGACCAAGTCGCGTTGAAAACGGTAGAATAATTCCGTTGATGCAAAGAGATCGAGTTTGGAATTTGGAAGATCATAGTCCAGTATTAATTTCAGTCGGAGGGTGTTATCTGTGCGTTTTTCTGCTTCATATTCCCTAGTTCCTTGCAAGCGAAGTGAAACGCCCAAACGCGGTTTTTTTGCAAAGAACTCTTCAATGTTTCGAAATGTGAAATCGAGGGAAAACCGACTGCTCGTCACGCGATTGGTGGTCGATTTTGAATATGGAACACTCGACAAACGATAGGAAAATCCCGTTTCGAGGTGTTTGTGTATTTTCCAGCTCAAGTTCGGAGAAATGTAAGCGTTATCGAGTCGACCCAATTTGAGATCAGTGCGCGTTTGCGTTTCCATGCCAAGTGACCAGCGTTTGTTGAGATCGTATTTCGCGTCCACACCAATCCATGCTCTCACGTCAGATTGTGCAAAACCAACGAATGAAATCATCATCAAAAAAAGTGAAGTAAAAGCCTTGCTGAATTTCATTCGGATTATTTAACGATGAAGAGCTCACCTGCATCTACAACTTGTTTCTTTTCCGCGATTTCTGCGGACAATTCTGATCGGATAAGTTGACCCGTTGGTGAAAGTGTATCGATCGAGAGTGCATACACACGATAATTTCCACGCGTTAAACCTTTGAATTGGAAGCGTCCGTTTTCATCTGTCCGAACCGTTTCGCTATAAAAATCTTCTTGTCCAAAAATTAAATACACACGCTCATCGGCGATTGGACCAGCTAAAGACAAACTCGACGTACTTGTAGCGCTTTTCCCTTGCACCGCGATATCGATCAAAAATGGTGTATTCACCTCATCGGCATCGGGCACTTCGCCAAACGCTTTGTTGGTGATGGTGAGTAAATCGTTCACGCGCGTCACAATAAAATCAGCACTTGCTTGGTTGAGAATGGCTGTCATTGTTTTGGTAGCGATCAAGACATTGGATTCGTTGTTGCTATACGTTACTTTGATTCCTGTTCGTCCACTCAATCCCGGATCTTGCCCTGGGAAATTAGTATTCTCGTACCACACGTAATAATAAGAACCTCCATTTGGCGTATTGAGCAAAAAATAATCGCTGTTGTCGAGAATGGAACCATCGATGCCATCGGCGTGCGTTACCGTAACCTCAGTAACCTCATACTTCGCCGCACTCGATGAGCCTTGGATCTCTTTACCAATAAGTGTTCCTGTTATGGCAGACGATCCACCTGGACCTTCCACTTTTTTGCATGAGCTTACTCCAAGTAGAGAAAAAAGGAGGGCGGAAAAAAGAATGCGACTGTATTTCATAGCTTAGTTTATTGAATAATTAATTTTCCTGTAATCGGCGATTGGTCAACTTCAGAAATGCGATACGTATAAATTCCTTGCGATAGACTGGCTACATTGAACTCAGCTTCGTAGGTGTTTTGAAGTAAAACCAATCGAACCAACTTTCCGCTAGCATCGTAGATATTGAGTGTTCCTTCAGAAATGAATTGCGTCAACTCGAAGCTTACATGCTCTCTAGCTGGATTCGGGAAAACGCGAATGCCTGTGCTTTCTAGCTCATCGATCGACCAATTGGAACAGGATCCGAACATGTTGGCATCCATCCAAGCTGCGCGATCGCTTACCCACGTTTTGAGGTAGTTCACTTCTTCAGCGTAGGTATTTCCAACAAAATTATTCGGCCACACATAATTTCCGAGTGTTGTCCATTTCTGGAAATTTCTCACTTGCGCTTGATTCAAATATGCGGCTTGTGCATCAATGTAGGCCATCAACGTGTCCGTGTGCCATTTCCCTGCCCGCATGTCTAACCAACGGCAGTTCATTTCGTTCGCAAAACTTGGATCTTGGAGCAAACGCTCGAACCAAAATGGATTGTCCAGCCCTCCTCCACAATAGTTATTGAAGAAAATTTCCCAACCCGTTGTCGCTCCTCCTTGACAATAATTCGCGTTTCCAAACGCCAAATTGAAGTCCCAAAGTGGACCTGCTACAATTTTTCCTCCTTCGCTCAATCTGCGTTTGTGTAAAAACGTACTGATTCGGTAGCCGTCCACATTTTTGCCAAATTCATTCACCAAGATAAAATCGATGAAAGAGCCACGGTCGATGTACGGCGAATATCCTAGGGATGGATCGGTGAAATTTGCGCCAGCCAACGCGGTTTCGAATGCTGTGACGGTTGTTTCCATGTAGTTCAATTGAACGGGTAACAAACTCGAGAGGTCAGGGTCGTGCATTTGAATGTTGATAGTGCTTGATCCCGTAGGATAAGTTAAATAGGGCGATGTCCATGCCACCTGTCCTCCAGCTGTCAATTTATCTACTTTAAAAATATAGTCGCCGGTGAGTTCATTTCCCTGAGTGTCTTCAGGTTTCACATCATCGATTCCAACCTTGCCGTCTTTCCGCTTGATTTTTTCCATCATCACATACACTCCTTGGTATTCACCGTTGAGTATGACTTCGCAAAACTGAGTTCGCGGGGCGTAATGTTCGGTGTCCCATCCCATTTTGTAGGTGAGAACATTGCGCATCAGGGATTTATCAGAATACGGAGCCGAAAGTACCCAGTCGTTGTCATAAGCCATGTTGAAAAAGCTCACGCCAATCGAATTTCCCTGTGGATCGCGGGTTTCTAGTCCCCATTGTTTTTTCGGAAATCCAGCTGAGGATGAGCCTCGAATTTCAATTCCAATATTTCCATCAAATTCGTTGTATGGATCAGAAAGAGCATTCATGTTTCCTGGTCCATTGTAAATGATTCCCATCGTCGCATCCAATTTGGGTTCGTTCGGAATGGGCGCGCCGCCCGCCGTATTTATCACCACAATTGGAAGATTGGATGAAGTAAAAACAAACGGCGGAATGAACCAAGGAGGAGTTGGCCCGTAATTGTTCGATGTGTTTATGATTCCCAACGAAAGAAAAACACGTGAACTCATGTCGCTCGAAGAATTCGATTCATTGTGGGTTTGAACACAGAGCACATTGGTGCCATTCACTAAATTCGCTGTCAAAAAGCTAGACGAAATCACAAATTGTAGTGGATATCCGCCTGAGTACATCACCGCTTCGTGGAGGCCGTCTGACCCTTGATTGTAGGCTGGTTGACCTGCGCTAGTGATGTTGTCGCGGGTGATTTCAACTCCATTCAAATATGCCACAAAGGCATCATCATAATCAATGTTTAAAATCGCTTGATCGATTGCCGATACATCTGTGATGGTGAACGATTTGCGCTGATAACAGGAAAGAGTTGCAGAAAATGTGGTGTTGTCATCTCCATCTCCATATCCAAAACCACCTTGGCCCATTGACCATGCAGCATCATTGAAACCAATCGTATTCCACGATGCAACAACTGGACTCAATGGAGTTATGTAGCGCCACGTATCCGTTTCGTAGACCACCGTTTCCCAATGATCCACTTGTGAGAAACTCAAAATCGAACTAAAAACAGAAATACAGACTAAGAAAGTCACCCGACAAATGGCCAAGCACCCAGTTTTATGCGTTCGTTGGAACGGAATTTTCGCTATGCCAATAGGAATATCGCCTTGCTTAAATAGTAAGAGTGTTTTCATCATTCAGAGCCAAATGTAATCAATATTTTCACACACGAGAGATTTTATTGAAGAGCCTATAAAGCCGATGTTTATGTAAAACCACCTAACTTTCACCTAATATTTAAACAACCATTCGATGAACCACATTGTTACTAACATTGCACTATTTATTTGTATTTCAAGCATCTCATTCCTAAGCTCAGCAAAAGGCATTGGAGCTGGGAACAGCTACGATTTCAGTTCTGCTCATTTGTTAGTCCCGCAGAACGCTTCGCAAAATTCCACAACATTGACCATAGAAGCATGGATAAAGGCGGATTAGTAACGAAGCCAATCTCAACATCGCGGGACGTGTAGACGCAACCATTTCAACTTGGCCGCCACAAGGCGCAACCCTTAATCAACCGATGAGCACTGTCAATAAAACGTACTCGGCTCGAACGGAATTGATGCTCGTCATCGCTTGTAAAAACATCAACTTAAATGATTCAGGGAATCAAAGATTGTGCGGCTCCGAAAACTTGAACGTATTTGATCAGTTCGCCAATACTGATTATCAATGGCACAACAACTCAGGCTTCTGTCTGGACACGAGCGCGATGATCAACGTCACTATCAATCCAAATCCAACAATCGATTTTGGAACCTTGACTTCTACGCATTGCGAAAATGATGGAATTTCACCCATTCTCAACCCAATTCCAGCCAATGGAACCTATTCGGGAGCTGGAATTTCTGGCACCGATTTCGATCCTAGTTTGGCTAGTGTTGGAGCGCATACCTTGTATTATGCATTTTCTGATGGCAATGTATGTTCGGCAACGGATTCGCTGGAAGTAAACGTTTTCGCTCAGCCAAGTACACCATCTATCAACAACTCTTTCGAGATTCTTTGCGTCCCAGGTGCCTCCGCAGGAAGCATTTACGAATGGTCACTCAACGGAACTGTGATTGTTACTGGAACTGACAGTTGTTATGCTCCTACCGCAAATGGAAATTCCTCGGTTGCCTGCACCAACTCGTTTGGCTGTATGTCGGATGCGTCAGCACCATCAGTCGTTTCTGGAATCGGGTTGGATGAAACAAATTTGGAACAATTCATTCACATTTCGCCAAATCCAACGGATGGAATTGTAACAGTCCTATTTGAAGATCAAATTTTCGATGTGCGGATTTCTCTGCTCGATTTGAACGGGAAAATCCTTTTGGCGAGCGTGAGTCAATCGAGCACCATAATCGATTTATCAATTTTTGACGCAGGAGTTTACTCCCTTGTGCTGGAAACGCGCGATCAAAAATTTACGAAACGCGTAGTTCGCAACTAGATTTCACGACAAGATTGCGCTAGATTGTAGACATCGTGTTAACTTTGATTTCAAACTAGTTCGATATGGCATTGATAAAAGCATGCAGAGGATTTGAACCCTCATTTGGTGATGATTGTTGGTTCGCAGAAAATGCGACGATTGTTGGCGATGTGGTCATGGGCGATCAGTGCTCTGTTTGGTTCAACGCGGTGATTCGCGGCGATGTGAACTCGATCAAATTGGGGAATAAAGTCAATATTCAAGACGGCGCAGTGCTTCATGCAACATTCGAAAAAACGAAAACCAATTTAGGAAACAACGTTTCGGTTGGTCACAACGCTCTGGTGCATGGTTGCACGGTTGAAGACAACGTGCTCATTGGCATGGGCGCGATCGTAATGGACAATTGCTACATCGAATCGGGATCGATTATAGCGGCTGGAGCAATTTTGTTGGAAGGCACGCACGTTGGAGCTGGCTCGATTTGGGCAGGTGTTCCCGCTAAGAAAGTGAAGGACATTTCTCCTGAGTTGTTTGAAGGCGAAGTGATGCGCATTGCGAACAATTATGTGAAGTATTCGGGTTGGTTTAAGGACTGAATTGACACAAACATCACAATAAAACGACGGTTTTATCCATTATTTCTTCATCAATCCGATCCAGCACAATACGCTGTTACCCCCTCGCATTCAACAATCTCTGGGTTAAAATTCCAACCAAAATCACCATCGCACAGCCAATAAAGTTGTACATCAAATAACTCAATTCGATGTATTCGTAGGTTTTCAGTAGATGAACAAGTAAGACAACGATTTGTGCGACAATTCCTCCAACGAGCGCGGCCGTTCCCTTCGCGTATTTGAAGAACAAAGCCAATAGGAAAATTCCCAAGATCGTTCCGTAGAAAAGTGATCCGAGTATGTTAACGAGTTGAATCAAATTTTCGAACATTCCAGCGGTGAGTGCAATCAAAATCGCCAACAATCCCCAAATTACTGTCAGCCATTTACTCACGCGAAGATCCTTTTTCTCATCATCCGATTTCGACCAGAACTTTTTGTAGTAGTCGATCGTTGTCGTGGCAGAAAGCGCGTTCAATTCACCCGCTGTTGACGACATCGCCGCAGAGAAAATTACGGCCAAGAGCAATCCGATCAATCCGTGCGGAAGGAAATTCAAGATGAAGGTCAAGAAGATGTAATCAGAATCTTTCGCTTCAAATTTTGGGTCAATTGTGAGGAGCGATGCCTTGTAACTTTGCCGAATTGAATCTTGTTTGAGTTGCAAACCTTGCACCGCTATCGCTTGCTCTTTATCCGTCGATTTGTAACCCTCCAAAAGAGATCGCTTTTTTTCAAAAACAACATCATATTCCGCCTCAATTTTCTTCAATCCTAGCTCTTGCTCTGCATTCATGTCGATGGTAATCGGATTGAAAACGATCGGCGGTCGGTTGAATTGAAACGAAACAAACACCATCACGCCAACTATGAGAATGAAAAATTGCATGGGGATTTTCAAAAGTCCATTGAACATCAAGCCCAAGCGCGATTCTTTTAGTGATTTTCCGCCCAGGTAACGCTGCACTTGAGATTGATCCGTTCCGAAATACGATACGAAAAGAAAAAGTCCTCCCGTGAGCCCCGAAAGTAGCGTGTAGCGATTGCCCAAATCGGTAGACAAATCGATGATTTCCATCTTGCCCAAACTTCCGGCGATATCCACTCCATCCATGAATCCGATGTTGGAAGGAAAACTTGCTATTACGTAGTAAAGGGCAAAAAACATTCCCGTCATGATTATTCCCATCTGCCATTTCTGGGTCAACGAAACCGCTCTACTTCCACCTGAAACGGTGTAGATGATGACCAATCCACCAATGAGTAAACACGTCAACTGCAGGTTCCATCCCAAAATAGTGGAAAGAATAATCGATGGTGCGTAGATGGTTATTCCTGCTGCTAACCCTCGCGAAATCAAGAATAAAAAAGCTGTGAACGATCGCACTCTAACATCAAAACGCTGCTCCAAATATTGGTAGGCAGTGTACACTTTGAGGCGGTAATAAACAGGTAGGAAGAAAATCGAAATAATGATCATCGCGAGCGGCAATCCGAAGTAGAATTGGATGAAACCCATTCCGCTTTCGTAGGCTTGACCAGGCGTCGACAAAAATGTAATCGCGCTGGCTTGCGTAGCCATAATCGACAAACCGATGGTCGCCCAATTTTCCGAATTATTCCCTTTGAGGTAGCTCTCTAGGTTGTTGTTTTTCCTAGTTTTCCAGGTGCCGTAGCCCACAATCAAAACGAGCGTCCCTAGCAAAACGATCCAATCAATTAGACTCATTTCGCGTAGGCATTAGTGATGAGTAAATAGATGATGATTTGCACCACGAGCACCGCGATCAATCCTATGTACCACCTGCTCCACTTTGTCGAATCCTTTTCTTCACTCATGGTTGGTAACTTAGGATATTCGCAAACAATCGGTAGGCTCCCACCACGCCGTTTGGCAATTCTCGGAAAAATGAAATTCCCGAATACACAAACTGACCTTTTCCATACTTTGTGACGATGAGTGCTCCAGTTTGAGCTTCTTCACCCTGATCCGCCCACGAAAAAAGCGACGTGTAATTCTCGTCCCAATTGTTGGCGAAATACAATCCACGCTCTTGTACCCAATTGTCGAAATCCGCTTGCGTGATCTTGTTTGGCGAATTCATGATTGGATGCTTCGGAGCTAAAAACGTGACTGTGGCATCTTCTTCGGTTACTCGATTTCGCGACAATTCAAACGGATAAGGTCCAAATTTCGTTTCGGTACTGTTGCGCGATGCTGTGTTGTATTGCATGACCAAATTTCCTCCATTATTCACATACGCGTGCAAGCGTTCCGAATAATTGTTGAGCTCTGGGTGGACATTGTAGATCCGAATTCCGAGAACAACCGAGCTGTATTTCTTTAAATCGATGTTTGGAAGATCTTTCACTTCGAACATATCTAATTCGAATCCAAGTTGTTGGATCGCTTGAGGAACAGCATCGTCCACACCTTTTATGTAGGCAATTCGTCCTTTGTTTATCTTGGCATCGAGCACGGTACATTGTATCGACGCCCCCCTGAACAATGCCTGCGTAGGAATGTGATCGTATGTAATCTCCTTGTAGTTCAACACGCCAGTTCCATCCGCTTGCGACAAATTTACCGCTCCAGGTTGTGCTTTTTCATCAGCTATTAATTGGATACTAAACCACTCCTCGGCGTGCATTCCTGTGAGTTTGATCTGAATTTCGCTTGGAGAAATTGTCCAACCTACTGGCGCGACAATTTTCATCATGGTGTTCAAACTATCCGTAAAACTTTTCACTTTTATGCGAACCACTTTTTGCTCACCTGCTTTCATCAACAGTTGATTTTGTTCGAAGCTCGCGGTATAAGATGGAGTAGAAATCAACGGTCGACGTCGTTCGCCGTAAGAGGGATCGCGCCATTTGTAGGTTGCAGGAATTGCAAGACTAAATACTTCGTCAGCCACTTTAAAAGTGAATTGTGCGGTAATACTCGGTTTACTTTCAGGTGCACAAATGTTGTTCGGATCTTGAATGGTAAACACATTCACGAAGGGCTCGTTCAACCAATATGGGTTCGAAATTTCCGTTTTTCCATTCGAGATGAGTGCAATCTCCTTCGCTTTGTTTTCCACTAAAATAGTATCCAAAACGAGTGACTCACCCGTGCTCAATTCAATATTCGACACTGAAATGGGTAATCCTGAACGGTTGATTAAATTAGCTTTCAACGAAACAGGTTCGCCCTGAACAAAGGAAAATTGTTCGCCAACTACTTCCACATGAAGTCCGAGACAATCTTGAATAATCGCTTCGCAGCGTGCAATTTTTTCATCAATAATGTACGACCCCGGCAATTGTTTCAGTCGTTTCAAAATCTTCAAAAGGATCGGAACATTATTCGACAACGTTATGAAATCAAAGTTTTTGAGGGCCGAATTAAAATCTGCCTCTAATAGTTCATCAGCCATGCTCGTCCACGATCGCGTCGATTTTTCAAAAAAGGAATCGTGTAACTTCTCCCCTTCGAGGTGTTTGAAATATTCGATTTGACTTCCACGCTCCACAATGGCGCCAAATCCTTGACACTTGTGCTCACTTCTTGCCATCGTTCCAATTTCATTGTACGACATGCCCAATTGCGCATTGTATCCTCCGATATCCGTTATCACGTAATTTGGGTCTCCTGCTTGTAAATCTTTGATGTTCTCATCCCACCAATATGAAGTATTCCAGTAAAGTGACGTCGCTTGCCAAGTTCCAAACGCCTTCACTTGATCGATAGCATAATTTGAATCGGCTGCCTTGCTGAACGCCTCAATCGCCAAGAGTGCTGATGCGGTGTGGTGTCCATGTCCAGCGCGCTCGTCAGGTGGGAAGCGTGTGATAATTACGTCTGGCTTGAATTTACGAATGATCAACACCAAATCCGAAAGTAAAATTTCTCGTCCCCACAATTTGAAGGACTCCTCCGCAGATTTGGAATAACCAAAATCGACAGCTCTGGAAAAATACTGCTTCGCACCGTCGATGGATCGGGCAGACAACAATTCTTGCGTCCGCAAAACGCCCAACTCTTCACTCAATTCATCACCGATCAGATTTTGACCTCCATCTCCACGTGTCAATGAAAAGTACGCCGTCTCCGCTTTTTCACCTAAAGAGAACCACGCCAAAGCTCTCGTATTCTCATCATCGGGATGCGCCGCAACATACAAAACGCGTTTTAGTGAGTGCAATTTCTGCAGGTTAACGTAGATTTCACCGTTTCCATCGTTCGCCGATACACAGAGTGAAAAAAGAATAAAATAGAGACGTACAAGATTTTTCAAGATGCGTTTGATTTATTTGATCTCAAATTTAAACAATTAATGTTTAATCCAAATTAAACATCATTAAACAATTCGTTTTCAATGCAATGCGGATGGTTCACACGACATTACTAAATATCAACACGATAAACACAATAGTTTCAGTAAATTTGTAAATCAAAAAAGAAACTTTAAAAGACATGAAAAAATTGATGATAGCCCTTTTGTGTTTGGGCAGCTATTCTTTAACAGCACAAATTACAACTCCACAACCGAGCCCAGCGGCGAAAACGTGGCAAACTGTCGGATTGACAGAAATCACGCTTGAATACTCACGACCTTCTAAGAACGACCGCGTGATTTTCGGTGACCTCGTTCCTTATGATAAAATGTGGCGTACAGGAGCAAACAAAAACTCAATGATTACGGTATCGAATGATTTGACTGTGGGATCGCAAACTTTGAAAGCAGGAACTTACGCGATTTTCGTAACACCAAAAAACGGAAAATCTTGGGACGTCTATTTTTACACCGACACGGAAAACTGGGGAACTCCAGACGAGTGGAAGGAAGAATTGGTCGCTCTAAAAACGACGGCAACAGTGAGTAAAATCACATCGGTAATGGAGTCGTTTACGATTGAAATTGAAAATCTAACAATGAACGGAGCTGATCTTAGCTTTGCATGGGAGAACTCAAAAGCGGTTGTTTCTTTCAGTGTACCGACAAAAGAGAATGTGTTAGCGAGCATCGACAAAACAATGAGCGGACCTGCCGCAGGCGATTATTACAAAGCTGCGAGTTATTATCTTGCTGAAAAAATCGAACTCGAAAAAGCATTGGAGTACATCAACAAAGCATTGGCAATGACTGAAGATGCACCATTCTGGTACACACGCAGAAAAGCATTAATTCAAGCAGAATTGGGTGATTTCAAAGGAGCAACGGCCACTGCAAAACTTTCATTGGAAGCAGCGAAAAAAGCAGGAAACGACGACTACATCAAATCGAACGAAAAGTCGATTGAAGAATGGAGTAAAAAGAAATAAGCACATTAAGCTAGGAAAGCCCGTTCGTCATCCCGATAGCAATCGGGAATCGAACGGGCTTTTTTGTGCTCCACGGGTCGTTCAATTCTGTACGACATAATGGAGTTTCAACAAATCATGTATCTTAATTCGCACAATCCCGTACACACATCAAAACACGTATCATGGCAAAAGGACAAGACTCAAAAAAGACCGTAAAAAAGGAGGCGATAAAAACTCCAAAGGAAAAAAAAGCAGAAAAGCGTTTGAAGAAGGCCAAATAAGCCGAACGCCATTCTGATAGGACGATGGAATACATAGAATTGACCGATAAATTTG
Organism: uncultured Fluviicola sp.; assembly: GCA_937919725.1. Lineage (GTDB taxonomy): Bacteria > Bacteroidota > Bacteroidia > Flavobacteriales_D > Crocinitomicaceae > UBA4466. The sequence continues at coordinate 2,049 of CALFOS010000133.1, read as the reverse complement.
GTTGATTTAAGCATCAATCAATGGAGCAAACCCCTGAAGAACGGAAACTATTTTTGGCTGAACTGAACGAAATCGCCCGCTACACGGCCACGGTTTTGCATGGTGACGACGTTTCAAAAGTGCGCATCCGACAAATCAAAAAGTACTTCAATCGAACGTACAACATGCTCAATCGGCTCTTGCTAAAAAAGGAAATCACCAATGCCTCATTCAAATATGGCTACGGCGGAAAAATCCTGGTGCGCAGAGTAATGCTAGAGTTGGAAATCATCGAAAAAGAAGATACCCATTCATCCAAAACAACGTATCGATTGATTGATCCCTCCAAAATTAACCTCGAATTGGTTTCACGCATCATCGTGGAAGTCTATTTGAAACGGAACGAAATTTCGATGTATTGATGGTTCGATTTACCGATGGTCCTATTGTCGGCCAAAGTTCATTTTATGTTGTTGCATGATAGTTCTCAGAAGGCAAACAGATTATAGTTGCGAGGGCGAATGATCAAAATAAACGATTTTATTTGGCTATTTTGCCATTTCGCAATATAGCGAAATGATGACCACGTTTAATTACAGAAAATGATATAAAATTGTAACTATTCTACTCTATACAATTCACTGCCCGCATCTTTACAACTATATTGGCCGCCTGCCAGCGCATATTTTTAATTTATCCGCTAATAAAGTCATAGTTTTATGCTCTGGCAAGCGGTCTCCACGCCATAGTTGGCTCTTGGCTTACAAGTTTCACAGCACTGCTGCCGTGCTTCCAAGATCGCCGCCATGCGCTTGCGTCTCTAGGCAATCCAGCGCGCCAAACTTGTGCGCTACAACCTGCCGGGATTCATGGGTTTTCGTACATTTATAGATTCAAAACGCACTACTTTAATGTTACTCAGTATTTCGATTCCTCAAAAATTGAGTCTTCCACATTTAAAACGGAAAACATACTGCCTAGGAATGCTCTTTGGATTCTCATCGCTTTTCACTGCATGCGGACCTCAACAACTGCAAGAAGAATCTGCACCAAGCAACACACCCGAAGGCATGGTTTGGATTCCCGGCGGTACGTTTCAGCAAGGTGCCGTAGCGCAGGACGAAATGGCATTGGCGCACGAAAAACCAAGTCATTCCGTTAAAGTTGAAGGCTTTTTCATCGACCTGATCGAAGTCACCAACGTCCAATTCGCGGAATTTGTGGAAGCCACCAACTACATCACCCTTGCCGAAAGACCCATCGATTGGGAGGTGATGAAACGAGAATTACCCGAAGGAACGCCAAAACCCCACGATTCCATTTTGCAACCAGGATCCTTAACGTTCCAGAAAGTTCCAAAAAGCGATTTTATTGATCTAAACGATTATTCGCAGTGGTGGAAATGGACCTTGGGTGCTAACTGGAGACAACCAAATGGGGTTGGAAGCAGCATCAAAGGAAAAGAAAATTACCCGGTGGTTCACATTGCATACGAAGATGCCGAGGCCTACTGCAAATGGAAAGGCCGGCGCTTACCAACAGAAGCAGAATGGGAATTCGCCGCACGCGCGAACAAAAACACCATCTTCACCTGGGGAAATAGCATTCGGCAACTCTACAAAAACGCGAATACGTGGGAAGGTCAATTTCCGATGCACAATCTATTAACGGATGGATTTGAAAACGCGGCTCCTGTGCACTCGTATCCACCAAACGCTTTTGGTTTATTCGATATGTCTGGGAATGTTTGGGAATGGACCAGCGATTGCTACACGACTAATTATTCTCAAAAAGTAAAAAAATCTACTTGCTGTGGGAAAAAAAACCAATGCATTATCGAAGAAAAAGTAATCAAAGGTGGGTCGTTTCTGTGTAACGCAAGTTATTGCGCAAGCTATCGTATCTCTGCGCGCATGAATGCTGAAGTAAATTCGTCTGCACAACACATTGGATTTAGAACGGTGATGAACCGAAAGTAAAGCTCATTTCTCCTTGCTTTTGAAAGGATCAATCAGGAGCACAAAAAAATCCAGACTCTCACCGAAAGCCTGGATTCAACATTAAATCGTA
>CALFOS010000132.1 GCA_937919725.1 uncultured Fluviicola sp. | reverse complement strand
AAATTCTCTTTTTCGTCGTCCGTCATTCCTTCCAAATGACCTCGCTCTTGCGTCATTTCTTTGGCTGATGCTACGATATCTTCCATCAAATCATCGGCATCAACAACAGTCCCCTCGCGCGATTTCATTCGGCCCATTCCTCTTGGTAATTCCACCATGCCATAGGACAAGTGAAAACAGTTTTTCGCCCAAGCGTAACCCAATTTTTTTAGGATGAGAAAGAGCACTTTGAAGTGATAATCTTGTTCGTTTCCTACGGTATAAATAATTCCGTCGAGGTCGGGATAATCTTTGAAGCGATCAACGGCAGTTCCAACGTCTTGCGTCATATAAACAGCTGTTCCATCCGAGCGAAGCACCAACTTTTCATCGAGTCCTTCGTCGGTTAGATCGATCCAAACTGACCCATCTTCCTTCTGATAAAAAACCCCTGACGTGAGTCCTTCAGAAACCAATTCTTTGCCGAGTAGAAACGTATTCGACTCATAATAAAGCGTGTCGAAATCCACTCCCATGGCCTCATACGTCGATTCGAATCCTTTGTACACCCAACTGTTCATGGTGGTCCAAAGCAAATACACTTGCGGATCTCGGCCTTCCCATTTCACAAGCATTTCCTTGGCATCGTTGAGAAGTTGAGTTTGATTTTTAGCTAGTTCCTTAATTTTCGCGTCAATTCCAGCAATTCCTTTTTCGTCTTTGTCTGCTTTTGATGCATTCAGGCGTACGAATTCATCGGTCACCTCCGAATCGAAGCCGTCAAATTGTCCAGCGTTCCACTGATCAATGATCGCCTTTGCTTCAGCATTCATTTCTTGGTCGAAGATGACATAGTATTTTCCAACGAGCTTATCGCCTTTCATCCCAGTGCTTTCGGGAGTTTCACGTTTTCCCGTCGCGCCGAGTGGAGAAAATCGTTCCCAAGCCAACATGCTTTTGCAGATGTGAATTCCACGGTCGTTGATGATTTGCGTTTTCACTACTTTGTGTCCATTCGCTTTGAGAATTTCAGCCACGGAATATCCGAGAAAGTTATTTCGCAAGTGACCAAGATGCAGCGGTTTGTTGGTATTCGGGGAGGAATACTCCACCATAATTGTTGGCTTCGAATTGGGCGCGGCATAGCCGAAATGATCATCTTTTGTAACAATATTGAGCTTTTCAAGCCAAAATTTATCTGAAAGTACAATATTTAAGAAGCCGTTGATCGCTTCGCAGGATTCGATTTCAACAAACTGCTTCGTTAGAAATTCGCCGATTTTCGCTCCAGCTTCCACAGGCGAACAACGCAAAATTTTCATGAATGGAAATGTAACAAGGGTCAAATCTCCTTCTACATCTTTTCGCGTTTTTTGAAATTGGATAGCTGATTCATCGATTGAAGTACCAAAGAGTGTTTTGGTGTGATCAAGCAATGCTTGTTTTATTTTCGATTCCATTAGTTCTTGATTGAATTGGCTGCGGCTTCCACTAACTCGAAGGTGATTTCGGCCATTCTATTTTTTTTATTGTCTAAGCATGGATTCACTTCCACAAATTCCATGCATGTAAGTTTATCTTCTTTTCCGAATTCCACCAAAAATGCCTTCGCTTCTTGTGGTGTTAATCCATTGGGTACTGGTGTTCCAGTTCCAAATGAGGTCAGTTCTGGATCCATCGAATCAACGTCGAAAGAAACATAGATCATGTCGCATTGTGCTAATTGATCCAAGGTTTTCCTCACGATTTCCGTCGTGCCTTGCCTGCGAATGGCTTCCACCGTGTGATTGGTGATTCCGAAGCGCTCGATGATTGCATCTTCTTGTTTTTCTGTATCGCGCACGCCAATAAAAACGAGATCTTCTGGTCGTACTTTGGGACCGTCAATTCCCGTATTTTTCAATGCCTTCCAAAAAGCGACTACATCTGAGTGAGGATCATTCGATCGGCATTCTAAATTATCTTCGCCTAGCGCCGTTGCAAGTGGCATTCCGTGCATATTTCCCGACGGCGTCGTATATGGAGTATGCAAATCGCCGTGCGCATCAATCCAAATTACTCCCAAGCGTTTCGTTGGAAAAGCGTGTTTGATCCCTGCGATTGTTCCACCAGCCGAACCGTGATCTGCCGCAAGAATTAATGGGAATTTCCCATTCTTCAAACTCAGTGAAACTTGAGAGGACATGCGACTGAAAATGTTCACCAATCCTTCAATCCGTTTTGCATACGGATATTTCACTTCAGCATCGAGCAAGTGGTTCTCCGATTCAATTCGCACAATTGGATGCTCTTTGAAAAAATGACTTTCTCGGTTGCGAGCTGCCGTCATGACCGCATCAGGTCCCAACGAACTCCCTCGCGTACCTGCAGTAATCTCGGATGAGTTAATGATTAACTGAATCTCCTTCATAAGAATGCTTTCTTCAGCAAAAATAATATAATTTACGCGCTAAAATCGAGAATAAACACCCCCATTCCGCAATACTGTTAGTAACTTTAGGGGATCAATTCCGTTCAACTGAAAAGAACAAAATTCTATGCGCACTCTTATCCTCTCAATAACGCTTGTCTGTCTGCTCCCTTGCTTCGGGTTCGGTCAATCAAAAAAAACGAAATCATTCTCCGGGATGCTTGAGTATAAAATCAGCGTGCGCGATTCAGCTCTGCAGGATTTAGTGCCCGATACCCGAATGGTGGTCTACACAAATGATACCATCGTGAGAATAGAAAACTTCACCGATCGCCTCGGACTGCAAATAGCGATCAAACATATGGTTCTGGATAAGTCCTACCTCCTTTTGGAAACGGAATTTGGGAAATATGCTATTCAAATGGATGAAACCAAAACACAGGAGAAAATGCAAGCGAGTGATACAACTCAGTCTGAAGCCGATAAATTTTCCTACACCAAAAAATGTGGTAAACAGCGTTTACATGGTCGGAAAATGAACCGTGTACTCGTTTCCAACCCTGGCTTTGAAGAACCCATCGAGTTCTTGTACCTCAAAGGCTACTCAACAAAAATTGTAGATACTTATCCCAAAATTGGTGGTCTTCCGACAAAATACAGCGTGATTACAGCCGATGCGATTTACGATTATGAACTAGTCAAAATAAGTGAGTACGCTCCTACTCATGATTTATTCGGAGTACCCTCTGACTTTAAACGGGTTAGCTTCGATGAATTCATCGACAAAATGATTGAATCAAAAAAGAAGCAAGAAGGCGAATAGCGCGAGCGCAACTAACAGTTGGATGTGTATAGTTCTTGTAATTACCTCTCGGCTGTGCGAGTTTCCTAAGTATCTTCGTAAGATATAGCTGCAATAATGGCATTAGACAACGAATACACTTCTAAAAGAGATACTGGAACAGACGAAAGCGAGCCCAAAAACAAGTCGAAATCGACGGGAAAGGCGCGCACCAAAAAACCACCTAAAAAATCGGATAGCAGTGCGCTTCAGCAATTGCGGGAACGCTTCAATCAGAAAAAAGTTAAAACAAGCATTGGCGTTGGTTTGCTCATTTTTGGATTGTTCATTTTTCTCGCCCTTTTCTCCTACCTTTTCACATGGCAAGAAGACCAAAATCGTTTGCTCAACAAGGGTTTCTTTGAGTTTATTTTCGAGGCGAGCGACACACCTGTTGCCAATTGGCTCGGTAAATTTGGCGCTTGGACTTCACACTTGTTTATTTATCGTTGGTTCGGGATTTCTGCGTTTGGTCTTCCATTTTTCATGGTACTTCTCTCTGTAAAGATCCTGATGAACATCGAACTTCTACCCATTAAGAAAACGCTTGCCGTTGTCGCTTTATCCGTCGTGTGGTTGAGCGTATTTTTTGGTTTTTTCGCCAGTCAAGTGAACTTTTTAGGGGGAACGTTTGGCTACCAGATCAACGAATGGTTTCAATTAACTCTTGGTCGTTTTGGTTCCCTGATCCTCATTCTAGGTATTGGCTACCTTTTCGGATTGATCCTTTTCAACCTCAATCTTAAGAACATCTTGAATTGGTTCCGAAAATCCGACGAAGAAGAGCTAGCTGCGGATTCTGGAAGTGATGAAATTTTGAGTGAAGAAGATTTGGCGGTGATCAATACGCTGAATGAAGAAGACAAACTAGCTGACGACCTGGCAAACGTGGTTGATTTCTCGGACGACGAAGACGAAGATTTTGATTCAGAGTTAATCGATGAAACTGATAACGATGATTTTATTGTCACTCAAAAACCAACAGAGGACAGTGAGGATGAAGATGAAGATGAAGACGATGATTTCTCAGTAAAAATGGCTACAGACGAAGAAGATGATCTGCTTTCAGAAGAAGAAGTCAACAAAAAAACGGATGAATTCGGCGAGTACGACCCGAAATTGGATTTATCGACTTACACCCTTCCTCCTATTGAGTTGCTGGCAGAATACAAGGGTAAAGGTCGATCGCTGGTAGACAAGGCGGAGTTGGAAGCTAATAAAAACAAGATTGTTGAAACGCTTTCGAACTATAAAATTGAGATTTCGAAGATCATGGCAACAGTTGGACCAACCGTTACGCTATACGAAATTGTACCTGCGCCAGGAGTTCGGATTTCAAAAATTAAAAATCTTGAAGATGATATCGCATTAAGTCTTGCTGCGCTTGGTATTCGAATTATCGCGCCAATTCCTGGAAAAGGAACCATTGGTATAGAAGTTCCGAACAGCAATCCAGACATGGTGAGCATGCGTTCGCTGATTGCTTCCAAAAAATTCCAAGAAAGCGATTACGAATTGCCAGTGGTGATGGGGAAAACAATCACCAATGAAACTTATGTATTCGATTTAACGAAAATGCCTCACCTCTTGGTTGCAGGTGCTACAGGTCAAGGTAAATCTGTTGGATTGAATGCCATTCTCGTATCTATTCTCTACAAAAAACACCCTGCACAAGTCAAATTCGTTTTGGTGGATCCGAAAAAAGTGGAGTTAACGCTTTTTAACCGAATTGAGCGACATTTCTTGGCGAAATTGCCAGGCGAAGAAGATGCAATTATCACCGATGTAACCAAGGTTGTGCACACCTTGAACTCACTGTGTATCGAAATGGATGATCGGTACGAACTACTAAAAACAGCGCACGTTCGAACCATAAAAGAGTACAACACGAAATTCATTGCTCGCAAGCTGAATCCAGAAAAAGGTCACGCTTATTTGCCATATATCGTTGTGTTGATCGATGAGTTCGCAGATTTGATCATGACCGCCGGGAAAGAAGTTGAACACCCCATTGCGCGATTGGCTCAGTTGGCACGTGCCATTGGAATCCACTTAATTGTTGCTACGCAAAGACCATCTGTGAACGTAATTACAGGGATGATCAAAGCGAATTTCCCTGCTCGAATCGCCTTCCGTGTTCTCTCAAAAATTGATTCGCGCACTATTTTGGATGGATCTGGCGCCGATCAGTTAATTGGTCGTGGGGATATGTTGATCAGCACTGGTCAAGACATCGTTCGCTTACAATGCGGATTTGTAGACACGCCAGAAGTAGACGCTATTTGCGAATATATCGGGGATCAGCGCGGGTATTCAGATGCATTTTTGCTCCCTGAATTTGTGGGCGATAATGGTGAATCTGGAGGGAGTAACATGGACGATGATGAGCTTGATGCTTTGTTCCCAGATGCCGCTCGAATTGTTGTTATACACCAGCAAGGATCTGCGAGTTTGTTGCAACGCAAATTGAAATTAGGCTACAACCGCGCTGGACGAATTGTAGATCAGTTGGAAGGAATGGGGATTATCGGCCCGTTTAAAGGGAGCAAGGCACGCGATGTCCTCTATACGGATGAGCGCGCATTGGAAGAATTATTGGCAAGTAAAGGATTGGTTTAATACCGCTGCTTCGTTTGAATTTGAAATCCTAATCCCGCGGAAAAAATCAACTCGTCCGTTTGGATATTTCCTCGATTATAATCCCTTAATTTGGATTTTGTGTACGTCAAATTGGCGAAGAAATGAAAGTATTTCCATACGTAGTATGATGTTCCTATTCTTAAAGCAACAGACGGAAGGAGTGTAGACGTTGTAGTAGTCTCTTTCATATTCATATAAGTGACCCCGGGTTGAAATCCCAGATGACCATCCCAATTTCCTTTGTTGAAATGATAAGCAATTCCAAAATACGATCGCAGACCGTCTTTTATTGTTGGTTGATCGTTCTGACTATTCAAAAACAAATACGTATCGCTCCGAAAACTGAACTTCGTATCCAAAAAATATTCAGCGAATCCCGTTATATAAAAATTTTGTTCGTTCCGGTTCAACATCGTGGATGGCGAAAAAGTAGAAGACGCGGCCAATAAACCTGGACGAATATATTGCTCTTGTGCCAAGCCCGAGAACGCGATTAGCAGACACACGAAAATTCCGATTCTAGCTACCATAAATCCGCAATTTTATAGTTAATACTCACATTAAATAACAGATGTCCCTCAAAACTCGAACCTTCATCC
>CALFOS010000131.1 GCA_937919725.1 uncultured Fluviicola sp. | reverse complement strand
AACCTCGCGCATCCGAAAACCGCAATCGTGAAAAATATCGGAAGTACTGTAAACACAAATGCTCCAGAGTATGCACCTGTTATTTCACTGGATGGGAATTCGCTCTACTTTACATCTCGTCGCCAGTGGATTGATCAAAGTTCGGATGATTTCAAAGACCCTCAACTCAACCAATACCCAGAAGACATTTTTGTGAGTTACCTCGATTTTGATGGTGTATGGACTTCGCCCGAAAAATTGACTTTTTGCAACAACGAATTCAACGAAGCCACAATTGCCGTGAGTTCTGATGAAAAGCAAATTTACGTATACAAAGATGCAACAGGAGGTGGAGACATCTACTATTCAGATTTTGCAGGGAATCAATTTAATGAGTTGAGCGAGCTCGATTACACTGATGTAAATACCAAATTTTGGGAAACACACTGTACGATGACACCCGACGGACAAACAATGTATTTTGTATCGGATCGACCAGGTGGGTATGGCGGACGTGATATTTACCGGATCGTACGCCTCCCGGATGGCGACTGGAGCAAGGGACAAAATATGGGGCCGACCATCAACACACCGTATGACGAAGATTCGCCTTATATAGACGTAAACAACAAAACAATGTACTTCGGAAGTAACGGACCAAAAAGTATGGGAGGCTTCGATATTTTGGTCACGTTCAAAGACGACGAAGGCGTTTGGTCGGATCCTGTGAATTTGGGAACTCCGATCAACTCTACTGGAGATGATTTGTTCTACACGACTACAATTGATGGATTACGTGGCTACTTAACGTCCTTCCGAAAAGGAGGTCAAGGCGAGAAAGATATCTACGAAATTCAGAACGATTACCTTGGAAATTATCCTTTCAGCTCCTTGCGCGGATCATTCATCTCTTTGTTCGACGAGCCTATCCCAGACGACATGTCTGTTAAATTGTTTTGCCCAGGGTGTGACCTTGAGAAATCGCGCCATACAGATTTGCGGATTAAAAACGGAGGATATTTTGGTGTCCTAGAGAGATGTCAGGACTACATCATCGAATACTATGATGGAGATGGTGTTTTGATCAATTCAGAATCAATTGTCACGGCATGTGATAATCATAACGAAGAAATCGAGAGAAATCACTACCTTGGCGATCGCATCTTGCAAATTGGGGTGACCGATGCAGGCGACTTGAGTAGAATTAATGAAGCCAAAGTTGAAATACTCAAAGCGGACGGATCAGGGGTTGCTAAATATGCAACAGACGTGAAAGGAATTACGACAAGTGATTTGATCGAAAAAAATAAAATCGAAGATCGGATGCGTTATGACGTTCGTATATCTAAAAAAGGATACATCACGCAAACGTTTTTGATTGATACAGTGCTTGGAACGAACGGTAGAATGAAGCTTGAATATTTACTTCAAAAAGCGGAAATTGGTAGTGATTTGACAGTCACACTCAAACTTAATCCTATATACTTTGATTTGGACAAATCGAATATTCGCCCTAATGCAGCAATTGAACTGGATAAAATTGTGAGAATCATGAACGAAAATCCTGAAATGAAAATTGAATTGGGTTCTCATACCGATTGTAGAGCATCGGAATCTTACAACATGTATTTATCATCTCAGCGTGCTGTATCTTCTGCGAAATACATCAGTGAGCGTATCACCAACCCAGCTCGCATTTATGGAAAAGGGTATGGTGAATCCAAATTGCTCAACGGGTGCGAATGTCAAGAGGATGAGACTTCTGACTGCTCCGAAGAGGAGCATCAATTAAATCGTCGAACGGAATTTAAAATAGTAGAATAACGCAGTTGGTCATCGAATTTCAATTGTAGAACACGCCCAAAATTTGAGGCAAATGTGACAAATGTGATGATCACGAATAGTAAATGTAACATTATTGCACCTGCGTCGTAAACGTGCATAAACTAACAAACAATATAATTGACTATTATGGGCCGATTTACAAAACAACTTCTTAAATTTCTTCCACTAATGGTGATGCCTGTGCTCACAAGTTATGGTCAAGACAACATCACTGAGGATGAGGTTCGGGAACTGGCTAAGTCATCCAATCAAAATCAATTGGTGATGCAAACCTCCAACCTCACTCAAGAAGGATTTCTATATTATGCTGAGATCATAGTTGATCGCTTACTTGAACTTGATCCGGAAAGCTCGAATTATAATTACCGAAAAGGGTTTCTTTGCCTCGATATTCGAAAAGATTACATGCAAGCAATTCCCTACCTCGAAAAAGCAGTCTTAGATACTGATCCAAATTACGATATATACTCGCCGAAGGAAAAAAGTGCTGCTGTAGATGCGTTTTTCCACCTTGCATCTTGTTATCACTTAAATGAGGAGATCGACAAAGCTGAATTAAACTACACTAAATTCAAAGAGCTTTCGAAAAGTAAATCGGAATTACTCCCGGTGACACAGTTGCGTTTGACCCAGTGTATCGAAGCGAAAAAACGCATCGCGAATCCTGTTAAAGTATACCTTAAAAACATCGATGCTCCAATTAATACGAAGTATCCAGAATACAGCCCCGTGATTTCATTAGATGGATCAGCGTTGTATTTTACGTCACGTCGTCCTTGGGGTAACAATGCAACAGAAGAATTCCGAGATCCTCGTTTCAACCAATATCCAGAAGATGTATATGTCAGCTATGTCGATTTTGATTCTCTTTGGACCGAACCTGTGCGTCTCGAATTTTGCAAACCTCGACAAAATGAAGCTACAATTGCCATCAGTTCTGATGAGCGAAAAATTTACCTTTACGAAGATTCAACAGGAAATGGTGACATCTATTACACTGATTTCTATCACGCAAAATTCCAAGATATTCAGGAGTTGAAGATGAAAAACATCAATACTAAGTATTGGGAAACACACGCGATGATGTCTCACGACAAAGAATCCTTCTTTTTTGTTTCGGACAGACCTGGAGGATTTGGTGGACGGGACATCTACATGGTAAAGGTGAAATCGCGCGATGGAAAGGAAGACAAATGGGGCGATCCGATCAACCTTGGACCTTCTGTAAATGGGCCGGGTGATGAGGATTCACCGTTTATTTCAATGGACAACCGCACGCTTTATTTTGCCACAAACGACGGACGAAGCATTGGCGGTTTCGACATCATGCGTACCGTATTAGAAGATGATGGAAGCTGGCTGGTCGCCGAAAATCTCGGATACCCATTCAATTCTACCAACGACGATATTTTTTACACCACCACACTCGACGGACGAAAAGGGTACATGACTTCCTTTCGAAAAGATGGAAAAGGTGAGAAAGACATTTACGAAATTCACAACGATTTCCTTGGTTTGAAAGATATCGCGGTGCTGAAGGGCCTGATCAAAACCTTGGATAATAAGCCAATTCCAGAAGATTTAGCGATAAAAGTGAAATTGGTTTGCATTGATTGTGATGCATCTTTAACATCACGAACGATATACCCTCGAATGCGCGATAGTAAATTTATGACCGGTCTTGAGCCATGTAAAACATATCGATTAGAATATACTGATCTATCGTTAGATACACTGATGGGGACGGATGGTTTCACTACATACTGCGACACCAATTACCAAGAAATTTACCGTGAGTTGTTGATCGACGTGGACAAACGAATCATTATTTTCCCACCCGATACCACAATCGAACTTCCACCTGTGGTTGTAACCGACTGTCCAAACCTAGAGTTCATGCACTACTTCGAGTACAACAAGAACAAGTTGAGCGTGAGCAAAGGCGATTTGAAAAATTTCGTGAAAACAGTTGAAAAACAATTGGAAGAAGACTGCCGCGAAAATGTGACTATCAACGTCTACTCTTCTGCATCTTACGTTCCAACGAAAACATACGAAACCAACGAGAACTTGACGCGCATCCGTGCCGAAAACATGAAATACGACCTGATCGCCTACTTTGAGAAGGAACCAAAATTGAAAGGTCGTGTGAATGTGGTGATTGTAACCGCTATCGTACAAGGTCCTGAATACATCATAGATGCTGGAAACACGAAGAAATATGGTCCTTACCAGTATGTTGGATTGAAAGCTGAGTAGAACTCGAAAAAATTGATCTTGAAAGTCTCGGCGTTAATGTCGAGACTTTTTTTTGTGGTACAATTTCGTTGTGTATCTTTGTTGGAAACGAACATTCCATGAATATTTCTCTAATCACTCCCCTCGCCATTCTCGACCTCGAAGCAACGGGATTAAGTATAACCAACGACCGAATTGTTGAGATTGCCATTATCAAAGTACTGCCATCGGGAGAAAAAGAGGAATTCGTGCGCCGTGTGAATCCACAAATCCCTATTCCCGAAGAAGTTACAGCGATTCATGGAATAACCAACGAAGACATCCAAGATGCGCCAACCTTCAAAGAAATAGTTCCCGAACTAGAAGCTTTTTTGGGCGATGCCGATTTTGCTGGATACAATTCGAATAAATTCGACCTTCCATTGCTCGCCGAGGAACTACTCCGCGCAGGAAGCACGATTGATTTATCCGTGCGAAAACACGTCGATGTACAGAACATCTTTCACAAATTGGAACAACGTACCCTGATCGCCGCGTACAAATTCTATTGTGACAAAAACCTCGAAAACGCTCATGCAGCCATGGCAGATGCAACTGCAACATGGGAAGTGCTCGATGCTCAAATCGCGCGCTACGACGAATTAGAGAACAATATGGACTTTTTGGCGAATTTTTCGCGTTATGGCGACATGGATCGACTTGATTTTGCCGGGCGATTGGCTTACAATAAAGAGGGCGAAGCGATTTACAACTTCGGAAAGCACAAAGGAAAAACCATCAAAGCAGTAGCCGATCAAGAACCCGGATATTACGGCTGGATGATTGATGCCGATTTTCCTTTATACACCAAACAATGCCTCAAAAAAGAGATGGCGAAGATAAAAGCAGAGCGTGAAGCGAGCAAAGAAGAAGACAAAGCGAAATCGGAAGAACTTCTTAAGGCAAAATTAGATCAACTTAAGAATAAATTTAAGTAGATGAAAATTATTTGTATTGGCAGAAATTACGCCGACCACGCGAAAGAAATGAACTCGGCGGTGCCAACTGTACCGATGTTTTTCATGAAGCCCGACATTGCACTTTTGCGCCCAGGAACACCGTTCTTCTACCCTTCTTTCTCGAAAGACATTCATTACGAATGTGAAGTCGTCGTGAAAATTGACCGCGTAGGAAAAAATATTGCCGAGCGATTCGCACACAAGTACTATTCTGAGATCGGTTTGGGAATTGACTTCACTGCGCGCGATTTGCAGGAAGAATGCAAGAAAAAAGGTCACCCGTGGGAAATTGCCAAATCATTTGAAGGAAGCGCAGCCATTTCTAAGCAGTTTATTTCTGTTGAGGGGATCGATGTCAATAGTCTTCCGTTTTCGATGCAACAAAATGGAACCGTGGTCCAAAATGGAATGACTTCTGATATGATTTTCACCATCGACGCACTCATTTCGTACATTTCTAAATTCATGACGCTTAAAAAAGGCGATTTGATCTATACAGGAACTCCAGCGGGCGTTGGACCAATTGCAATTGGCGATGTCCTGAAAGGTTTTTATGGTGAGAAAGAGATGTTTTCGGTTTTGGTGAAGTGATTTGGATCGTTGGATCGTTGGATTTGGCTAGTGAGTTTGTTGAACACTCCCTTTAATTCGTTAGCAACGATTAGTTTCGTATCCGAAAACCAAATCCAAAACCACCTTAGCAGAAGCGCAGCGAATCTAAAAATCTAAGCTCCAAAAATCCAACACTGCAGCGTGTCCAAAAATCTGAGAGCTTTCGAGTCTATTATTTTCCCGATCCCTTAAAAATAATTAGAATCGTATACAGCATAATCTTGAAATCGAGTGAAAGCGTACGATTCTTAAGATAGAGCAAATCAAATTTCATCCGCGCAAGCATTTGTTGCACGTTTTCGGCGTAACCGTATTTCACTTGTCCCCAAGAAGTGATTCCTGGTCGAACTTTCGTAAGCTGATGAAACTGTGGTTCGATTTCAGCAATTTGATCGATGTAGAATTGGCGCTCTGGCCGGGGTCCAACGAGGGACATATCGCCCACCAACACGTTCCAGAACTGCGGAAATTCATCCAAGCGCGATTTGCGCATGAAGCGTCCGATCGATGTAATGCGCGGATCGTTCGACGACGACAGCTGCGGTCCTAGTTTTTCAGCATCGGTTACCATCGTTCGAAATTTAATGATGTTGAAAGCGATTCCGTTCTTCCCAATTCGTTCCTGAAAAAATAAAATAGGACCAGACGACGAGGTTTTCACCAAAACTCCTAATACAATAAATACAGGAGTGAGCAACACCAATGCAATGGCAGAAGCCACCACGTCGAGAATTCGTTTGGTGATACGTTGCCAAATCGGCATTACGTCCGTGTTCACTTCGATGAGAAGCGCACCAAAAATGTTGTTCATTTTCACCGTTCCCGATAAAATATCGTACGTATCTGGCAAAATTTTGATCTTCACGTCTCCCCCTTCCAAGCGAGAAATAACGTTCCGAAGTCGGTCGTGCTCCACACTTTCCACCGCAATAATCACTTGTTCAATCTCGTTTTTGCGCAAAATTGCCTCCACGTCGTCGATGTGTCCAAGGTAAGTCAATTTTCCCTCCAATTGCCTGTCGACGCCATTCAGGTTGATGAATCCCACGAATTTATTTCCTGTTCCTTTCGGCAATCCTTCAATTTCGTTGTACACGTCGATCGCTTTTTCGCTTCCACCGATGATCATCGTTCTAAATCCAGCTTTCCGTTTGTGGATGCGTGTTACGATTAGGCTAACAAGTACCAAACGAGGAATAAAACTCAAGGAAAAATGAATGGCGAAGAGCAAAAATACCGACGAATAATACTGTTTGTAGCCGTTTATTTCATCGTCGAGCAAGAACACAAAAAAGAGCAAGATCACCCCGAGAACGCTTCCTACGAAGGTGAGATTGAAAATTTTGATTCGGTGCAATCGTCGCACATCGTGGTAAGTTCCTTGTAAAGTATAGAGAAAAATCCACGCAATCGGGATGAGCAATACGCCATAGTAAAACGACTCGTTGACGTTGAACTCCGTCATTTCGAGCTTTACCTTTCGGACGTAGTAGAAAGAAGCCCACGCAGCAACAGCCGCGATCCAATCTACCAGCACGAGCAAGAAAGTGAGCAGCCGGGCGTTCATTTAGAAATAAACTACTTTAATGTTGTCGATGTTGATTTCGCCTTCAGTGTCATCTTCGTCCAGCAGGGCTTGAAACGACAACTGATAATAGGCTCCACTTGCCGATGCAGCTATGATTTCCCGCAAATCGATGTAGATCTTTTTCCACGTGGCAGTCGCAGCATCCTGCGGATTGAGCTGAATGTTTGGATTGTCAATCGTTCCCGAGGGACTTACCGCGAGCAAGCCAGTTGTGACGCGATTGGTGTTGTGGTAATCGATTTCGAGGTACACTTCTTTGCCTTTCGGGAGCTGTAATTGATTTGATCCTGGGTCATCCGAGTAACCGACCCACGAATTGATCGCCGTAGAGAGTGAAATGCGACCGAATTGATTGCCGTTGTAGGGACCATTAATGGGAGATCCGGCTACAATTTGAATTTGAGCAAGAGAATTGACATCATCCTGAATAGTTGATCCCGCTAATTCAAAATCTTCGACCCAAAAGTTGACATTCGTTTTGTACCGAGTAACTGGATTGAGTGTAATTGTCTGATTAGGAACAAAATCCGCGGAAACCTCATAATAATCCATAAACGGATAAATTTTCTTGGTCGATGAAATTCCGTTGTTCCAAATTGCAGGAAAAACCTGAATGCTTTTCATTCCTTCGTAGATCACAGGGATTTTACATGGAAGCTCGAAAACACCTACTAATTCGCCATCGACATATACCCACGCGTTCGATAAGTTTTGGGACAATTCGCCCACCTGATCGTTTAATGGATTGGCAACGAGCTTCCATTCGTTGATTTCAATCCACACGGGGTCTGGATTATTTTTTATACAGGAGCTCACTAAAAAAAGGAGTCCAAGTAAGGCGATGAGTTGTTTCATAGAGTAATGTAGTGCTTGAATAACGCTCAAACATTTCACTTATTGTCCAACCAATGCAGTTGATGCTTTTAATTTATCAACGATTTGTTGAGCTACGTCGAGCGCTAGGTAACCATCCTCTAATGGAACGATTGGCACTGTGTCGTTTACGATGGCATCGTGGAAGCTAGAAAGCTCTTCTTTTATTGCGTTAATTGGCTCTAAATCAGGCTTGTCAAACAATATTTTCTTAATTGGTTTCCCTTCACCCATGTCGAAAACGATGTCGAATGGATCGGGCTCGCCTTCCACGTCGATCATGCTGACTACTTCGAGTTCTTTGTCCAAGAAATCGACACTGATGTAGGCATCTTTTTGGAAGAAGCGCGATTTGCGCATGTTTTTCATGGAGATTCTGCTTGCTGTAAGGTTTGCTACGCAGCCATTTTCAAATTCGATACGGGCATTGGCGATGTCCGGTGTGTCGCTTACCACAGAAACTCCTGAGGCAGAAATCCGTTTTACGGGCGATTTCACCACGCTTAAAATAGCGTCAAGATCGTGAATCATCAGATCCAACACTACGGGAACGTCTGTGCCGCGCGGATTGAACTGCGCCAAACGGTGCGTTTCGATGAACATCGGTTTATTGAAATACGGCAAAGCAGCTTGAAATGCTGGATTGAATCGTTCTACGTGTCCAACTTGCACCTTCACTCCTGCTTCGTGTGCGAGGTTGATGAGTTTTCTGGCTTCGTCTACCGTTTCAGTAACGGGTTTTTCGATGAACACGTGTTTACTGCTGCGCAAGGCCGCGGATGCGCACGTGAAATGCGATAGCGTTGGAGTTACGATGTCGATGCAGTCTACTTCAGCGAGAATGGCATCGATGGAATCGAATCGGGCAACTTTGTATGTTTCTATGGCAGACTGAGCATTCTCGTCGTTAGGATCGTAGAAACCAATGAATTCGTATTTATCCGAAAGTTCGAGTAATAATTTGATGTGAATTTTACCAAGATGTCCAGCACCGAGTACGCCAATTTTCAACATAGACCAATAGTTTGGTGCAAAAATACGAATCACACGTACATGATTGTCAAAAACAGGAAAGGTTATTAACATGTTGTGGATTTATTTTGATATCATCATCCGAACATCTGATTTTTCTGATGATCCGATTGAAATTGACCTCTCGATGCGTTTTCCGCTAGGGCAAAGTGTGGTAGCTCCCGACGATTCTGATATCAGTCAGCTGACTAATCATCAGGATGTCGGGACTAAAGCACGGAGACCGACCCCGACCTTCCGAAAGGAAGATTGAATTCGAGTATAAAAAATTCCTGTTGAGGAAGCGTCGGGGAAGCGGCCAAAAAAAAGACTGCCCAATGAATTAGACAGTCTTTAGTTAGCATGTTTAGTGTTTATTTTTCGATCCTAATTTTTTCGTGTAGCGTTGCGTTTTCCGTTTCAATTTCGAGGTAATAGA
>CALFOS010000130.1 GCA_937919725.1 uncultured Fluviicola sp. | reverse complement strand
ATTCGACAAATCAAACCAGGAGGAATTATTTTCACCTTTTCCTGTTCTCAGGTTGTTGATAAGCAATTATTCACCAATACAATTATCGCTGCCGCGATTGAATCTGGTCGAAATGTTCGAATCTTGGAGCAATTGCATCAACCATCCGATCATCCGATCAACGCCTTCCATCCCGAAGGAGAGTATTTAAAAGGATTGGTGATCCACGTAGAATAATGCTCAACCTCAGTTATAAATCAATCTTGGCTATTGCGATTCCACTTATGGGGTCGACATTCATTCAGTCTATTGTATTATTAACTGACTCTTCCTTTTTAAGTCGCTACGACACACTCGCGTTTGGTGCTGCGGGTAATGGCGGATTGATTTACATTACGATGTTCATGACGTTGGTCGGCTTAAACGAGGGCACGCAAATTTTAATGGCACGGCGAATCGGTGAAGAACGAGAGCATCTGCTCCCACGGATATTTGGGAGTTCGATTCTTATAAATTTTGTCATTGTAGCCATTCTATTTCTATTTTCTTGGATGATTTTGCCCGACATAATTACATCGAACGTGCACGACACCCAACTAGGTGAATTACAAATAGACTATTTGCAGATCCGAAGTTATGGTTTGCTCCCGTCCATTATCTCATTAGCCATACTCGCTTACCTCACATCGATTGGAAAAACATTTTTGATTTTGATCAATTCGCTCGTAATCGCATTAGCAAATATCGGAATGGACTACACGCTCATTTTTGGGCATTTCGGATTCCCTGAAATGGGATTGGATGGCGCCGCAATTGCTTCCACGATTTCCGATTTCTTGGGTCTACTATTCTTAATCGTCGCTATCTTCTTTCAACCTAATGCTAAAAAGCATGAGATATTGTCGAAATTTCGGGTGAAATGGACTACCATTAAGAAACTTCTCATTTTAGGATCTCCCATCATGCTCCAAGGATTAGCCGCACTGCTCACCTGGACGATCTTCTTTTTCTGGATTGAGCAAATGGGCGTGTTTGAATTGACTGTATCTCAAAATATACGATCGCTCTACTTTTTGGCCTTCGTACCGATCTGGGGATTTGGAGCTACTGCGAAAACATATGTGAGTCAATATATGGGGCGACAAGATTTCAAGTCTGTCGCGATTGCCATGCGGAGAATTCAATTACTAACTATGCTCTTCCTCTTCGTGGTTTTTCACGGCGCGTTTTTCTATCCCGAAAAATTAATCGCATTGGTTAATCCTGAAGAAGAGTTTCTTGCAACTAGTGCAGAAACCTTACGATTTCTTTTTGGCTCAATGATGCTCTATGGATTTTGTAGCATTTATTTCTACACGATTTCTGGAAGTGGAAATACACGTTACTCCTTTTTAATAGAGTTAATTTCAGTTCTTGTCTATTTAGTGTGCGCCTTTCTTTTCATTAAGGTATTAAAATGGGATGTACAGGCTATTTGGACAGTGGAGTATATTTATTTTGGCGTGATCGGAATTCTATCGATTGGGTATTTGAAATTTTTTAATTGGCAAAAAAAACAAATCTAACATGAACAAGATCGACATTGTATTTATGGGGACCCCTGAGTTCGCCGTAACTATCCTAGCGAAATTATTGACCGACGAAGCCATCAATATTGTAGGAGTGATAACAGCGCCTGACAAACCTGCTGGTAGAGGACGTAAAATGCATTCTAGTGCAGTGAAGGAAATTGCGCTTGAACACAATTTAAAAATACTTCAGCCAACGAATTTAAAGGATAAACTCTTTGTAGAAGAATTACATGCGCTACATGCGGACCTTTTCGTTGTTGTTGCATTTAGAATGCTGCCTGAGGTCGTTTGGTCTATGCCGAAATTAGGCACGATCAATTTACATGCTTCACTTCTCCCTCAGTACAGAGGTGCGGCGCCGATCAATTGGGCTATAATTAATGGGGAGCAGGAAACTGGAGTTACCACTTTCTTTATTGCGAAAGAAATTGATACAGGTGCTATCATCGAACAACGTAAAGTTGAGATTGGAGACAATATGACAGTTGGTGAACTATACGAAGAGCTTATGGTATTAGGAGCTGAAGCAACTCATTCGACGGTCCAAAAGATTATGCACGGTGATATTACTAGAATTGATCAAGCGTCAATTGCACAGAACGAGACATTGAAGTCCGCTCCAAAAATATTCAAAGAGGATTGCGCAATCAATTTTGACAACAAAATGGAATCTGTATTTAATTTGTGTCGAGGTTTGGATCCTTATCCGGGAGCTTGGTTACGAATGAAGAATACTGACAAAGATGAAATAAAAACGATGAAAATCTTCCGAGTAGAAAAAACTGCTCTCGCGATCAAGGATGAGTTGCGAATCGAACTATCTGATGGTGGAATATTGCTGCCGTGTTCAGATTTCTATCTACTTGTCCATGAAGTTCAGCTAGAAGGAAAACGTAAAATGAATGTTAAGGAGTTTATCCTCGGTCATAACGTAACAAATTTCCGTCTACATAAATGAGCTCTTCATCTGTTAAAACCATTAAAACACAAGTAAAACCGAAAGTTTTAGGACTCTTTATCAACAAATGGCTTTAGTTTTCCACATTTTGCGCCATTTTTTAGCTGTATCCCTTGTGTGGCTTGGATATTAAAATATATTTGTCACGGTAAAATTATTAACACATACTAAAAACAGAGACTATGAACAAAGCAGAATTAATTGAAGCAATGGCTTCAGACGCTGGACTGTCAAAAGCTGATGCAAAAAGAGCATTGGAAGCATTTCAAGGAGCAATTACAGGATGCCTTAAAAAAGGTGATCGTTGTTCTCTAGTTGGATTCGGATCTTTTTCTGTATCTAACAGAGCAGCACGCACTGGACGTAACCCACAAACTGGTAAAGAAATTAAAATTGCTGCGAAAAACGTAGTTCGTTTTAAAGCTGGATCTGATTTGTCAGAAAAAGTAAACTAGTCAAAACACTAAGATGTTAAAAGGGGATCCTCGATGTAAATCGGGACGATTCCCTTTTTTTTTACAAAAAAATGAACGATCAAATCCTTCAACAACTGTATGAATTCATATCAGAAAGTAAGCGAGATATGTTGGATCAAATCGCTGCGGAAAGATCTAATCACTGTACTGTTGTTTTGGAAGATATAGTCAAGGAATTCAACTCTTCGGCAGTTCTGCGATCATGCGATTGCTTCGGTGTTCAAACACTCAATATTATTGCAGAGAACCAAGAATTCGAAGTTCAACGAGAAATCGCGAGAGGTGCCGGAAATTGGGTGGATGTTCATATTTATGATGGTACAAATTCGCCAGGACTAAAATGCATTAATGATCTCAAATCAATGGGTTATCAAGTTGTTGCAACAAGTCCACATGCCTCCCAATCAATCAATGATATACAGATAGAACAACCAATCGCATTAGTTTTTGGTACGGAACGACATGGAATATCCGAAACTGTTTTAAAAAATGCCGACCAACTTGTTAAAATTCCAATGTTTGGCTTTACGGAAAGTTTTAACATTAGCGTGTCCGCTGCTGTTATATTGAGTCAACTTAGAAATCGACTTGAAGCTTCAACGCTCGATTGGAAACTCAGTCAGGAAGAACAAGTGAAGCTCAAAATCAAATGGTGCACAAAAATAATTCGTAATGGTGAGAGCGTAGAAGCAGAAATTAGGAGACGTATTCTCGAAAAAGAATAATATATTTGTGGTCAAATAATCGTAATCAACAAATTTGTTAGAAAAAATGGGAAAAGGAGATAAAAAAACCGCTAAAGGAAAAAGAGTGATGGGTACGTTTGGTAATTCACGTAAAAAGAAATCCTCAACACCTATTGTTGTAACAAAAAAGAAAGTGAAAGCGGTTGCAAAAGAAGCCGATAAAGAGCCTAAAGTAAAAAAAGTGGTAGCGAAAAAAACAGTAGCGAAGAAAGCACCTGTTAAGAAAGCACCTGTTAAGAAAACAACCGAGGCAAAAGAAAAATAATTTTGTAAGCTGCCTTTGGCAGCTTTTTTTTTACAATACATTCAACATGAAACACAATTTTGGAGCAGGACCCTGCATTCTTCCTCAAGAAGTTTTTAAACAAGCCGCAGAAGCGGTCATCGATTTTAACGGTCTGTCTCTCCTTGAGGTCTCGCATAGAAGCGGTGACTTCGTACAGGTAATGGATGAAGCGCGTGATCTCGTGAAAAAAGCGCTAGGCGTACCAGCAGGTTATACTGTTCTGTACCTACAAGGTGGTGCCTCATTAGGATTTACAATTGCCGCCTTGAACATGATGAGGGATTCTAAAAAAGCGGGATACATCAATACAGGGACTTGGGCTTCGAGCGCCATTAAAGAAGCCGAAAATATTGGAGTGGATGTGAACGTATTCGCATCTTCCGAGGACAAAGGATTTACCTATATCCCGAAAAATTTCGAGATTCCAACTGGACTTGATTATGTTCATTATACATCAAACAACACGATCTATGGAACTCAATTTCAAAGAATTATTGACACTACTGTTCCTCTAGTTTGTGATATGTCATCGGACATTTTCTCAAAACCAATCGATGTTTCAAAATTTGATCTTATTTATGCAGGCGCTCAAAAAAATCTTGGACCTGCCGGGGCAACATTAATCATCGTGAAAGATGAAATTATGGGCAAATCGACCTCGCCATTTATGCCAAGCTACTTGGATTTGAAAAAACACGCGGAAAAAGATTCGATGATGAATACTCCTCCCGTATTTTCGATCTACACTTCTATGCTCAATTTGAGACATCTCATCGCAAATGGTGGTGTTGATGCAGCTGCAATTCGAAATGAGGCGAAAGGAAATCTTATGTATTCAGAAATTGATAACAATCCGTTGTTCTTTGGTCCTGTCACTATTGAGGACAGATCGAACATGAATGCAACATTCCTGCTCAAAGAAGGCGCTCCTTCCGAAATTTTTGACGCAATGTGGAAAGAGGCTGGAATTATTGGAATCAAAGGTCACCGTTCTGTCGGAGGTTACCGCGCTTCAATGTACAACGCCCTACCAATCGAAAGCGTGAAAGTGCTCGTGGATGTGATGAATGAGTTTACGCGAAAAAATGGATAAAATGAAAGTACTTGCAAATGACGGAATTTCTCAAGCGGGCATCGATACACTCGAAGCGGCTGGGTATACAGTGATCACTACAAAAGTGAACCAAGAGGATCTTGCTGAAACAATTAACCGCGAAAATATCGAAGTGTTATTGGTTCGAAGTGCAACAACTGCGCGAAAAGAACTAATTGACGCGTGCCCAAATCTTCAACTTATCGGAAGAGGTGGCGTTGGAATGGATAACATCGATGTTGCTTACGCTCGCGAGATTGGAAGAACCGTTATCAATACACCGGCTGCTTCATCTCAATCGGTTGCTGAACTTGTTCTAGGACATTTGTGCGCGATTTCTCGTTCGCTCCACGATTCGTACAAGAACATGGAAACTGGAGATTTTAACACCTTGAAAAAACAATACGGGAAAGGCGTTGAACTCCGCGGAAAAACACTCGCAATCATTGGATTCGGAAGAATCGGTCAAAGTCTCGCTTCCTACGCAATCGGATGCGGAATGAATGTTGTCGCGGTTGATATGGTAGCAAATCCCTGTAAAATAGACCTTCAACTAGGTAATGGAGTTGATGCATCAGTAGAAATCACTCCAACCACCAACCTAGTAGAAGGAATTTCATCTGCTGATTTCATCTCCATCCACGTTCCAAAACAAGCTGATGGTTCGGCAGTATTCGGTGCCAAGGAATTTGCGTTGATGAAAGATGATGTGCGGATCGTAAATGCTGCGAGAGGCGGAGTTATTGATGAGGATGCGCTATTAGCCGCTTTGGATTCTGGTAAAGTCGCGGCAATTGGTCTCGATGTGTTCGAAGATGAACCCAATCCAAGAAAAGACCTTCTCAATCATCCGAAAATTGCCTGTACACCGCACATTGGAGCTGCAACATTAGAGGCTCAAAATCGAATTGGAACCGAATTAGCTGATCTGATCATCGCTAAAATCGGGGTACTCTCATCCGTTAGATAAATCCTATGGCGAAAATTCGTCCTTTTCGTGCGATTCGCCCTACTCGCGACAAAGTTCACCTTGTCGCGGCTCGTCCATATTATTCGTATAAGCAAAACGTACTGGATGCAAAGCTAGAAGACAATCCTTTCACGTTTTTACACATCATCAACCCCGAATTCGGGAGCGAGGTAAAAACGAAAGCAAATTCAAACGAACGATTCGCGCTCGTTTCGGAAGGCTATCGCAATTTTATGGCAAATGGAATCTTATTTCAAGATGAAATTCCTGCACTCTATATGTATCGTCAATCGAAATTAGGTCACGCCTATACCGGAATTATTTGCGGTGCGAGCGTGGAAGAATATGTGAACGATTCGATCAAAAAGCACGAAGCAACAATTACTTCGCGCGAACAAATGTTTACAGATTATCTCGATATCGTTGGATACAACGCTGAGCCGGTTCTTCTTGCGCATAAATCGTCGGATGAAATTCAACAGTTGCTTGAAAAATATGCTTCTACTCGACCCGAATATGAGTTCACAACTACCGATATGATCACGCATGAACTGTGGATGCTAAATCCAGATGAAACGAAATCTGTTCAAACAGCATTCGAGAAATTGAATGAATTGTACATCGCGGATGGACATCATCGATCGGCTTCTTCTGTTCGACTCGCTCAGCGACGCAAGGAAAATGGATCCACTTTCGAAAATGAACAATCCTTCCTCGCTTATATCATTGACGAATCTCAACTTCAAATTCTTGAATTCAACCGTTTGGTGAGAACGATGAACGGTCTGAGTGCAGATGACATTCTAGCAGCCATTTCTGAAAATTTTCATATTGAAAAACTCGACGAAAGCCAAAAACCAGACGCAAATCATCAATTTTGTATGTGTTTGATAGGAGATTGGTTCCAATTGACATGCAAAACAGAAATTATCGACGATTCTCATCCCGTTCGCTGTTTGGATGCTGAAATTTTGACGCAATTCGTTCTATCGCCTATTTTGGGAATTCACGATTTGAAGTCCGATCAGAACATTTCATTCATGAGCGGTGCTGAATCGATGGAGAAACTGGAATCGAGCGTGTTGTCAGGTAAATACCAAATCGCTTTTGTGCTTTACCCTGCAACGATGGAGCAAGTGAAGCGCGTAGCTGATCATCAGCTCATCATGCCACCAAAATCAACGTGGGTGGAACCAAAATTGCGCAGCGGCCTAACGATTTACAACATCAACGAATGATTGCAGAAGCGCTCCATAAAATCAAGAATGAAATTTCTTCGGATGTAACGCTAGTGGCCGTTTCGAAAACAAAACCAGTCAGTGATATTCAAATCGCTTACAATGCTGGACAGCGCATTTTTGGTGAGAACAAAGTACAAGAATTGGCCGAAAAATACGAGCAGCTTCCACGGGATATCGAGTGGCATTTGATCGGGCATCTTCAAACCAATAAAGTGAAGTACGTCGCTGAGTTCGTGTCGCTCATTCACGCAGTTGATAGTTTGAAATTACTCGCTGAAATCAACAAACAAGCTTTAAAACACAATCGGACAATCTCCTGTCTTCTTCAATTTCACATTGCGGATGAAGAATCAAAATTTGGATTGAATCTGGAGGAAGCACGGGAAATCTTATCCTCAAATGATTTTGTTGAAATGCAAAACATTTCCATTGTTGGAGTGATGGGAATGGCGACTTTCACCGATAATATCGAACAAATTCAAGAAGAATTCAGAACGCTAGAGAATTATTTTCACGTGTTGAAAAGTCATTTTTTCAAGTACAATGGCGATTTCAAAGAAATTTCGATGGGCATGTCTGGCGATTACACATTGGCGATTGAAGAAGGTAGCACGATGATTCGAGTAGGAAGTTCAATATTTGGCGGAAGATGAAAAATTACGTGATTATACTATTAGTTGTTGTTTCGAATTCGCTCTTCGCACAACTATCTCCCTCCGAAATTCAGGGAAAACGCGATGAACACGCAGCTGAACTGAAAGATTCTACCCTCGGAGTATTGAATTCTAACGAAATTGCAGAATTTCAAGGACTTGATTATTTTGAGATCGATACAGCATTCCAAATCCAAGCAACACTCATTAAGAAAAAAGGGAAGCGTTTCAAAATGCCAACTTCTACAGAACGGACGCCCATTTATCGTCGTTATGGAATTGTAGTATTCAGCGTCGACGATTCATCTTATCAATTGGAAGTCTACCAAAACATCGACCTTCGGAAGAAAGAAGGATACGAAGATTACCTTTTTATTCCCTTTCGAGATGGAACGAGTAGAACAGAGACGTATGGAGGAGGACGTTACCTCGACGTGAAAATTCCATCTGGAAAAACGATTTTACTCGACTTCAACTTAGCGTACAATCCCTATTGTGCCTATTCCTATCGATACTCCTGCCCCATCCCACCAGCCATAAACACTCTGAGTGTGAAAATTTTCGCCGGCGAAAAGACTCCGATCAGACATTAATTGTGTTACGTTTTCGTCCTTTTTCACTTATATTTGGAGGATCAATTATGAAACAAGCAATCTCGATTCTTATTTTTATACTTCTCGCGAATTCAGCGAGCGCTCAACCCTACAAAACAATTGGCGTGTACAAGCCATACAAATGGATGTTTGGTGTAAGTTGGTCGGCGATTGATGATAACGGAAGTAAATTCGGGAAGCTATTCGATCTAAACAATTCGTGGAATATCTTGCCGTATCCCTCCACCATTACGGTCGATCGCTACTTCAAATATGGCTGGAGCATGGAATTTGGTGCAACGCATTCGAAATATAAACTCGGAAAACTCATCAACGATTCCACCAATTTTGAAGGAACATTTTTCAATTTTGATGCCAGCGCTAAATACAGTTTCTATCAATTGTATGCACCAAAAGCCCGTTGGATCGATCCATATCTTACGGCCGGAATCGGCTATACCTATCGTGCCGAAGGCGCTGCAATGCATGCTCCAACGGTCAATATTGGAGGTGGAGTGAATTTCTGGGTATACAAAGGTTTAGGGATTCGATTGAACTCTACTGCAAAATTGGGCGTTTATCCCGGATTCTGGGACACTCCCGAGAATTATTTGCAGCATTCTGCAGGACTTGTGCTCAGAGTTGGTCAAGGGAAAAGCGATCCAAACAAGGATTTCAACCGTCGAAAAAATCAGTGGATCCACCAAGGAAACAAGCGATACAAGCAAAAAGGAGGACGATAATTTGACTTTTTAGGCGACTACTTCACCATCCGAATGAACAACTCACCGCCTTGTCGTGGTTCGATGGAATTGTAGCATTCTTCCATGTAGATTGAGTCGAAAAATGACTCAAAAAAATCAAGGTATTCTGCTTTATTTCCTCCAAACGGTGGACCGTCTAAAAATTCTTTATTGAACAATAATCCGACGAGTTTTCCGCCTTTACGAAGTAATTCCGATGTTTTTTGTCCGTAATTCGCCCGAAGATTGGGATCGATCGCGCAAAAAAGCGTTTGTTCAATGATCAAATCGAACTCAGCATCAAAATCAAATAAATTTACAACGTGTGCCTGCTCTTTCGGAAAATCTGGATTGTTTTTCAGGAATACATCAACCGCATCTTTCGCGAAATCGAGAATGTGCACATCCGTGAATCCCTTTTGATGTAAGTAAGTTGCTTCGTGTGCATTGCCCGACCCTGGAATGAGAATTCGAAGGTGTTTATTGTTGAGTTGATCCACATACGCTCGAATCGGTGGTGAAATTTCACCTAAATCCCAGCCAGTAGTTCCATCGACATAACGCTTATTCCAGTATTCATCGGAAAGATTATCAATCATAAAAAACCAATTTTGATGGATTCAATCCAACATGGTAGTTTTGAATTTGAGCTCCACTCTGATCGAACACAAATACATAACCGGTCGTCACAAAATCCTTCGCATCGCTTAAGTAGATTCGATTTAGAACAGGATGATACGCCATTCCATAAATCGACTCAACTCCCGTTAAATCGAGGAAATTTGGATTCGAGATCGCATCAGAAATGGGATTAAAAATTGCTACATTTTTATCTCCGGTCGCAAAATCAGAATAGGCGATCAAAAAATTCCCGTTCATTCGGATCATGCTCGATGCATCGAACGTGAACTGCGTCACAGCATAACTCATCGGATTTATCTTGTTCAAACGCGATGGAATAGAACCATAATTTCCACGCGTGATCACGTAAACATCTCCTTGATCATCGACCTCTACTCCCACAGGATTTAAACCAACGGTGATTTTCTGTAGTTCCGTGAACGTCGTCAAGTCAACCACCGAAACCGTAGAGTCTGCATTTGGAAAGCTCAATCCTCCAGAATTCGCCACGAATAATTTATCATTCGAAACCGCCAAACCTTCGGGATTACTACCTACCAAAATTCGCTGCTCAACAAGTAAAGTCGTTGTATCGATCACGTCCACAAATCCATCATAGCAGGAAACTAAAATCTTATCCTGGTAAAAAGCCACAGATCGCGGTTGTTTGCCCACTCCATTGTTCGTCATCTCAATTTGCTTGATGCTGAGTCCTGTTACTCCAGAAATAACTTCCACGGTGTTCGATCCATTCATGATGACGTAAATCTTGCCTCCGTAGCGTTTCATATCATTCCCAGTATCGCCCAAAGCACGCTTCGATGTTGATAAAAAGAAATTGTTGAGT
>CALFOS010000129.1 GCA_937919725.1 uncultured Fluviicola sp. | reverse complement strand
AACCAAATTTTCAACCATCAGTTAACCCACGGAAAGGATTGTTTGCCCTCGACAACATTTGGGATGGACTTGGCGCGATTGTTCATCACCACCCAGAAGTGAAGTATTTCTTTGGAAAGGTGACCATGTACCCTAGCTATCCTATGGAAGCACGCGATTTTCTCCTGCACTTCATGCACCATTTTTTTCCCGACAACGAGAAATTGATGCATCCACATCATCCGCTTAAGCAAAACTACAACTGCGAAGAATTTGATGCCATACTCGAAGATTTGGACTTCAAAGAAGCATTTAAAGTACTCAATACCTTTGTGCGCGAACGCGGCGAATTTATTCCGCCATTAGTGAATATCTACATGAACCTCTCGCCTACCATGAAAACATTTGGAACTGCCGTTAACGCTGAGTTCGGAAACGTGGAAGAAACGGGAATTTTGGTTACCTTGAAGGATATTTATGAAGAGAAGAAGGAACGGCACATGAAGTTTTAAGTGGCCGCGTTGTCTTCAAATCCCATTAAAATTCTATCTTGCTACTATGAAAACACGTACTACCATTTTAGTTCTCAGTTCGTCCCTTTATCTTGTGTCCTGCGCAAACATAGCGAGAGGACTTGTAACCCCGAATCAATGCAAAGAATGCTTAGTTCTGAGTAAGGCAACTGGAGAAACGATCTCTACCTTCTCGGGCTGTGGCTCTTCGAATGTTCGGATTTACGAGGACGCAGCTGTATTCGCGTATGAGCATGGATGCGACGCTACGGTTTCTTGTAGAACGTGGAAACAAGACGAATCGGAGTAAATTAGGGCAATTTTCTAGGTCTAATTAATCCTCATCCTACTCTTCACCTGTCATCTTCGATTTGAACCACTTCGCTAATTTATCGCGTTGTGCATCTGTAAATTTAGCATCACCGTGTGACCAGGTATACGAAGACAATGGCATTTCCTTCTCTTCCACTTCTTCTTCGCATTCATGTAATTTGTGATTGGCTTTGTCTTCTTCGTAATTTCCCCATTCTGAGAAATTGAGATGCGACCGTCCTTCCTCAATGTGATCTTCCAACCACCAAGAAACAGGCGCAAGGTTTGAATACCAAGGGTAAACAGTTTCGTTTGAGTGACAGTCGTAGCAAGCAGATCGAATCATTTTTTCGATGTCAGCCGGTGGAGTAGCAATCGCTATGAAATCTTTCGCTTTCTCGACCTTCGGATTCGTTTTGTTGATTGTGAAGAATTGCATCACCACAAATGCCACCAATAATAGAATAAAGCTATATTTTAAAAATCCTTTTCGCTTTTTCTTCCCCATTATTTTTTTTTGTAAAAATAACCAAAGCGTTCAAACGAAGTAGAAATTGCTTAGGAATCTTATCCGCAGATCAAGTTTTGAACTCGTCCCTCGGATGATCGGATAATCTATTGATCGCAAGATCGTTTAGAAGTGCGTCACCATGTTGTGTTTCTCAATCAACTTTCGCAAATTGATCAAAGCATAACGCATTCTTCCCAAAGCGGTATTGATACTAATATCTTCTTCTTCAGCAATATCCTTAAATGACATTTCCTTGAAAATGCGCTTTTTCAAAATATCACGTTGCGTTTCAGGTAAGTAATCGATGAGGTCCACCATTTGTTGCTCGAGCTCTACTTGCGACATTTCTTCCTGAACAGTTTTCTCGTCGTTGTCAATTGTGTGGAAAATATTGTAATCGTCACGCAAAGAACTGGATTCTGAAATCAAGCGAACTTTATTTTTCTTGCGGAAATAATCTATAATTAAGTTGTGCGCAATACGCATTGCCCAAGGTAAAAACTTTCCTTCTTCGTTGTATGCTCCGTTTTTAAGGGTGCGGACAACTTTGATGAATGTATCTTGGAAGATATCTTCTGCAAGAGCTCCGTCTCGAACTTTCATATAGATGAAACGGTAGACTTTATCTTTGTGGCGCAGCAATAGCGTTTCAAAAGCCTTTTCATTCCCATCCAAATATGCACTTATTAACTCACGGTCTTCGAATTTATTCATAGCCATAACTATCACTTTAGTAGTTGAATTGATCAAACTGATTTAAAGTAAAGTTTATGCTATACGCCGTGTTTTATATTGATTTGAACATCTAAACTACGCCTTTTTCTCGAACAAACAAATTTTTTGAAAACATTTTTCTGATTTCCCGTTTATTGAGCAGTCCTTTTTATCTTTGAAGAATGGCAATAGCAACTCCTTCTGTGAAGCAAAAAGAAATCGAAATTAAAGGCGCTCGTGTTCACAATTTGAAGAACATCGATGTGAAAATTCCTCATGGAAAATTCACCGTGATCACAGGGTTGTCAGGCTCTGGGAAGTCTTCCTTGGCTTTCGATACACTCTATGCTGAGGGTCAACGTCGTTATATCGAAAGTTTGTCTTCCTACGCGCGACAGTTCTTGGGGAAATTGGACAAACCCGAAGCAGATTATATTAAAGGTATCGCGCCGGCTATTGCGATTGAGCAAAAAGTAATTTCGAACAATCCGCGCTCGACGGTTGGAACAAGCACCGAAATCTACGATTACCTAAAAGTACTGTTCACGCGAATTGGCAAGACTATCTCCCCTATTTCTGGGAAAGAAGTGAAAAAACACGACGTTACAGATGTGGTCGATTTTCTGCGACAACAAGAAACTGGAGATCGATGCATGATTTTGTGTCCACTCGTCGGGACCGAAATTTACGGTACAGAAAAACGATTGGAACTACTCAAACAGCAAGGTTACGTTCGATTGATGATCGATAATGAAACCATTGATTTGGACGATGCGCTCGCGTCTATTCCGAAAAATATTAAGAAAGCATTTTTGGTGATCGACCGAATTTCGATTGACTTTGCAGACGATGATGCCGTTTCGCGCTACGGAGATTCTGTGGCATTGGCATTTATCGAAGGTGGAGGCGAATGTGAGATCCGAACGATGAAGGACGAAAAAAACACACCGTTCTCCAATCGATTTGATTTGGATGGAATGGAATTCCAAGTGCCGACCGAGCATTTTTTCACCTTCAACAATCCGTATGGAGCATGTCAAACTTGCGAAGGATTCGGCCAGGTGATCGGCATCGATAAAAATTTGGTGATTCCCAACCGCGATTTGAGCGTGTACGAAGGTGCCGTGATGGCATGGAAAGGCGAGAAAATGAGCGAATACCTCCATAAATTCATCGACAAAGCATCTGAGATTGGTTTTCCGATTCATCGGCCAGTTGTAGATTTGAGCGATGCAGAACTCGAAATTTTGTGGCACGGAAAAGGGAAAGTAAAAGGAATCTACGATTTCTTCAAGATGGTGGAAAAGAAAGCATATAAAATTCAATACCGCGTGATGCTGTCGCGTTACCGTGGAAAAACCGATTGCCAAGACTGCCGAGGAACACGTTTGCGCAAAGACGCGAACTACGTCAAAATTGAAGGGAAATCGATCACGGATATCGTATTGAGTACGATTTCTGATAACATTGATTTTTTTGCAAACCTAAAACCAAGCAAGCACGACCAGCAAATCACGAAACGGATTCTGCCGGAAATTGCGCAGCGTTTGAGTTTTTTGGAAGATGTTGGATTGGGTTATTTGACCTTGAATCGGCGCTCGAATTCAC
>CALFOS010000128.1 GCA_937919725.1 uncultured Fluviicola sp. | reverse complement strand
CAAAAAAAGAGCCCTGCAAAGCAAGACTCTTTTTTCTGGCGGAGAATGTAGGATTCGAACCTACGGTACCGTGAAGTACGCCGGTTTTCAAGACCGGTCCATTCGACCACTCTGGCAATTCTCCGCGCCAAAAGTACTCATTTCTTGATCATCACCAAGTGTTTTCTAGAGTTTTTTTTAATTTTTTTCGGGCCTGTACTGGAAGAAATCAACTCTACGATTCTCATCCGCTACTTTACATCTTCCAGTTCCCGATAGTCAGCTCAAAACAACCTCAGGATCAATAAATAGTCCAATTGCCCAATCTAAATGATGAATTCCGTATCTTTATCCAAACAAACACGTGTACTTTATGAAAAGTTTAAGTACGGTTCTTCTGATCCTCCTTATTAGTTTCTCGTCCAACGCGCAAAATCGTAAGCTACGTGCGTATTTGGATAACAAACAATTTTACGCTCCCGAAATCGGAAACTACATTGAATTTCACCTCCATTTCATCGGATATTCCATCAATTATACTGGAAAAGATGGCGGATTGATTGGCGATTTGGCCGTGAAAGTGAAAATTTCCCAAGGGGAAATAGTAATAACGGAAGATGCTTACCGCTTGGAAACACCGTTCATGAAAGATAGTTTGGTGGAAGATTTCTACGATATCCGCCGCTACTCACTCCCCCCAGGAAATTACTCGTTCGATCTCGAATTAATGGATCTCAATAGCGAAAACGCTTCACTCAAAACAACGCAATCGATCAAAATGGACGACTTGAGCGACGCCATCTCTATTTCAGATATTGAAGTTGCCGAATATGCTTCGAAAGGCGACGGGACTTCACCATTTTTTAAATCTGGCTACGACATCATACCACGTTTGGTCACTTTTTATCCGAAGGAACTTAACTCAATTCCTGTTTATTTCGAAATTTATAACAGCAATACGCTCCCCGATACGGTTTTTGCCGTGCGTCAAACACTTACCGACGCATTCACAGGCATCGAATTGAGCGAATTCCGCCAAACTTCTCGGCATTTCGGCAAACCTGTTGTTCCCATTTTACGCGATGTCAATATAGCAAACGTTCCAACGGGTAAATATACGCTCACATACAAATTGCTGAATCGAAACATGTTGGAACTCGCCGAAGAGTCCTACAATTTTGAACGCAGCAACGACGATGAACGACTTCTTTCTACAATCGATGTGGTGCTCGATCCGGCTTTCCAAAAGTCTATTTCGGATGATAGCGTGGGATTTTACCTCGAGTCCTTAATTCCAATTTCTGGCGCAACGGGTGTGAAAAACATCATGGCTGTCGCGAAATCGAAGGATGGCAACGAAGCACGAAAACACATTCAACTTTATTGGATAGCAACGGCGCCCGAGAACAGCTATGAAGCGTGGATCAAGTATAAGCAACAAGTGCAACTGGTTGAGCGACTCTATTCGAACAATTTCCAAGAAGGTTTCGAAACCGATCGCGGACGTGTCTACCTGCAATACGGATCGCCAACCAACATCATTCAAAAAGAAAATTCGTCTACCGAGTATCCATTCGAAATTTGGATGTACAACGAAATCGGGAAATTTTCCAACAAACGATTCGTCTTCTACAACCCCGACTTGGTCAACAAGACCTATCGATTGCTTCATTCGGACATGATCGGTGAGATTAAAAACAATGGTTGGCAGCAAGAATTGTCGAAACGAAACACGAAAGGTGGTAACGTGGACGATCCAAACGGTAATGTGCGCGATCAATACGGAGGAAATGCGAACGAATATTTTGAACAGTATTGATCCTACTGTAATTTCGATTATCTTCGACCCGTGTTGAAAAAAACGTCGATAGTAATCTTAAATTGGAACGGAAAAGCATTCCTCGAACGGTTTCTCCCTGATGTAATTTCCTTCTCGAAAGGTGTGCGCATCATCGTTGCAGACAATGCTTCAACCGACGATTCTATTTCATTCCTAAAGGCGAATTTCCCAGCCATTGAAATCATTGAAAATTACGAGAATGGTGGATTTGCGAAAGGCTACAACGACGCACTTAAGCAAATCGATTCCGAGTTCTACGTGCTCCTCAATAGCGATATTCAACTCACCGAAAACTGGCTAGAACCCTTACTTGCTGTGTTCGAGGATGAACGCGTAGCGGGTTGTCAACCGAAAGTGAAATCGTTCAACGACCCAACGAAATTTGAACACGCTGGTGCCTCAGGTGGATTCTTGGACATCAACTATTTCCCATTTTGTCGTGGACGAATTTTGATGTCCGTGGAAGAAGATCATGATCAGTACAACGCACAGCAAGAAGTTTTTTGGGCAACTGGAGCGTGCTTGCTCATTCGTGCGAAGTGTTTTCATGAAGTGGGTGGTTTCGACGAAGATTTTTTCGCACACATGGAAGAAATTGACCTCTGCTGGCGATTAAAGCGCTTGAATTATCGCTTTATTGTAGAGCCGAAATCGGTGGTTTACCACGTTGGGGGTGGAACTTTACCCTATAATTCGTCGCAAAAAACATTTCTCAATTTCAGAAACAGTCTTTTTCTTCTCACCAAGAATCACGAAGGGATTCTACTCCCAAAATTGGGTTGGCGAATGCTCATCGATGGTCTTGCAGCCACAAGTTTCCTTGCCAAAGGCGAATTCAAACATTTTGGCGCGGTATTCAGAGCACACATGGCATTCTATGTAAAACTTCGGACCTTCCTCAAAAAACGAAAAGCACTCAAATTATCTTCAACGCAATTTAATAGTACGGGCATCTTCCGCGGAAATATTCTTTGGAATTACTATGTAAAGGGGGTGAAACGGTATTCGGATTTGAATAAACGGTTGATGGAATAGAGTGGACCGCTAGATTGTTGGATCCCTTCAGGCTTGGATTGTTGGATTTACTTCTCGGTTAATAAAAGCGTTCAGTACGAAGCGAGAAGCAAATCCAAAAATCCAAAGGCAAGAGAAAGTAATGCTTTCGAAAGCGGACGGAAGTTCGCCTACCGTCTCCAACTATCCAAAAATCCAACTACGCTATCTTCCCCCAATCAGGTCGTGCACGCAACATCGAACTCAATTTCGAACGAATTCCTGCGTGTTTCTGAGCTTCGAGTGTTGGATCGACGGTGAGAATTTCCTTCGCGGCATCGCGGGCCATCGCAACCACATGACCGTCTCTCGCTAAGTTCGCTATTTTGAGATCGAGCAATCCACTTTGCTGGGTTCCGAGTAGATCGCCTGGTCCACGGAGTTGTAAATCGACTTCTGAAATTTCGAAACCATCGTTTGTGCGCACCATCGTTTTGATCCGTTTTTTGGTGTCGTCGGAAAGTTTGTCGCCCGTCATTAGAATACAATAAGATTGTTCGGCCCCACGACCCACACGACCGCGTAACTGATGCAATTGCGACAAGCCAAAACGTTCGGCACTTTCGATGATCATCACAGAAGCATTCGGAACATTCACGCCCACTTCAATCACCGTTGTGGCAACCATGATTTGCGTTTCGCCTTTCACGAAGCGATTCATTTCGAATTCTTTGTCTTCTGGTTTCATTTTTCCATGGACGATGCTCACACGGTAATCGGGGAGGGGAAAGGAGCGCGAAATGGCTTCGTAGCCGTCCATCAAATTGTTGAAATCGAGCGTTTCCGATTCGTGAATGAGCGGATAAACGATATAGACTTGTCGACCTTTTGCTATTTCTTCCCGCATGAATCCAAACACGCGCAGGCGATTTGCATCTTTTTTGTGCAAGGTCGTGATCGGTTTTCGTCCGGGAGGCAATTCATCGATGACGGAAACGTCCAAATCTCCGTAAAAAGTCATAGCGAGCGTACGCGGAATGGGAGTGGCCGTCATGATAAGCACATGAGGTGGAACGGTGTTTTTCCGCCACATTCGAGCACGTTGTGCCACTCCAAAGCGGTGTTGCTCGTCGATGACTACCAATCCGAGGTTCTTGAATTGCACGATATCTTCAAGCAGAGCATGCGTTCCGATTAGGATATCGATTTCCCCACTCAGTAGGCCTTCGTGCAGAATCTTTCGGTCTTTCTTTTTGGTTGATCCTGTGAGCAATGCCACATTCACATCCATTCCGTCCATGAATTGCGTGATGGACTCGTAGTGTTGGATCGCCAAAATTTCGGTGGGTGCCATCAACGCTGCTTGAAAGTCGTTGTCGATTCCCAAAAGCATCGAAAGCAAAGCAACTAGTGTTTTACCAGAGCCAACATCGCCTTGAAGTAGTCGGTTCATGTGATGTCCCGTGTTCATATCCTTCCGAATTTCTTTGAGTACACGTTTTTGCGCACCGGTTAAATCGAAGGGTAAAACATCGTTGTAAAATGTATTGAAATGTTCGCCGACTTTCCCGAAAATGAATCCTTTTGACTTCTGCATCGTGATTTTCTTGCGCATCAACAATTCCATCTGAAGGAAAAATAATTCTTCAAATTTTAGACGAAAACGTGCAGCTTGCACCTGCTCTTCTGTTTTTGGAAGGTGAACTCCACGCACAGCGACATCGCGGCCAATAAGTTGGTGTTTGGAACGGAAATCGGGTGGGAAAAGATCTTCGAAGGTCGTTTTATCTTCCTCTAATAAGGTACGAACCAACTTTTCGATACCCTTCGTGTTCAAACTCATCGAATTCAGTCGTTCTGTGCTCGAGTAAACTGGCTGGTAGCCTACTTCATCTTCTCCATTAACTGCCGAAATTTCAGGATGCGGAATGTTCCAACTGTTCTTGAAGAGTTTTGGTTTCCCGAAAACTTGAATGTCTTTGTTGAGTTCGAGCGTGTTTTTCATCCACGATGCACCTTTGAACCAAACGAGATCGATCATTCCTGTATCGTCCTGAAACTTTGCGGTAAGTCGTTTGTTGCGACCTGTTCCCGAATCGACAAATTGGATGATCCGTCCACGCAATTGTGCAAAACCGTCGAGGTCGAGCAAGTCTTTAATTTTGTGGTATTCCGATCGGTCGACGTAGCGAAAAGGGTAGTATTCCAATAAATCTTGAAAACTGAAAATTCCGAGTTCTTTCTTGAGGACCTCGGCGCGCACTGGCCCGACACCCTTCAAGTATTCGATCGGAGTTATCAAGAAATTATTCATGAAGTAAAGCTAAAAAAAATCCCTCAGGGTGACTGAGGGATTTCTGCTATTTCTTTTCGGCTGCCGCTTTATAGAGATCAAGCCCCTTTTCGAGCCAAGGTTGGAATAATTCAACAGAGCCATTGTTTTGGTAATCAGCGAATCCGTTATCCAGATCCTCGCCATCTGGTCCAATCATTCGATAGTACGGTTGACTCACGTATTGATATTTTTCAATTTGCATGTACATCCATTTCTCGCCAACGGTTGTGACTTTTTTCTTCTCGCCATTTACCGTGGTAGTCGTTTGTTGATCTTTAGGTAATTTAGTTCGCTCATCCACATAGAGTGAAACAATTACGACATCATTTCTCAAATGTTCGATAATTCCTGGTTCACCCCAAACGGACTGCTCCATTTTACGACAATTTACGCAACCCCAGCCTGTAAAATCTACAAATAGCGGTTTACCTACTTTTTGAGCATAGGCAAGTGCCTTGTCATAATCCGTGAACGCCATTATTCCCTGCGGACCTTCATGCATTCCATCCACATGCTCAATTGTATCACTTCCACTTGATACGGCTTTATTTGAAGATAATCCACCAGGTGATTCAGCATAAAAATCTGGGGGCAAGAAGGCATTCACAACCTTGAGAGGTGCTCCCCAAAGCCCCGGAATCAGATAAATTGTAAACGCCAAAACCAATGTACCCATCATGGAACGTCCAACCGACAGTTTTTCTGATGGTGAATCATGTGGTAATCGTATTTTCCCGAACATATAAAATGCTAGGGTACCAAAAACTGCAATCCATATTGAAATGAAAATTTCTCGCTCGAGAAGATGCCACTGCATTGTAGTATCTGCGGTAGATAGGAATTTGAAGGCAAAGGCGATTTCAACGAATCCCAAAAACACCTTGACAACGTTGAGCCAACCGCCCGAACTTGGCATCGAATTCATCATTGCTGGAAAGATGGAGAAAATCATAAATGGCAGTGCCAACGCAAGACCAAAAGCAAACATTCCGACCATCAAAGCCGTATTGCCTCCTGCCGCGGACAAGCCACCTAATAAATGACCTAAAATGGGACCAGTACACGAGAAAGAAGCGAGCGACAAGACCAAGGCCATGAAGAAGATGCCAACTATTCCTCCTTTATCGGCTTTACTATCTGCCTTATTCACCCAGGACGCAGGAAGGCGAATCTCGAATGCACCAAGAAAAGAAAGTCCAAAAATGAAAAGCATCAAGAAGAAAAAGATGTTGAAATATACATCGGTTGAAAGTTTATTCAACAAATCTCCAGCCCCTGTGACAACTACAATTCCACCAAGAAGTACATGGATTAGTACGATTGATCCACCATAGATCATCGCATTTTTAATCCCCTTGGCCTTCGTTGGGCTTCTTTTTGTAAAGAAGCTAACCGTCATCGGAATCATTGGAAACACACATGGCATAATCAACGCTAGAAAGCCACTTGCAAAAGCGGCAATAAAGACAGCCCAAAGTGATGTTGGCTCGGGTTTTGGTTTGTCCCCAGACTTTGGTCCTTGTGAATCTGGAGTATCTATTGCTGTAGTATTCATCCACTCAGGACCAACAAACTTCTTGCTTTCTGAAATTGATTTAACGAGTGAAATAATGCCTGCATCCGCTTGGAGCTCATCAGTATTGTCTGCGTTTGAGATTAAATCAAGTGCGTCGTTGTAGTCTTTTTCTGTTTGAACGGATTTCAATAAGTCCGATACTTTTTTCGCGTTAAATGACGCAGCGTGCGAAATCGAGCTGAATGTAAAAACTATTAGGAGGAACGTTAAAAATTTAGTCATTTTCTTCTGAAACTAGCGTTAAATATTTTTTATAGAATGCAGCACTATTTCCTTCTGGAACTAAATGCCAAGCGCCTTTTACTTTTACGAATTGTGCGCCTTCTTTGTTCTTTGCCTCGTCGCCATTAACCTCGGTAAATGTTTTTTCGATGTTTTCATCCACTTTTACTTCTTCGGAGGAACAGCCTTTCACTTTCAAACTGAATTCATAAAGTGCAGGCGGTAAACATTTTGACTCGTCGCAAGTTTGAAAATCGAATGAGCCGTTAATCGTGAAATCTTTATCGGATTCAATTTTAATTTTTCGTTTCATCACAAGGGTTCCTTCGTGCGTGGAAAGCATTTCATCCGCTGCTTCGTCCATGTAAACGTGCGGTTTGGGCTCGATCACACCACCGACAGTTTTGAAGGAAGTCGATTTGTCCAATTTGAATGCAGTAGGATAACCAAAACTTCCAGCCGGAAGCACGGTGGAATTGATATGCCATGTATTTGCCATCACGATTTTTGCAATGATTGTCGCTTCGCAATTCGTTTGCTCGATGCTAAATGTCACTTTCACCTTGTCTTTTCCCAACTCAACTTGTCCGAAAGCCGATGCGATGAAGCCCGACATAATCATTGTGAGTGCAAATAATTGAATAATTCTGTTTTTCATCTTTCTTCTATGACTTAAAATTGAATGCTACATCTACTGGTGGGATGCACATTTCTTCGTTGCACAGCATGAAGGTGATTTTCCCGGTAATTTCTCCAGACGATTTTATTTTTAGTTGTTGAACAAACTCAACCGTGCCTGCAAAATAGGACAACTCTCCTTCAAAATTAGGATCGTATTCTGTTTTTGGGGTTGGTTCTATCGTTTTTCCTACAAGTTTGTATTTTTTCTTATTTGGTTCGAATGTGAATGTTGTTGGAACTGGTCCTATTCCTTCGTTGATCTTCTGACTGTACAAATGCCAACCTTCTTCAATTTCGGCCTTAAAAGTAACCGATTGATTTTCCGTATTGTACACAACCGTCCATTCCACTTTGTCCTGAGCAAACAAGTTGAAAGAGAAAAGTACGCATGCAATAAAAAAAAACAGTTTAAACATCATTCAAGATTCTAATTCAAACTTACGCAATTGAATGACATAAACGGGTTGTGAAATGAAAATATCCTTGTATTCCTATCGTTGATAAGTTAACAAGAAAGTAATATACTATGGAACATTAAAGTTGATTAAGATTTGACTTCCACGATTCGATCGATCGGTAACCAAACACCTCCTTTCAAGCAAATGTATCGATCTCCCGATGCCCAAATTGTGGTATCTACGCGCTTCAAACCATGATCATCGTTGAAATATATGGAGACCTTGGTGTGATACGCATTGCCTAAGCGAGTTGCGTTCTTGATTTGCTCCATCAAATTTGGATGCTGCTCAACGGGACTTTTTTTATCGAAGGTGAGGGAAGAAATTAGTTCCTTTTCGATGAGCTCTGGTTTCAAAGATGCTTGCATAATTTCGTAGTTTAGAAGCTAAAAATTACTAAAAAAATCAATCGGTCACTAATATGTGAATGAATTTTTCAAAATTAATTTTTCTGAGAAGCAGAAGTACTCCTCGGAGCAAAGGGAATTCTCGCTTGTGCACTCACCGATTGATCTGCATGCATGCCCGCTTGGTGCATAAAAAAGCCAGTAATTGCAATCATCGCAGCATTGTCCGTACAGTATTCAAACTTAGGGATGAATACGTTCCATGCTCGCTGTTTTCCTTCTTCAATGAGTCGAGTTCGTATCTCACTATTTGCCGAAACACCTCCTGCAATTGCAATTTCCTTAATACCTAATTCCTTCGCTGCTTTGCATACTTTCTGAAACAATACATTCACGATCGATCGTTGAACAGAGGCACATAAATCGTTCAAATTCTCTTCAATGAACTTCGGATTGAGCTTTTCTTGGTTCTGCAAAAAGTACAAAATCGAGGTTTTCAGTCCACTAAAACTATAATTGTAGCCTTTCATATTCGGCTTAGCAAACTCGAAGGCTTCGGGATTTCCATGTTGAGCATGCTTGTCGATTAATGGACCGCCCGGATATGGAAAACCAAGCAATTTAGCCGTTTTATCGAATGCTTCGCCTGCCGCATCGTCGATAGTAGTGCCGATAATTTCCATTTCCAAATGACTGCGTACCAAAACAATCTGCGTGTGTCCGCCTGATACGGTTAAGCACAAAAACGGGAAGGCTGGTTTCGCTTTTTCTTCATCATCAATGAAATGAGCCAAAACGTGACCGTACATGTGGTTAACATCAATCAGTGGCACATCTAACGCGAGTGCCATCGATTTTGCAAAAGAAGTTCCAACCACGAGCGAACCGAGTAATCCAGGTCCTTTCGTGAACGCAATAGCGTCGATGTCTTCCACGCGAATTCCTGCCTTTTTTATGGCCGCGTCAACCACAGGAACAATATTTTGCAAATGCGCGCGACTTGCCAACTCGGGAACGACGCCCCCGTAGTGTTCGTGCACTTTTTGTCCAGCAATTAAATTGCTCAAAATGGAGTTGTTTTTTAGTATAGCGGCTGCAGTGTCATCACAGGAGGACTCAATACCCAATATTATCGTCTCTTTTTGGCTCACAATCCGTATTATTGCAACTAGGATGGCAAAGCTATTGAAAATATTCGGAAGAACCCTTGGAATCATCTTTGAATGGTTGCTCGTGTTTTTGATCTTTTTTGCCTTTGCGGTCCGTACTTCTCCAGTGCAAACTTACCTCGCTCAGCAGGCAACAGCCTACCTTTCTAAGGAGTTGAATACAACTGTGAAAATTGACAAGGTTGCAGTTGTTTTTTTCGATCAAGTGGCACTCGATGGCTTACTCATATTAGACCAAGAAAAAGATACGCTACTCGCTGCGAAAACACTATTTGTAACCTTAGATGATTACGCACTCTCAAAACTCAAATTCACCATTGGAAAAGTACGATTAGATGACGCATACGGACATCTGAAGCGTGACAAAAATGGGGTGAGTAACTTGCAGTTTATCATCGACTATTTCAAATCGGACAAACCACCATCCGGTAAACAGGTCTCCTTGGAGCTTCATACGGTATTATTAAACAATTCTAAATTTAAATACGACGACGCTGCCAAAATCCCAAAAGCATTTGGCGTCGATTTTGCCCACCTCGATGTGTCGAAAATCAATGGGGAATTTGAAGAAATTAGCATCGTTGGTGCCAAAGTGAAAGCGAAAGTTACACAGTTCAGCGCGATCGAAAAGTCGGGTCTTATCCTTAAAGATCTTACCACGTACGCGAATGTTGGAAAAAATGGAATTTTCCTCGCCAAGACGAATATTAAGGTAAATGAGTCGCGCA
>CALFOS010000127.1 GCA_937919725.1 uncultured Fluviicola sp. | reverse complement strand
TCTACTTTCATATTTAGCATTCTTCCTTCAATTCTGTGGATTAGTTTTAATTGGTAAATCGGTTCGATAATACAAGCATCTCCTGCACAAAAAAACCTCATTCCAACTGGCTTCCACCCTGAACTTGTTAGATTGCCTCGGTTTCACAACTGGGGCTTTTTTTTGTAGATAATTGCAGGTCAGCTCATTTTCACAATCCTCCAAAACTCTGTTTTTTTTATGGTTTTGGCGAGTAACATTTTTTTAACTACTGAACTTCTCGCTCGCTTGGAATTTGCAATTGGATGTATCGTCCTTTATTAAGAAACGGGGATTTCTGGATTCACTTCGCGGTAGGTGAACTACCGTTCACTTTCAAATCGATGCCTTTCTTCTTAGAAGGTAGTTGGATCAGTTGAGTGAAAGTTCTTGACGCTAACGCATCGGATAGTCAATGCCCTACAACGAAATCAATGCTGAAGGATTAACTTGAGTAATTGTCGATCCTCCGCATGTTTTACATGCACGAAATAAACGCCATTCGCCAACGACGATCATGCATACTTTCGAGAAGTATGCTTCAGATCAGTAAATTCAATCGATCGTGTAATTCACGTAGGATTCTTTTAGCTTTGTAACATGAAAAAATCAGTGGCAATTATTGGTGGAGGTCCTGCTGCATTCGCCGCTGCAGCTTTTCTCGATCCAGCTCTTTTCAACGTCACCATTTACGAAAAAAATAAATCGCTCGGTAGGAAATTTTTAGTGGCAGGCAAAGGTGGATTCAACCTCACGCATTCCGAAGAAATCGAAGCCTTCAAGTCACGTTATTCACCAACAGGCTTTCTCGACGCGGCGCTCACTCACTTCACCAACCACGATTTTAGAAACTGGCTGGCAGAAATTGGAACTCCAACTTTCGTGGGTAGCAGCAAGCGTGTCTATCCCGAAAAAGGCATCAAACCGATTGCGGTTCTGAACAGAATTATAGAATGTTTAGTTGCGAAAGGTGTCCAGTTTGAGTACGAGCACGAATGGATCAATTGGGATGAAAACAACAACTTAGTCTTCACAAATGATGTGTCCATTTCGCCGGATATCATTCTTTTTGCCCTGGGAGGTGGAAGTTGGAAGGTAACAGGGTCCGATGGCTCATGGCTCGACATTTTCTCAAAAAAAGGCATTCAAACCGTTCCGTTTCGCGCGGAAAATTGTGGGTTTCAAGTAGACTGGAAACCTGATTTCCTCATTCAAAACGTGGGCGTACCGATAAAAAACTGCACCTTTTCCTGCGGCGGAAAACACCAAACAGGCGAAGTCGTTATTACTGAATTCGGCTTAGAAGGAAACGCAATTTATGCCCTAAGTTCTGAAATTCAATCTGAACTAACTTCCAAAGGACGCGCAACGATTTACATCGATTTCAAACCCGGTTTCAGTGAGTCTGAACTGCAGATTAAACTCGAAAATTCGGATGCAAACACGACGCAAGCCTTGAAACGAACCCTCAAACTCAGTCCGACTCAAATTGCATTGTTGAAATCGAATTTGACGAAAGAAGAATTCACACGCACCGCAGAACTCGCCAAAAGAATAAAGAATTTTCCCATCCA
Organism: uncultured Fluviicola sp.; assembly: GCA_937919725.1. Taxonomy (GTDB): domain Bacteria; phylum Bacteroidota; class Bacteroidia; order Flavobacteriales_D; family Crocinitomicaceae; genus UBA4466. The sequence continues at coordinate 2,270 of CALFOS010000127.1, read as the reverse complement.
CCTAACTGCCGCTGCGCACATCGACGAGGCAATCTCGACTTCTGGCGGAATAGCCTTGGATGAAGTTGACGAAAATTTTGAACTCAAATCGCTCCCAAGTAGCTTTTGCATTGGTGAAATGCTCGATTGGAATGCTCCAACTGGTGGGTATTTGTTGCAAGGGTGCTTTAGCATGGGCGCGAGAGTAGCAAGGCACTTAAATGATAGAGAAATATAGTTGAGATTGAATTCTGTACGGAAATCAAGGAATACTCTTGTACTAACGCTTAACCATTCCATTTATCAGCAACACGTTCTCAGAAAAATGAGATGCTATAACTTCTTTTTCTCGGGACGAACGATACTTTCTGTTTTCACAGTCCCCGAAGATTTGATTCCAACATCTGCAGGACTTACTTTATTCGGTGTCGGAAGGCTGTCGGAAGTTGGTGTGCTTTGCATTTCTGATGTGTTTTCAGCGTTAGATTTTGATGACACACAGCCTTGAAGTAGAGCAGAAATCATCAGAACAGAAATAAGTTTCAATTTAATCATACAAGTCATTTGAAGCCTTAAATGTACATAATATTCCAAGATTGATTTATTTGAGTAGGATCACTGGAGAAAGCTAATTAAAAAAATCTAATTTGGTTTGACTAACTTCGTACAAACCAATTTTCAAGTAATGCGACGACTAATACTCTACATTATATTTCAAACGTCTCTGTTTTTTTGGGGGCTTAGCCAAACCGTAGGAACTCTACAAATTAGCGCTGAGACAAGTGATGGCTTGGTGTTACTGCACCCAATAAATTTTGACACAACTTACCTCATCAACAACTGTGGTGAGAAAATCAATCAATGGCCAAGTGAGCTTCCAAACGGCACCTTTGCAGGCTTGAAATCGAATGGGAACTTGGTCAAAGCACTCCAATATAATGGTGCTGGGTATTTTGTTGGTGGAGGAAGAACAGGTCGCATCGTTGAACAAGATTGGAACGGAGCATTGGTTTGGGAATATACACTGGCAGATAGCAATTACCATCTTCATCATGACGTTCATGTAATGTCGAATGGAAACCTACTTGTTATAGCATGGGAAAGGAAAAGCCTCTCAGACTGCATTGCTGCTGGAAGAAATCCGAGTAATATTCCGCCCTCAGGACTATGGTCTGAAGCAATTTTTGAAATCGAACCTCAAGGAAGTTTTACATCTGTGGTTTGGGAATGGCATGCTTGGGATCATCTGGTTCAGAATTTTGATTCCACCAAAGCAAATTACGGTGATCTTACGTTGAACAAAAGCCGAATAGATATCAACAAAGGAAACACCAATAGTAACAGCTCTGATTGGATACACATTAACGGTATTGATTACAATGAATCCTTGGATATGATCATGCTGAGTGCTCCCATGTTAAATGAAATATTCATCATTGATCATGGCACAACCACCTTGGAGGCAGCAACCAATACCGGCGGTAATTATGGATCTGGGGGAGACTTAATGTGGCGTTGGGGGAATCCTATGAATTACGATGCGGGGGTCCCTTCCGATCAACAATTGTTCTTTCAACACGATCCGCAATGGGTTCATCGAGGAACGAGTTACACAAATATGATCAGCGTTTTTAGTAATCAAGAAGTAGACAATTTGACTGATGTTTCGTTAGTCAAGCTGATTGAATTCCCATTCGATACAATAAATAGCTTTTTTCCTGACCTGAATGATGTCTTCTTGCCTCAAAATCCATTTTTTGAATACCAGTTAGCTGACAGTTTATTTTCTGCGCATATTAGTGGAGCGGAAGTTCAAGAAAACAATAACTTGCTCATTGCTTCAGGTAATTCATCTACCTATATCGAGATTGATAGTAACCAACAAGTCGTTTGGAAGTACCGCATTCCAATTAAAGTAAATGGGCAAATTGCAACCCAAGGCGAAACCAACATCAACCTAGCGAGGATGTTCCAAGCAACTAAGTATCCAATGTCCTTCGCCGGATTCGTTGGAAAAGATCTCACTCCAAGTTCTCAAATTGAACTCAACCCGATCCCATGTATTAATACTAATTCGCTTATTGAAAACAAGACTTTTGCAATTGACGTTTACCCCAATCCCGCAACTGATTTCGTTGTTATTGAATTCAGCGCAAATTCAACCCTTCGTGGAAAACTCTATTCTATTCACGGTGAAGTGGTAAGAGAATTCGAAATTCGAAATGGTCAGAACCAGATTTCAATCAGCTCATTACCAACCCCATCACTCCATCCACTGGGCACTTGTTAGT
>CALFOS010000126.1 GCA_937919725.1 uncultured Fluviicola sp. | reverse complement strand
GCTCGCGGACAGTATACGCGTGGCAACATGGACGGTGACAAGGTAAACTCTTATTTGGAGGATATCGAAAAATATGAATCGGACACTGAAACATTTGTGGCGATAAAAACCTACATCGACAACTGGCGTTGGAAAGACACGCCGTTTTATTTGCGAACAGGAAAACGGATGATCAAACGGTATTCAGAAATCGTGATCAACTTCAAATCGGTGAAGCATAATCTGTTCGATTCTGACGGAGAAATTCCCGGAAACAAACTCATCATGCGCTTGCAACCAGAGGAACGAATTGAATTGGTCCAAATGACGAAATTGCCAGGTCCTGGAGGATATCGCTACAAGCCAATTTCCCTGAAACTCGATTACATGGATTCGTTCAATGAACGTTTTCCAGAAGCTTATGAACGCTTGATGATCGACATTTTGCGCGGTGAACAAACCCTTTTCATGCGTCAAGACGAACTCGAAGCGGCCTGGGTTTGGATAGAATCCATCGTGAATGGTTGGAAACAATCGAAACAGCCTAAAATTCTCTACGAAGCTGGATCTTGGGGTCCTGGCGATGGCGTTCTCAACAGTAACCATGCTTGGTCGAAATCCATAAAGATAGATGAGAACGAAACACTTTAAAAATCAAGATGATCTTATAACAGCTCTTTATCATGAGATTTCGGTGAAAATCACACTTTCGATTCGCGAATTTGGCGATGCACGGATTTTGCTCTCTGGAGGAGGTACACCGAAGTTACTTTACAAAAAATTGTCTGCTGCACCGATCGATTGGTCCAAGGTGATCATTGGCTTGGTGGATGAACGCGATGTTCCACTCGAAAGTGAATTCAGCAACGAACGCATGTTGCACGAAGTGTTTATCAGTTCAATTAACGAAGGACTTACAATTCTCAGCATGGCGGACAACAACAAAACCATTGCCTCGCTCGAGAAAGCGTACGAACCATTTTTTGAACGAATCGACTATTGCCTGCTCGGAATGGGCGAAGATGGACACACAGCATCGCTCTTTACAAACGACAAAGCATCAGAAGCTAGCTTGCGATCTTCCGAAAAAAACGTGATTTTCACCTCTGCTCCGAGCGTTCCTGTGCGACGAATTTCGTGCAGCCACGGATTAATTACTTCGAGCATGAGCATCGGACTCATGATTATGGGTGAGAAAAAACTAAGCGTCCTCAACGATGCCGAAGAAAACTCCTTACCAATTGGTTATTTTACCAGAATGTGTCAACAATTAACAACTTATTATAGTCAATTATGAAAATACATTCAGAAATAGATAGAATCACGAATCGAATTATCGCACGAAGCGCAACGACGCGAGCAAGCTATCTCAAGCAGATGAAGCAACAGTTCGATCAAGATACAACACGCTCGGGTTTGCACTGCGGAAATTTGGCACACGCTTTTGCGGGTTGCTCTCCAAGTGATAAATCAGCTATATCAGAAGGTAAAATCCCCAATTTGGGAATCATCACGGCCTACAACGACATGCTTTCGGCACACAAAACATTCGAACATTATCCACCGATGATTCGCGAATTTGCGGAAAAACATGGTGCTGTAGCACAAGTAGCTGGTGCAGTTCCTGCAATGTGCGACGGCGTGACCCAAGGTCAAGTTGGAATGGAATTATCGCTTTACAGTCGGGATGTGATCGCGCTATCAGCAACCATTGGGCTTTCGCACAATATGTTCGAGGGCGTGATCAATCTCGGAATTTGTGACAAAATTGTTCCTGGGTTGTTGATCGGAAACTTGAAATTCGGCGACCTCTACTCTATATTTATGCCAGGTGGTCCGATGGAATCTGGAATCAGTAACGAGGAAAAAGCGCAAATTAGACGCGATTTCGCAGAAGGGAAAATCGACCGTGCCACCTTGTTGAAAGGAGAATCAGATTCGTATCATTCGCCTGGAACGTGCACTTTTTATGGCACAGCGAACAGCAATCAAATGCTGATGGAAATCATGGGCTTGCAATTGCCCGGGTCGAGTTTCGTGAATCCTGGTACCGAATTGCGTACTTTATTGAACGAAGAAGCTGTAAAAACCCTCGTGGAGATGATCGCCTCAAAATCCTTCGATCGCACACTTGCAGCAATTGTCAGTGAAAAAACGATGGTAAACGCCGTGATTGGATTACTTGCTACAGGCGGATCCACGAATCACACCATTCACCTAATAGCGATCGCAAAAGCCGCTGGAATTTCCATCGATTGGACGGATTTCTCGGAATTGTCTGAAGTGATTCCCTTGCTCACACGTGTTTATCCCAACGGTGCAGCAGATGTGAACCATTTTCATGCTTCAGGCGGAATGGGATTCGTGATGCGAACACTGATCGAAAATGGACTATTGCACGAAGACGTGAGCACAATTTTGGGGCACGGATTGAAACGATACACGCAAGAACCGAAAATCAAAGACCATCAAATTGAGTGGACCGAAGGCGCGACAATTTCTCTTAACGATTCGATTTTGCGACCCGTGAGTAATCCATTTAGCCCACAAGGCGGATTGACCATGTTGAAAGGAAATATTGGAAGAGCAGTCATCAAAACGTCGGCTGTTGATGCTGATCATTACATTATTGAAGCACCAGCAATCGTTTTTGACGAACAAGAAGACTTTCTTTCTGCCTTCAAACGGGACGAATTGAACAAAGATTTTATTGCTGTGCTGCCGTTTCAAGGTCCGAAGCAAAATGGAATGCCCGAATTGCATCAACTCACACCATCGCTCACCATTTTGCAAAAACGTGGATACAGAGTAGCGTTGATCACCGATGGACGCATGTCAGGAGCTTCAGGAAAAGTTCCTGCAGCGATTCACGTGACACCCGAAGCGCGAGATGGAGGAACAATTGGGAAGATCAAAACGGGCGATTTACTCATCTTAGATGCTGAAAATGGCGTTCTAAACTGTTTGGACGAGTCGGTTTGTACCCGTGATCCGAATAACAAAGACAACTCAATAAATATTGGAACAGGACGCGAATTATTCAGCGCACTCCGTCAAGCAATTTCTTCTAGCGAGGAAGGCGCAAGTTTTATCCTATAAATTATGAAACAGAACAATATTCATTCGGTTTTAGCGAAACATCCTGTCATTCCGGTAGTTACCATCCATTCGGAAGATGAAATTGCGAGCATTATCAAAACCTTGGACGAACAGAATATTTCGTGCATCGAGATCACACTACGAACTGATTTTGCCATCAAGGCAGTTCGGATCGTGAAAGCGCGCTATGGCGAACGCATTTCTGTGGGAGTTGGAACAGTCATTTCATCCGAACAAGTGGATGAACTCGAAACGATTAGACCTCACTTCATTGTTAGTCCTGGACTTACAGCATCGCTCTATCATCGACTCATGCGATCTGGCATTCCGTTCATTCCCGGAGCGTCTACGCCGAGTGAAATCATTCAAGCAGTTGAACTAGGCTGCGACACACTTAAGTTCTTTCCCGCTCATCTTTTCGGCGGAATTTCTGCCCTCGAAACGTACGGAAATGTTTTCCCAGCTGTGAAATTTTGTCCAACGGGAGGAGTGAACGAATCGACTTACGAAGACTACTTAGCACTCGACAATGTAATTTCAGTTGGAGGATCCTGGATGGTTAAATAAATCTTAGATAAATTTCATTTCGGCACCATTTTAGTGACCAAATGCTTATTTTTCCTCCAATAAACAGAAAGCACCTATGGATAAGATCTTATTGACAACCGATTTCAGTAAAAACTCACTCGAAATTAATGCGTACGCCATAAAGCTCTATGGTGAAAAAGTCAATTATATTCTCCTCAACGGCTTTATTTGCGATTACGCACAATCAAAAAAAATGGACGGTGAAACGTTTACCGATGCAGCCGAGTTTCGTCAGTACATGCACGACAAAGCAATGGCATCTTTGGAAGCTGAAAAAACACAATTACTTGAATTATATCCAGCTATGGAGATCAAATTGAAGGCGATCGAAGGAATTGGAATACGTGCTATTGAAACTGCAACACGAATCTATTCGCCTGATTTAGTTGTTGTTGGAACGAGTACTCTAGACACCGCGCCCAGTAAAACTCACTCTAGCGTTGCCACACGATTGATTGGAAGTATTCCAACTGACATATTAGTGGTACCTTATAAATATACCGGTGGGGATGCAAAGAATGTGGTTTTTGCCTACGCGCATCCAGAAATGAACAACGAAATTGTAGCTCCGTTCAAATACCTAATCAGAAAGGCGAAACGATCGGTGACGATGCTCCATGTAATTGAAGCCGAAGACGATGTGTTCTCAAATGAAGCCGTGGAAGATTTTGCGAATTACCTTGAAATCAAGCAATTTAAAATTGAAAATGTCAAATCGCGCCAAGTTGTTGACACCATTCTCACGTACTGCGAAAATGAAAAACCCGATTTATTAGTCGTTGTTGCGCGCAAAGAAACGTACGTGCAAGATTTCTGGATTGGAACGAAAGTAGATGAGTTGGCTTGTCAGCTTCTTCAACCAATGCTTGCGCTGTACGATGCACCTTGATGTAGTCTTTTCTAGAAGTATCGATACATTAGGAGAAGTCTACTATTTTTTCTGTTTTACGATCAACAACCTCACTTCGCGAAAGCAGCACACCATTCTTTGATTTTCGGAATTGTGATTTATTGAACCTTCACGAAAATAGGAATGCCTGATGTTTTGTTCCTTGAATTGAACCTCGACGGCGCTTCCGAATTCATTCTCAAAGTCGATAATTAGCAAGAGAATCTACTTGATTGCGCGAAGCATCTCAATCTTTAATATAATTTTGAAAAAGTGTAAGGTCAAAATTCGTTAAAAGTGATCGCACTAATGCCGAAAACCTTAGTTTTGTAAAGAAATATTCGAGTGCATGACAAGTTTGAACCTTAAAATTATTGAAACGGCGATTGTCGTTTTCCTTTTCATCGTGATTCGCGTGATTTTACGCAAAATGATCACGCGAGCAGGTGTGAAATACAACTATCAACGATCACGGATTAAAATTTCAAAAAAAATTGCGAGCACC
>CALFOS010000125.1 GCA_937919725.1 uncultured Fluviicola sp. | reverse complement strand
TGGTTGGCTGACCTTCGAGGTCGACGCGTTGAAATTTGTATCCATGATTATCCACAGCTGGCACGACCTCAAGTGTCACTTTTTCTCCTGTGTGCAATCCTACTCCGGTGAACGAAACCGCTTCTGCAAGCGTTCTTTGATTTTCTGACATCCGTTATTTGTCTTTTGTGAGTTCTTTCAATTTATCCTCAAGTTCCTTCAACCGCTTTAGGATCATTGGTAATCTTCTGAATCCGAGGTAAGATTTTTTGTAATCCTCGCTATCGAAAGCAGGTGAGCCCATCATTTTCTGATCATCCTTGATATTTCCACCAACTCCCGATTGGGCAGCAATGCGGACGCGATCCCCAATTTTGAGGTGACCTGCCAAACCAACTTGTCCACCGATGAGTACGTTGTTGCCGACTTTAGTGGACCCAGCGATTCCCGTTTGGGCAGCCATTGCCGTGTTCGATCCAACTTCTACGTTGTGACCAATTTGCACAAGATTATCGATTTTCGCACCACGTCGAATGATCGTGCTTCCCATAGTTGCGCGATCGATGGTAGAATTGGCACCAATGTCTACGTAATCTTCGAGGACAACATTACCAATTTGCGGAATTTTTTTGAACTCGCCCTTTTCGTTGGGAGCAAATCCGAAGCCATCAGCACCAATTACGGCCCCTGAATGGATCACACAATTCTTTCCGATGACGCAATCGCGGTAGACCGTTGCGCCCGGATAAATGATTGTTCCATCACCTACGGTGACATTTGGTCCGATCGTGACATTTGGATGAATGGCTACATCGTTTCCGATGATTGAATTTTTACCGATGTATGACGAAGCACCCACATAGATATTATCGCCAATTTTGGCTGTATCGTCGATGAATGCATTTGGTTCGATGCGTGGTTCCTCTTTTTGAAGTGTATCGTAGAACTCGAGCAATTTCGCAAAGCAGGCGTAGGCATCGTCTACTTTGATGAGCGTTAAAGATACTGGTAAAGGATTAGACGGCTGGAAGGTATTATTAACAATACAGATACTCGAATCTGTTCTGTAGATATGTTCTTCGTACTTTGGATTGGCTAAAAAAGAAAGCGACCCATTGGCACCTTCTTCAATTTTCGATAAAGTATTAACGACCACCGACGGGTTCCCTTCAATCGTTCCATTTATAATACCAGCAATTTGTTCAGCCGAAAATTTCATTCATCAAAAATATAAAAAACAAGGGGTTCGAATACAGTAGAACGTTCCTTTTATTAACATCGTTGGTTTAATTGCATTATGGACATTTCGTCTCGGAGGAAAATTCGAATGAAAGAATCTCCAACTTGTCCTTGTACCAGATCGTTTTGGCGGCAATGCCCGTCGTATCTTGCAAGAAAATGATGTAATGTTCAGGTTTTGGCTTCACAGAAAGATCGGTTCGTTCGAAGTCGATTTTACCCGATTTTTTCATTCGCGTGTAGATCGCCGAGGCATTTTTTATTTTGAGTTGCTTTAGTTGGCATTTCAGAAGTTCCGTTGGTTCGAAGTACACCAAATTCTTATCTGCTGGGAAGCGCCAAATTGTTCCCATTCCTGCGGTTGATGTTTTTGTTTTCATCGCATTTCCTCCCAACTTCACTTCAGTGATAAAACTTTCGTACGGCAGCGTGTACAAGAATTTATGCCCTTCGTGTTCGATTACATATACCTTCGAATCATTGCGCTTATCGCTTTCGCCAAATTCAACATCGCCGTTGTTGAGTGCAAAGATGGCGTCGTTTTTGGTCAGTCCTTTAGCTTTGAATTCCGCTGCGGTTTCATCCGAAACAACCATGACACGATCGAGTATGGTGTTTTTCACTCGATTTCCAGGAAGCCAAGAACATCCTCTATTTTGAAAGAAGAAGATCACGAAGATAAGTCCTAGTCCAAAGCCAATTCCGTAAAATTTTAATCGTTTGAGGAAAGAAGAGCCCATTTTTATTTTTTTTGCGAAGATAATTGGATTGATTGGATAATTGGACTTTTGGATCGCCGGATTATCCCACAAAAAAAATCACCTTCCGTCGAAACAAAAGGTGACTTAAAAAATGTGATTATTTCTTAAAGCAATTTGCTCAATTTCTCAACAAGCGCTGCTTCAGGAACTGCCCCAACAGATTTATCGGCTACTTCACCATTGTTGATGAACAATACTGTTGGAATGTTACGCACTCCAAATTGTGCTGAAACTCCTGGGTTTAGATCGACGTTTACCTTTCCAATGATTGCTTTTCCTTCGTAATCAGCGCTCATTTTTTCAATGATTGGAGTTAGCATGCGACAAGGCCCACACCACTCTGCCCAAAAATCGACCACTACTGGCTTGTCTGACTTTAGTACTAGCTCTTCAAAATTCGCATCTGTTATTTCTAATGCCATGTTATGTTGTTTTTGTTTGTTATCGTAATCAGTCAGCTGACCGATCGGCTTTTTTTTAGTTTCTTTTCCGTTTGATAGGACAAAATTAATTCTAATTGCAGAACCTCAATAATTTTGCCATAAAAAAGTTTCGGTCATATTGTCATGCTAAGCATTGGCAACTCGCATTTTTTTCATGGTTTTTTGATTATCCGTTTGTAGACAATAGAAATAGTTGCCATTTTTCAGTTGCGCCGAATCGTAGCGAATGATGTTACCGCCTTTGTGACACATTTGCGATGAAATTTCAAGGACATGTTCCATGTTTTCGTTGAGCACATTGAGTGTGACAAGCCTTTCTGTTTCGGAGGTGAAATAAAATTCAAGCTCCCCAGCGGCAGGGCTGATTTCCAAATTATAGAGGACGGCGTAATTTTCTTTCGACGGCATTCCTTTCGCGAAATAACGCAGGAGCTGGCGGTATCCGATGTACAAGATCAACATAATCAGCGTGATACACAATATATAGATAACAGTTGTTCCGTTAAATGCAAATCCAGATAAAATCATAGTTACAAAGCTACAAGCCCTTCAATTTCGGAAGCGCGGTTATATTTTTCAATTATCGAGTCGACGTCTATCATCAATTCCTTGGCGCTCACACTCATATACGTTCCCTTCGATGATGGTTGATAGTTCAAATCAGAGCCATCGTCGAACAAAGCGGTAATTTTCGCGATTTTTTCGGTGTCGTTCGGAACGATGAATTTGAATAAGTAAACATTTGGCCACTCTTGAAGTTCCAATTGCACCCTAAGATTATCATACAGACCAACCATTGTTCTCAAAATTTAGCCACAAAGATAGTCGTTTCGCCTCGCACTTCAGAACATTATCGTTGGGAAGCGACAAAATTTGGTTCAAATCGAGTGAAAAATCGGCATTCGTTCTGTCTAGCTCTGCTTGAATATCCATAGGGTTCGACTCTTCATTCATCTTTAATTCAGCACTTCGCTCTGCCCCCATATTGGGCCATGCTTCGGCATAATGTCGAGTAAGGGTCAGTAATTCATCCAAAACACTCGCTATCTCACCAGCAGATTTGGCTCCGCTCAATTGCAAACGAAGTCGATTTTTTTGTTGATTGTACCAGTGGAATGCTTCTCGAATGGACTTCAGATGTGGAAGCTCAATGGGATCGAAGTATTTTAATTCGATGATAATTCCACCGAGCGTTTGGTAGGCTGTTTCCACTTTATGCAATTTCGTAATGCGCGCTTTGATTACTTTTGAAATAGGAAATCGACTCAATAAAAACTGTTTTGCTTCGAATAATTTCTCGTCATACAGATCCACTAAGTCATTTTCGTCATCCATCGGCAAATAAATCAGGGCTTCTTCTCGATTCATTTATTCGCAGCTTCGTTCTTCGACTTCTTTCTCATTCTGATATTGAGCATTTCTACAATGAGCGAGTAAACAAGTGCGAAATAAACATATCCTTTTGGCACGTGCTCACCAAATGCTTCCGCAACGAGAATCACGCCAATAACGACCAAGAAGCTGAGCGCCAGCATTTTGATTGTTGGACGTTCGGAGATAAATTCTGCGATCTGTTTGGCAAAAATGAGCATCATAATCATCGAAATGATAACGGCCACATAGATGATCACCATAGGATTAGCACCAGTTTGACGCTGCAAATCGTTCGTCATTCCGATAGCAGAAATAATAGAATCAAAGCTAAAGACAATATCTACGAGAATAATTTGGACTATCACCTGTGAGAGCGTGACTTTCTTGCTCGTATTCATTTCTTCTTCATCTCCCTTTATGGTTTTGTGCATTTCGATGGTGCTTTTGTAGATCAGGAACAATCCTCCTGCTAACAATACAAGTCCTTGCCCTGTCATTTGGACATCCCACTCATCAGGTAAAAGTGGCTGCGTCAATTTCATCAGCAAAGCAACTCCAGAAAGTAGAGCGAGTCGAGCGACCAATGCGAGTGTGAGACCAATATTTCGTGCTTTCCGGCGTTGATCTTTCGGCAAGCGATCGGAAACAATCGAAATAAAGATAATGTTGTCGATGCCAAGAACAATTTCCAGTAAAGTTAGTATGACGAGATATACCAAACCATCCCACGTCCCTAAAATTGAAAAATCCAAAAAGCCCATTTGTCTTAATTTTGCGTAAAAATAGTGGAAAAGCGATTCTTGCGTTGAAAAAGATATATTATATTAAAAACTATTTCAAATTGGAACCCGTATTTCGATCAAGTGCAATTTTCCCTCGTTCTATGTTCAAAAGTTCTGATAATTATTTTTTGTCAAATTTGAAATTACTGCTGATTATTCGTATCATTGCAAAGTTGAAGGCGCGAAATCTTGTGCAAACAGAAATTATTCCCAACAAAATATATCCCCAATTTATCACGTTACAGATTATCCATGGATAAAACAGAATTGCAAAGCAAAAAGCTTCCTGAATTAAAAACACTTGCAAAGGTCATCGGTGTAGAAGGATTCGAAAAAATGAAAAAAGCCGATCTCGTCGACGCAATATCTGGCGCTGGAAAAGCAACTGGAGAAGGAGTTTCGGCTAAACCTAGTGATTCGTCTGACCAAGCACGTAAGCGCAGACGCGTTCGTGCAGTACCTCATACTGAATCGCATCCGCAACCCAAATTATTTCCTTCCGATCCAATAGAGGAAACAACTAACGCACCATCTGAGAAAGTAATCACTTCGAAAGGAGACGATTCTATGGATATCATACCGACCAAAGCAAAGTCCGTAAAAGTTGGTGTAGATTTAGCTGCCAAAGCGAAGCAAGATGCTACTGGTGATAAAAACGTGGTTCGCACAGATACGCGTGAAAAACAAGAGCGTGCTCCACAAACTCGTACGGAGGATCCTCAAAATCGACCTGAGAAAACGGATCGAACGGATAATAAATCACACGATCGTTCTGACAACCAAAATCGCAGAAATTCTCCAATCAATAAAGGGAACAATAGCGGAAATCAAAATCAAAATCGCAACACTAACACTAGCGGAAATAGTAACGGAAACGTCAACGGAAACACTAACGGCAATGCGCCAAAAGACAATCGCCCTTCAAAAGAGGACGAAGAAAAATATAGCCTTGTTGGAATTGTAGATGCCGAAGGTGTCTTGGAAATTATGCAAGATGGCTTCGGTTTCTTGCGTTCGTCGGATTACAACTATTTACCGTCACCAGATGATATTTATGTTTCTCAAAGTCAAGTCAAATTATTTGGTTTGAAAACAGGAGATACAGTAATGGGATCGATTCGTCCTCCACGCGAAGGTGAGAAATTTTTCCCACTAGTGAAGGTGGAATCAATAAATGGCCGCACACCTTCGTATATTCGCGATCGAGTACCTTTCCAATATTTAACGCCACTTTTCCCGAACGAAAAATTTAATTTAACCGGTCATGCGCAAGAAACTCTTTCTACTCGTGTGATGGATTTGTTTGCTCCAATTGGAAAAGGACAACGTGGAATGATCGTTGCCCAGCCAAAAACGGGTAAAACGATGTTGTTGAAAGACGTTGCGAATGCCATTGCAGCGAATCACCCTGAGACGTACTTAATCGTATTGTTGATCGATGAACGTCCTGAGGAGGTGACAGACATGGCGCGTTCAGTAAATGCTGAAGTAATTGCGTCTACGTTTGATGAGCCCGCAGATCGACACGTGAAAGTGGCGAACATGGTACTCGAAAAAGCGAAACGAATGGTAGAATGTGGTCACGATGTGTGCATACTTCTCGATTCGATTACACGTTTGGCGCGTGCGTACAACACCGTTTCTCCTGCATCTGGAAAAGTACTTTCTGGAGGAGTTGACGCGAATGCATTGCACAAACCAAAACGTTTCTTCGGCGCCGCTCGTAAAATCGAGAACGGAGGTTCATTGTCCATCTTGGCAACAGCCTTAACAGAAACTGGTTCGAAAATGGACGAGGTAATCTTCGAGGAATTCAAAGGAACTGGTAACATGGAGTTGCAGTTGGATCGCAAAATTTCGAACCGAAGAATTTACCCAGCAATCGACCTTACATCTTCCGGAACACGTCGCGAAGATTTGTTGATGGATAAAGATGTATTGCAACGTATGTGGTTGATTCGCAAGTTTATCGCGGATATGAACCCAGTGGAAGCCATGGAATTCTTGAAAGACCGAATGAGCAATACGAAATCGAACGAGGAATTCCTTGTTACGATGAATGGATAAAAACGCACAATGAGAATTACGGTCAAATTTGGACTTATTTTCGCGGCAATATGGATTGGTTTCAAGTTGGTGTTGTTCGCAACACTAACTGGTGCCGCTCGCTACGATTTAGGTCCAGCCATTTTAACGAACATTCTGTGTTTGCTTCTTGCGATCAGCTTAGGATTGTATTTTCACAAGCGTCAAGAAGAGGAAGACAATAATGCCTTGGGAGACATCAAAAACGGACTTTCGGCGGGACTTCCGTACACGGTGATTGTAAGCATTTTCTTGTATTTCTATTACACGAAGATCGATCCAGAATTCAACCAGCACCAACGTTCGGAAGCAGCGATGCAACTCGAAAAAATCTTAGAAGATCCCGATCAATTTAAACAGATGAAGGCATCGAATGCCGATTTTGAGGTGATGGACAAAGATCAAATTCGCGAGAGTATTTTGACGAACCAACGCGCAATGTACAGCCCGCAAGCGGTTACCACGATCGGATTGTTGGGCATGTTGTTGCTGGCTACCGTGAATAGTATTTTCGTAACAATTGTTTACCGACGATTGATTTTCCCGAAACCGCGCGAGTGATTCCTGATGTCCTTTAATTTCTGGACAAGTTTATCAGCGCAACAAAAAGCGCTGCGATTCCAAGGACGATCGCAATTGAAATTAGCCTATTCTTGATTGTACTTCTTCGCCGATCCAGAATAGTTTGAACAATTATTTTTCGTTCTTCGCTGGATACTTCAGGGAAATCGTATTAAGTTGGAACAATGTTCATCTTAGGCTCTTCCATTCGCTTTCTCTCGTTGCGAATTTTTACATTGTTCTTCAGTTGAGTCAATGCCGCCGACATAAATCCCGATAATCCCATACTCGAAACTACGAAATTTACCTTAGCTTTGATCAATGCTAAATTCGAAACGTATAGTGTGTTAAAAAATCGGTTCCATATCTCGCCATTCGCGTGGATGGCTTTCGGCTTCGCGATTCTCTATTGTGTCATTTCCTTTTTCAATCATTGGAATTTCCGAACCTACGGACTCGATTTAGGCTTGTACACCAACCACATGTACGATTACGCGCACGGTTCGATGGCGGACATGCAGATGATTTGGGATACCAAGGAACTCGCACTCGCCGACCATTTCGATTTGTATTTGATCCTTTTCTCTCCCCTCCTCTACCTCTTTGGAAGCTCGACCTTATTAATTGTACAAATAGCCGCGATTTTCGTTGGAGTAAAGGGCGTTTACACATATTTTAAGGACGATCCGAAAATTGCCGTGTTCGCCAGCCTGTTTTTCCTCAGTTATTTCGGCGTAGTTTCTGCGTTGAGTTACGATTACCACAGCAATGTGATTAGCGCGATGGCGGTTCCTTGGTTGTTTTATTTCGTAAGAGAAAAAGGATTTGTTCCGAGTTTACTCGTGCTCATCTTCATTTGGATCGGAAAAGAAAACATGGCATTCTGGATGGCGTTTGTTTGCTTGGGCTTGGCGTTGATTAACCGGAAAGAACGAAAATCGATGTTTATTTTACTGAGTTTTTCGGCGGCTTCGTTTGTTTATTTCGTGCTTGTGATCAAGATCATTATGCCCGAATTATCAGCTGGTGGCGACTATTTGCATTTTTCCTACGGATGCTTGGGCGACTCCATGTCGGAAGCGTTCATCCACCTCATTGCTCACCCAATCGATTCCTTGGAAATCTTCTTCAGCAATCATTTGCCCGACGTACGTTTTGACAGTTTGAAATCTGAATCGCACATCATTTTGCTGATTTCGGGAGTGTTTATTCTCCTTCGAAAGCCTGTTTACTTGTTGATGCTTGCCCCGATTTACTTCCAGAAATTCTTCCACGATATGCAGATGATGTGGAGCACTGGAGCGCAATATTCCATCGAGTTTGCTCCCATTTTAGCGATCGGCGTATTCGAAATTATTCGGAATATTGAACATACGAAACTTCGAAAGATCTTGCTCTACTCCACACTCGGACTCACAATTGCGTGCACCTTCCGTGTAAGCGATCAACCGTTTGATTATCTCGATGAAAGCAACGTTCAATTTTACAAGCCAACACATTTCTCCCGCGACTACAACACGGCAGCAGTTTGCGAAGCCATCGATCTCATTCCCGATGGAAAAGCCGTATGTGCTCAGAATCCGTATTTGCCTCATGTCGCACTTCGGAAGGATGTGTTTATGTTTCCCTTTGTGAAAAGCGCGGAGTACATTTTGATTTCTTCGAAAGAATATCCGTATCCGCTGCAAACGGAGGAATTGTTGGTGGAGATTGAGAAGTTGAAAGTTGATCCGAAATGGAAAATTAAGTTTGAAAAGGATGGGGTTTGTTTGTTTCAGCGAATTAATCTCCATTCGCAACAACTGGGAGTGTAATAAATGAAATTTGAGTTGAATTCCGTTGAATAGTTAGCTCAGGAATGCCATGTTTCGGCAACCGATCGAAGGTACTTTTATCGGCTCCCGCGATGGCAATTCGGATGGAATGTCCTTTTTTGATCAGTACCGAAGTTGGCCACATTTTGAGTTTTATTTCTTCAATATGCCCTGTAATCATTGCTTGCGCATCTTCTTCGTTGAATGAATGAAGGTTAAATTGAGCGAGTGAATCCTCCAACTCTTTTCGGTGAATAAGCCGCAATCCGCCCTCGGTGATGTAGGTGCTTTTCCCCTTTTCGTCTACATCTTCCATGTAAACAAGCACTGCTCCATCCTCATGCGTGGAAGACATCAAAAGTTGCACAATTGGCGTCCCCGTAATCTGGAGGTCATCTTGCATTGGTTTCGAGGTGAACACCAACATCCGTTCATCCATCTCGCCGCGATCATTCAAATTTTTGACAGGACCTTCCATCTGAGTCGTCCAACGATTGTGCTTACTCGTGAACACGCCAAAATCCACTTTGTAACTGTCTTGTCCAATTGAATCTATAGGTTTTGAGGTGCTTAACCGATAATTACTTTGAAAATAAAAACTCATTTCCGACGTCCCAGCTATGGGCCATACATCCGATGTTTTATACGTTTCTTCCGCCATATTGAAATACGTGATTAGCGGCCAATCTTCAACGCCTTTATCGATTCCCTTCACGTAGTGATCAAAAAAATCCAATTGAAGTTGATTTTGATCTGCCCTGAGTGGCATTGGCGGTAGCAGTGAATCTCCTACCACAAACGGGCTCGCGTTGCACCAACCGCCATGAGCCGTCGACATCAGTAGAATTTTTTGCGGATTGCTGAAATGTTCGAGGCGCTGAATCGTTCCTTCGGCTGTTCCTGCATCCATCCAACTGGCGAGTACGAGCATTGGCACTTTCGATGCTTCAATTTCCTCTTTCCAATGAACCACTGAACATTCTTCGTAAGAGTAAGCTCCTATAGTCGAACTGCGAAAATCACCCTTTTTGGTCATCGGATAGACCTTGAAATTTTCTTTATGCTCACGCAGAGCCGGTTTGAGCGAGTCTTCGATCACGGGATTTATCTTGCTCCCGAGAAGAAGTGATCTGTTGCGATCCAAGAGTTTGACGTAGAGTCCCCACTTTTTTATAAACGAACTCGCAAGCAGTCCATACGGTCGCGCTGGACTTCGGTAAATATCAAAATCGGACCAGCCTGGAATGACCGCTTTGATCGATGGATGTTTCGTTGCGCACAACAATTCGGCAGTAGTTCCTGTGTAAGATGTTCCGTAGGAACCCACATTTCCATTCGACCAAGGTTGAGCAACCACCCAATCTAAGACCTCGCCCGCGTCCATCACTTCTTCGGGCGAATATTCCGATTTGCGCGTACCAAATGATGCTCCCGTTCCGCGCGTATCAACAATAATGATGACGTAACCGTTGTCGCTAAATAATTTGTCTCGCCCATAAAGCGAAGGCTGAATTTCGGGTTCTTTTCGGCTGATAGAAGATCTCCAATAGCGTTCAAATTGAATCAGCACGGGGAGTTTACCTTCTGTATAGCCTTGGGGGAGATGAACATCCGCAGCCAATTTAACACCATCAGTCATGGTTACAAAGTGTGAGCTTAGAATTTGAGTGAATGCCCATGGAGCATTTAGCGCGAAGAGAATTAACACAAGGAGGAATTTCATGATTGTAAAATAGTCATCTCTTTACTCGAATCAAAGTTGAATGCGCTTTCGAACTTTCACTTAAACAGGCGTGATACAATTGAAATCATACAGATCGCCCTTACGGCTTCAATTTATCACATATCGCCACTCCCAACTCATCGTAATCGATCCCATCAAAGTTTCCAGACGACATCATCAACAGTGCCGAATTGTTCCACTCGAATCGATCCAAAAATGCACGAACTTCATCGGTGCTCGTCACCACTTCCACTCCGCCGCCAAATCCAGCGAGGACTTGTTCTTTGGTGATTGGTTCGAGTTTTTTGTGCCCCACCACCTCCGGACTGAAATACACGAGTGCGTGATCTGCCGCAGCCATTGCGTTTTTGTAATGCGGTAAAAATTCTTTTTTGAGCGATGAAAACGTATGTAATTCCATACATGCGACCACTTTTCGGTCGGCGTATTGTTCTCTCACTGCTTTCGTGGTTGCTTTGAGCTTGGATGGCGAATGCGCAAAATCCTTGTACATTACGAAATCGTGTTTTTCCTCCACTTTTTGCAAGCGTTTTCCGGCTCCCTTGAAACTCGACATTGCTGAGAGAAATGCATCGTTTTCAATTCCAATTTCCGCAGCGAGGTGCATGGCTCCCATGAGGTTTTGGAGGTTGTGTTGACCAAAAATTTGCAGCGGATAATCTTTTCCATCTCGCTGCAAACACGTTCCCGTTTGTTCGACGGTGTAATTCGGTGTTTGATATGGAATTGTGTCGATGATTCCTTTCCATTTTTCACCCAATTTCTTAACTTCATCATCCTCCGAATTGTAGATCAATTTGCCATCATCCACAATTTCCTTGCAGAACAAATCGAACTGCTCCACATAATTCTCGAAAGTTGGGAAAACATTGATATGGTCCCAGGCAATGCCACTGATGATGGCCACATTCGGTTTGTACAAATGGAATTTTGGTCGTCGGTCGATGGGCGAGCTCAAGTATTCATCTCCTTCGAGGATCATAATTTTTGAATCGTCCGACAATTTCACCATGCAATCGTAGCCTTCGAGTTGCGCTCCCACCATGTAATCGACGTTGATGCCGATTTCGTTGATGGCGTGCAAGAGCATGGACGTGATGGTTGTTTTTCCGTGCGAACCGCCTATCACTACTCGGAATTTATCTTTGCTTTGCTCGTACAAATATTCTGGATAGGAAAAGATGGGGATTCCCAACTCTGTTGCTTTCGCCAATTCGGGATTGTCTGCGCGGGCGTGCATTCCGAGGATCACTGCGTCGAGTGAAGAAGTAATTTTGTTCGCGTCCCAGCCGATCGTTTCGGGTGAAATTCCTTGTCGATCCAAGCGCGATTTTGATGGTTCAAAAATCTCGTCATCCGATCCTGTAACGTGTGCGCCTTTTCGTGAAAGCGCGATCGCCAAATTGTGCATGGCACTTCCGCCAATTGCAATAAAGTGTACATTCATCTCAGTCTGATTTTCGGTTGAGCTCGCGCCCGTCGAGCAGGGTTGGAATTACGAAGAATATCGTGCCGAAATCGGTGATGTAGTTGAAGAGCGTTTGGTGTTCAGGAGTACCGAAGAAAATGGGGAGAATCATGGCGATGAGCGCGATGTAGTAGAACCAATCCCACCATTTTTTTGAACTCGACAAATACCGTCGACCAATTTGCGTGAGAATGTAGGCGAGTGCAAAAATCATAACGTAGAGCGGAACTGTTTCCATGTCTCGCCAAGCTTCAACGTTCCAATAATAAGCGATGATGAGTCCACCAAAAACGAGGGTGAGCAACATGAGTAACATTCGCACGATTTTATTTTCTTTCATTTCAACACTTTTGATGAAGGTACGGGAATTTTGAAGGCCGATGAAGACGCACTTCGCGAATTTCCCACATGGACTTGATGAAAACCTACGATTTTTTCAAATAGGACTGAAATCCCTTGCTCATGGAGCGTTTGAAACCGCTTTTCCCATTGGATTCGAGTAGGTAAACTTCCAACTTTAATTCAGAATGCTTTTCCACAAATTCCAAGGTTTCTTTTGCGCCCATAACCATAAAGGCAGTTGCATAGGCATCAGCGGTGGCGCAATTTGGAGCAATTACGCTGACACTCAATAAGGAATGCTGAACGGGAAATCCTGTTTTTGGGTTGAGGAAATGCGCATATTTTTTGCCATTTTTTTCGTAAAACTTTCGGTAATTCCCACTTGTAGCGATGGCTTGATCGGTGAATTGAACGATGTTTTCTATTTCGTGCGTTTTGCTATTTTCGGTGGGAACATCGATACCGATTCGCCAGTTCTCGCCTTCGATATTTCGTCCGCGGAGCACTAACTCACCCCCAATTTCAACATAGAAGTTCTTGTGACCACGTGCCGTGAGAAAATCAGCCAACACATCCACAGAATAGCCTTGAGCAATCGCATTGAAATCGAGTTTGAAACTGGGATTTGTTTTAGAGAGAAGGATCGTGTCACCTTTGAAATTGATGGTATGGTGCTCGTTGAAGCCCACATCTTTCAATAATTCATTCACTTCCGATTGACTGAGCGGCGTTTCCACCTTGTCCATAAATCCCCAACCTTTCACGAGAGGAAATACCGAAGGATCGAACGCGCCATTTGTTGCCAAGAATACTTTCTCGCTTTGGAGGTAGCAGGACTTTAAGAATCCTGACGAATCTACCACTTGGATGACCTCTGGTGCGGCGTTAAGCGAACTAATTTTAGAGGTCGTGATGTACGTTGACAAAGAAGCATCAAACATCGCTAAGAGCGAATCGATTTCCGCTTTGGTAACATTTACCTCTGCATCAGCAATGATAATTTCGTAGGTTGTACCTTGCGTTTCGCCTCGGATATATTTCGCTTCAGTAGTTGATTCCATCTGCGATGTACAGCTGAAAAGAGCAAGCGTACTACTAATAATGACGGACCAAATCTGGGCCTTGCGTTTCACTGTTCCAAACATGTTGAAGACTCGGGTTGTCGTTTTTAGAATAAGTAATTCCTTGTGAAGTTTGCGTGCGCACATAAACGTTCGCGTGACCTTCGATCACCACAATTCTACGCGTGATTACCGTAGTTACCAAGCCCGATTCGTCCTTACGTGTAAACGACTCCTGACTCACTCCTTCTGGATATTCCTGTCCGAGGGAGTTCGCGATTATCACTTTCGGCTTAGGCTCCGACGATACTTTGTTGAGGTCTTGCTGTGTCGAAAGGTTTTTCTCCCGTTGTTCCGCATTTTCAGCGCTTTGTTTGGCGTCCTTGGTAAGCTTCACATCTTTGAGGGTTTCGGTGTTGTCGCTACTTGCTTTGGCTGCGTCAATTGATTTATTCGACTGAGCAATGCTTTCGGCTTCCACTTTCTTGCGCGCGTTCAATCTTTCTTCTTCATCCGAAAGTTCACCTTGGCTTGTTGCAGCACGCGCCGATAGATCTTGCGCTTCTACATAAGCAATTTTCTCGCTCATCGCTTCATTAGCTTGATCCGTCACCACCTTGCGTTTCTCTTCTTCCGAATCAATTCGCGCTTTATTGTCTCTGTATTTTTCTGTTTCTCCCTCACGTGCAATGCCTTCTGCCTTAACATGGTCCGATTGCAGATCTTTCAAACGATCATTCGCTTCAGTTCTCACTTTGTCGAAACCTTCGTTATCGTCAATCACTTTGCGTCTAACATCCACAATTTGCTCATTCACAACTTTCGTATGTTCATCTTTTTGTTGCATGTATCCAAGCGCAACTTCATTTGCATCACTTTTAATGGACTTCACTTTTTGGTTGTTCTCGCCAGGCGCTTCGCTGTGCACTTGAGCTTGCGTACTTGCATTTGCATTAGCGATATCAATCCCAGCTTTTTGGCGTTGCGTGTCATCGTATTTACTTGTGCTGAGCGATTCGCTGACAAGAGTAGAATGATCCGACGCTGCATTCACTTTGCTCTCAATTTCCAATCGATCGTCGTAATCATCTTTTACTTCGGCATCCACACGGAAAGCTACCTTACTCATTGCATCGTCTGTATCGTAGTGTTTCTGAGTATAAACTGATCCTTGATTGATCGTTTCTTTCTCCTGTGCAACTTGATAATTATGCATTATATCAGCATTTTCCTCGCGTTTCACGCTACCTTTCAAGTAATCGAGTGCTTGTTCCTCTTTTACAGAATTCAACTGCCCTTGTGCTGCAAGGTTTTCACCTTTCTCGAAAGCCAAGTTGTTCATTTCTACATTTTGTCGGATCACTTCGCTTTGTCTCAATTTTTCGACATTTGCCTTGCGTACATCCTCAGAATTGTCTGTAGAAACGGCTACTTTGCTCCAAATCGCGTAGATTTCGTTTTGTGCATCGAGGCGATTATACTGATTCTCTTTAGCGAGACCTGAAGACTCGTAATTGACTTTGTCGATTTCCTGCTGGATCTGTGACGCTTTATTGAATCTTTTCTTTTCAGAATCACTCATCACCAAAAATCCACCATCTTCAATGGTCCCATCGAACGGATCGCCGAGCGACTCCAATTTTTGAGACTGCACGATGGTTGGATTCAGAATGACATCAATTTGATCCAATTTCTTCTTAGGATAAGGATCCGATTTTTTCATCGTGATAGCGCGATTGTAGTATTCCTTCGCTTTTTCCCAGTTTAATTCATTGAAATTCTTATCCGCGATTCCAATTAATTTTTTATATTGCTCTTCTACTTCTTTGCCGGCTTCAGAACTCATCAATTTAGCGCAATCATCACTGCGTTCTTTGGCGTAACCGCTGTAAGGGTCTACAAAAAGTGCGAGATCGTATTGAGCTTTCGCTTCTCTGTATTTGCTTTGTGAGAACAAGCTATTTGCCTCTTTGATGAGGGCGTCGTATTTGTTCTTCTTCGCCAATTTCTCTGCATCAGAATTTGCTAGATTGTCCAGAATTTGTTGAATTTCGTCTACTTTGTCTTTCGACTCTTGGTCCCCTTCTTTAACCGAAAGTGCATTTTGATAATGCCCGAGTGCTTCAACAAATTTCTCCCCTACCACAGCCGCTTGACCTTTGCGCATGTAATCTTTGTAGAGTTCCTCTTTCTGATTCACTGACGAAGCGCCTTTGAGCAAGCGATTCATGTCCTCAATTCGAATTTTCGGAGCTGTTTCACTTGGTTTCGCGTTTTTTGCTTTTTCAAAATCAGTGATTGCTTCCTTATAACTTTTCTTCGTTGCTAGTGTTTCGGCAGAGGCCATCAAATCAGTGTATTTCTTATCGCGCGCTCTC
>CALFOS010000124.1 GCA_937919725.1 uncultured Fluviicola sp. | reverse complement strand
ATGGACCCAATCAGGGATTGAGGGGATTTGTGGGGATAAGGTTTAAGTTGAGATAGAGATTTGGATTGTTGGAATGTTGGAATGTTGGATTTACTCATTACGAATTGAGTCGAATTATTTCATCATCGAAAAACTCGATCGTCATCCCGAGAGCATATCCAACAATTCAAGTGCATAGCACTCCAACAATCCCATAATCCTACCTCACTCCACTCTCATAAATCAATTTGCGATATTTCGCAGCAGCATTAGCACGTGAACACGCATTAAAATGCCACCATTCACTCGGGATATTTCGGAATCCTTGGGAGGTCATTACCTCACGCAGCAATTTTCGATTGGTGATGTGTTGTTCGGTCAATTCTCCTGATTGAATGAACTTCCACTCCATGCTCGGAGACGCAAGTTCACGAAAATCGTCGTAGCCAGCACCCATATCGAGGGGAATTCCTTTTGAGTCGCAGATGGTTAAATCCACTGCAGCTCCGAAGTTGTGAACACTTCCGTAGGAAGGATTAGAAACGAATTTTCCACGCAATGCAACGGGCACAGTATCAAGTGCGTTCCACATTTCGCGTTGAACTTGGAGCGGACGTACACCATCATATATCAATAAGGAATAAGAGGCGAATTTCGATTGCAGATAAACTTGACATTTGGCAATTCGTTCAGCCACATCTTCCTGCAAATAAAGTGCATTAAGCGTATCGTAGAGCACGTGTCCCATGAAATTATTGCTCGATGCATAGCGCAAATCGACTCGAATGGTAGGATCAACATTCAAAATATCCACCAAACCAAACGCTTTCATGTATCCCGAAGTGACAGCGGCATTTTTCACACCCTTGATCGAATCTTGTTCGATTTCCTCACTCCGAGCTGGATATTCAGCTGAATCAGGAGCTACAACTGGATCTGAAACAACTTCGCAGCTAACAAAAATCAATCCAAGGCAGATGAAAAACTGATAAAACATACCATTCATAGAATCAAAGAAACAAAATATTACTGGAATTCGGTGAACTGCAACTTTCTGATTAAATTCGCCGAAAAATTCTATTATGCCAACTATATCTCGTAAGGCAGCATTCATGCCAGAATCTCCTATCCGAAAATTGGTTCCTTTCGCCGAAAAGGCGAAAGCGGCTGGCAAGGAAGTGTTCCATTTGAACATTGGTCAACCCGATGTTGAAACCCCGCAAGTTGCATTAGATGCCATTCGTAATTTCGATCAAAAGGTATTAGAATACAGTCATTCTGCGGGATTTCAATCCTATAGAGATAATTTAGCGAAGTATTACCAGAAGATCGGAATTAATGTGCTGTCCGAAGATATTATCATCACTACAGGCGGATCGGAAGCATTGACGTTTGGATTTATGTCGACGTGTGACCCTGGCGACGAAGTGATTATTCCAGAACCATTTTACGCAAACTACAACGGATTTGCTGTGGCATCTGGATTGGCCGTAATTCCTGTTACAGCGTACATCAACGACGGATTTGCCTTGCCTCCGGTCGAAGAATTTGAAAAGAAAATTACGGCGAAAACTAAAGCGATTGTGATTTGCAATCCAGGGAATCCAACAGGATATTTATACTCGAAGGAAGAACTTCAAAAATTGCGTGACCTAGTTAAAAAGCACGATTTGTACCTGTTTGCCGACGAAGTTTACCGCGAATTTTGCTACGACGGTGCCATTCCATTTTCGGTAATGAACCTAGAAGGAATCGATGAGAACGTGATCATGATCGACTCCGTTTCGAAGCGTTATTCGATGTGTGGAGCACGAATTGGGTGCATCGTTTCGAAGAATAAAGAAGTAATGAAAGCTGCTTTGAAATTCGGTCAAGCGCGCTTATCGCCACCAACCATCGACCAAGTTGCTGCAGAAGCAGCGCTTCAAACACCTCAATCGTATTTTGATGACGTGGTAGCCGAATATGTGGAACGCCGCAACATCATGGTGAACGGATTGAACGCCATCGACGGAGTCTTTTGTCCGATGCCACGAGGCGCGTTCTATTGCGTAGCACAATTTCCTGTCGACAGC